>WQYR01000018.1 GCA_009781145.1 Propionibacteriaceae bacterium | reverse complement strand
GGACTTGCGGCGACGGATAATCATCTTGCTCGATGCCTTCTTCTTCGAGCGGGTGCGGCCCTCGGGCTTGCCCCAGGGGCTGACGGGGTGACGGCCACCGGACGTCTTGCCCTCGCCACCGCCGTGCGGGTGGTCGAAGGGGTTCATGACGACGCCACGCACTGTCGGGCGGACGCCCTTCCAGCGGGTGCGGCCGGCCTTACCCCAGTTGATGTTTGACTGCTCGACGTTGCCGACACCGCCGACTGTCGCGCGGCAACGCACGTCAACCATGCGCATTTCGCCTGACGGCAGACGCAGCGTGGCGAAACGCCCTTCGCGAGCCACCAACTGGATGGACGCCCCGGCACTGCGGCCCATCTTGGCGCCACCGCCGGGACGCATCTCAACGGCATGCACCGTGGTGCCGACCGGGATGTTGCGAAGCGGCAGGTTGTTGCCGGGCTTGATGTCAGCGTCCGGGCCGGAGACGATCTCGGCGCCCTGCACCAGGCCGATCGGCGCGATGATGTAGCGCTTCTCGCCGTCCTGGTAGTGCAGCAGCGCGATGCGAGCCGTACGGTTCGGGTCATACTCGATATGCGCCACCTTGGCGGGCATGCCGTCCTTGTCGTAACGGCGGAAATCGATGATGCGGTAGGCCTGCTTGTGACCACCGCCGATGTGACGCGTGGTGATGCGGCCCTGGTTGTTGCGTCCACCCGTCTTGGGCTTTGACGTCAACAGCGACTTCTCGGGTGTGCGGCGCGTCAACTCGGCAAAGTCCGAGACGGACGAGCCGCGGCGACCCGGTGTGGTCGGCTTGTATTTGCGAATAGCCATTAGTCAGTCAACCTTCCTTACGCCGTCGCCGTCTCGAAGACATCAATCTTCTGGCCCGGCGCGACGGTCACGATGGCGCGCTTGCGGTCGGAGCGCTTGCCCCAGCCGTAGCGGGTGCGCTGACGCTTGCCTGCCCGGTTCAGTGTGTTGACGCTTACGACCTTGACGCCGAACACTTGCTCGACGGCAATCTTGATCTGCGACTTGTTGGCGTCTGGTGCGACGATGAAGGTGTACTTCCCGTCGTCAATCAACGCATAACTCTTCTCACTCGCCACTGGTGCGAGCAGGATGTCCCGCGGGTCGGGGATGCGGACTACGCTCACTTTGCTTCCTCCTCAGCTTCAGCCGCAACCTCGGCTACCTTCTTCGCGGCAGCTTTCCGGGGTGCCTTGACGGCATCTTTCACCTCGGCTTCGGCTTCCGCTTCAACCGGTTCGGCAGCTTTCTTGACGGCAGCCTTCTTGGCCGGCTTGACGACCTCTTCGACCTCGTCTTTTGCCTCGTCAACGGCCTTGGCGGCAGCAGCCTTCTTGGCGGGCTTCACGACCTCTTCGACCTCGTCTGCTACCTCGTCCACAGCCTCGGTGGCTTCAGCCTTCTTGGCAGCGGCCTTCTTGGCGGGCTTGGCGTCGTCGGCTGACTCGTCGTCGGCCTTTTCGGCCTTGGCCGGCTTCTTGTCGACCTTGACCGTGACAGTGGAACCCTTGGCGGCGGCGAAAACCTCGATGGCCGTTTGGGTGAACACCAGCACGTCGGCCACAACGATGTCGTAGGCGTTCAACTGGTCGGCCGCGATGACCTGCACGTTGGGCAGGTTGCGCAGCGACAGCCAGCCAACAAAATCGTCACGGTCGAGAATCGCCAAAATGTTGCGGTACTCGGCCAGCGAAGCCAGCGCGGCGCTCGCTTGACGGGTGGACGGCACATCGCCGCTGACGATGGCGTCGAAGACAAAAACACGCCCTTCGCGAGCCCTGTCCGACAGCGCCCCCAACAGGGCCGCCTGGATCATGCGCTTGGGCGTTTTCTGATTGTACGAACGCGGCTGCGGGCCGAACACGGTGCCGCCACCGACCCACTGCGGGGCGCGTCGCGAACCCTGACGGGCCCGACCGGTGCCCTTTTGGCGCCATGGCTTGATGCCGCCGCCGCGGACCAGGCCGCGCGTCTTGGTGGCATGGGTGCCCTGGCGGGCAGCAGCCAACTGGGCCGTCACCACTTGGTGAATCAACGGCACGTTGGTTGTGATATCGAAGAGGTCGGCCGGAAGATCGACGGTACCCGCCTTGGCCCCCTCCGCGTTCAAAAGATCAATGGTGCTCACGCCAGACCACCCTTCTTCACGGCGCTGCGGATAACCACCAGCGAGCCGTTGTTGCCCGGCACAGCGCCCTTAACAATAATCAGGTTCTTGTCAACGTCCACCGCGTGAACCGTAAGGTTCTGGACGGTGTGACGCTGGTTGCCCATACGGCCGGCCATGCGCATGCCCTTGAACACCTTGCCAGGCGTCGAGCAACCGCCGATGGAGCCGGGCGAACGGTGCTTGCGGTGCACGCCGTGGCTGGCCCGCAGACCACCGAAACCGTGACGCTTGACGACGCCCGCCGTGCCCTTGCCTTTGGTGATGCCGATGACATCAACCACCTCGGTCGCCTCGAACATGTCGGCCTTCAATTCCTTGCCGACCTCATACTCCGACGCGTCGGTGGTGCGTAGCTCCATCATGTGGCGACGGGCTGGCACACCGGCCTTCTCGTAGTGACCGACCACCGGCTTTGTGACGCGCTTGGGATCGACGGCCCCAAAACCCATCTGGATGGCCGAATAGCCGTCGATCTGCGGGGTGCGAACCTGTGTCACGACGCACGGACCGGCTTGAATGACGGTCACCGGCACGAAGCGATTATTCTCGTCCCACAGCTGGGTCATGCCGAGCTTGGTGCCCAGCAAGCCCTTGACTTTTCGTTCTATCGTCATTTCACGTTCCTCACGGCAACTTGATCTCGATGTCGACACCCGCCGGCAAGTCGAGCCGCATGAGCGAGTCGACTGTCTTGGGGGTGGGGTCGATGATGTCGATAAGCCGCTTGTGCGTGCGCATCTCGAAATGCTCGCGGCTGTCCTTGTATTTGTGGGGCGAGCGGATGACGCACCACACGTTCTTCTCGGTCGGCAGCGGCACTGGGCCGGCCACTTTCGCACCCGTCCTGGTCACGGTGTCAACGATCTTGCGCGCCGACGAATCGATGACCTCATGGTCATAGGCCCGAAGCCTAATGCGAATCCGTTGAGTCGCCATATCAATCCTCTCGTTGAGGGGCAAGCCGCCCAGCGGCACCGGAAATTGGCCCGGATTTGCTGGCATTTCGGCTTGTCAAAGCCCTGTTGCTCGGCCCACGATGTCGGGAGTGTCGCGCGCGCTGCACTCTTTGGCGCTGATCAGCTCCGTGATTTGCAGCATCTCGCAACCGCGGCACAGCGCGCCACGTGGTGAAGACAACCACACAATTGTGCCATGTGTGGCGCGCCGATACAAAATTAGATTTCTTCATCGACGCCTGGACTATTCTGGTGCCTTGTGACATCCAGCATCATCACAGCCGCTGCCCTCGATAGCGTCACCACCGTACCAGACGTTGCCCTGGTATTCGAGGGCGGCGGCATGCGCGCCTCCGTCAGCGCCCCCGTTGTCCAACTACTGTTGCGCGAGGGCATCGCCTTCCCGCTGGTTTGCGGCATCTCGGCCGGCTCATCCCACACCGTCAACTTCCTGGCCCGCCAGCCCGACCGTGCCAAACATAGCTTCGTCGACTTCGGCGCAGACCCCAGGATCGGCTCCCCCGCCACATGGTTGCGCGGACGCGGTCTGTTCGACTCTGAGTACATCTACATGCACACCTCGGGGCCGGGACAGGCCTTGCCGGTTGATTTCGTGGCTTTTCAAGCCAACCCGGCCGACATGCGCATCGGCTCTTTCGACATTGACACGGGCGAGGAGACATGGTTCACCAAGGCCGACATCCACACCCTGCGAGATCTGCTCACGCGGGTGCGCGCTTCATCGTCCATGCCGATGCTGATGCCACCGGTTGAGATCAACGGGCACTATTACCTAGACGGCGCGCTCGGCCCAAGTGGCGGCATCCCCCTCGACGCCGCCATGGCTGCCGGCTTCAAGCGGTTCTTCATCGTGCTGACGCGAGAGAGGGAGTACGTCAAAGGACCCGAGGTGCCCAAGCCGGTGGCGAACGCCTGGTGGCGCAAACACCCCGCCGTCGGTGACGCGGTCAACGGACGCCCGGCCATCTACAACGCCATGCGTCAGCAGATCTTCGAACTGGAGCGGTCCGGTCAGGCGCTGGTGTTCGTACCTGACACCAAGCCCGTGGCAACGTCAAACACTACGAACGTCGCCAAGCTGCAGGCCACATACGATGCGGGCATGGCACAAGCCGAAGCCGAACTGCCGCGCTGGAAAGATTGGCTCAACCTTTGACCGCACCTGCGGCCATGCCCTGAATCATCCATTTCTGGACCAACAGGAACAAGATCAGCGGCGGAATGGCGGCCAGCGAGGCGGCGGCCAGGATCTGGCCCCATTCGGTGGTGTTCTGCTGGAAGAACGAGCGCAGGCCGATCGACACCGTCCTCAGCGTGGCTGGCGATTTCAGGAAGGCCGACGCCACCATGTACTCGTTGTAGGCGAGAAGGAAGGCGTAAATCGCCACTGCGGCCGCGCCGGGCCCGGCCAGCGGCACAACGATCCGGATCATCGCAGAGAAGGACGAGCAGCCGTCCACCCGAGCGGCTTCCTCCAACTCCCTCGGTATCGAGTCGAAGAAGCCTTTGAACATCCAGGTGCAAAACGGCAGCGCCATGACGATGTACAAAATGATCGCCGGGAAGAACGTCTGGGTGAGTTTCAACCGGTTGAAGATGATCATCAAGGCGATGATCGACAGCACCAGCGGGAACATCTGGAAAGCCATCAAGGTGTTCGAATAGACCGCATTCACCTTGGTGCGGTAGCGCGACAGCGAATAGCCGGCCAACCCCGAGGCGATCAATGTGATAACCGTGGCGACCACCGACACCCACACCGAGTTCGTGAACCAGAGAGGAAAATCGGTCTTGTTCAAGATGGCTTGGTAGTTCTGCAGTGTCACGTTTTGGGGAAGCAGTGTTGACCCGTGCAAAATGTCCAGGTTCGGACGGAACGAGTTGATGACGGTCAAGATGACGGGCATGTTGATCAGAAGCATGACGATCAACAACACGATCGCCAGCACCCAGGCCCCGACCCGCCGACGGATGTGGCGGCCCCTTCTCAAGTCGACGACTGGCGTCGCATTGGTAATAGTCACATCAGACATTAGTCGTTGCCACCTGCCTTCTGGAGTTTGAGCATGAAGTAGGCCAAGACGCCCAGCACCAGCAGCGTCAGCACGGCCGAGGCCGAACCGGTACCCAGACCGTTCGTCCCGAAAATCGATGTATCGAAGGTGTAGACCATCATTGTTCGCGCGTTGGCCGAGTTGTTAGTCAACAGATACGGCGTCTCATAGTCGTTGACTGACCAAATCGTCATTAACACCCACAAGATGGCGCTCATCGGCAGGATCTGCGGGAAGGTCACATGCCAGAACTTTTTCCAGGCATTGGCGCCGTCGATGGCGGCGGCCTCCAGTAGTTGATCGTCCAACGCCGACAGAGTGGCCATCAGCGACACCAGCATGAACGGGAAAGATCGCCATGCTTTCGCGATGATGGCGGCGACAACCGTCCACTTTGGATCGTTGAAGAAGTAGATGGGGTGAAGTCCTATGGCCATCAGAACCTGATTCACCGCACCCGACTGGTCTTGCAGCATCCAGCGCCAGGCCGTCATGCCCACGATTGGTGGAACCACCCAGGGCAGAATCAGACCGACCCGGATGAAACCGCGCATCGGCATGGGCTTCATCAGCAGCAGCGCCAAACCGAGGCCCAGCAAGTATGAGAGCAACACCCCGCCGATGGCGAACATGATCGTGAACCGCACCGCGCTCCAGAAGCCGGGATCCGCCAGAACCTTCCCATAGTTCGTCAGCCCGATCCAGCCTTGGGACGGCTTGGCCATGACTCCCTTTTGGAAGCTATACATAATGCCCTGGAGCATGGGCCAAATCTGGGCAAACCCCAGCAGCACAATCGACGGAATGGCCAGGTTGATCGACAGCATTCGGTCGCGGCGTGCCTGGGCATCACCTGATGCTGCCCTCTTCTTCACGACGACTGCCGTCGTTGCCGGGTTCGACATCATTGCCTCCCTCCATTGCTGAACTCACACTACATGGAGAACCTGGCCGCCCGAGAAGACGGCCAGGTCCCCAAAGATGACGCTACTTACTCGCGTCGACGAAGCCCTGTAGCTTCGCTTGGGCTGCCGCTGCAGCATCTGCCACAGATGGCGTGCCTGCGAAGAGTGCCCTTTCAAGGTCCGTCATCGTCGGATCGCCATCAACAGTGTTCATGACGCCCGAACCAGCCGGTGCCTGGGTGTACAACGGCTTGGCCGTTGGCGGGCCCCAAGTTGCTGCGGCTTCCTTGTAGAGAGGGTCAGCGCTGGCCTGTACCTTGGTGTCGAGCGAGGTGCGCGGAGACACGGCGGAGGCGCCAGCCAGAATCAGCTGATCGCCAACACTGGACCAGTACTCAATGAACTTCTCGGCTTCGGCCGGATGCTTGGTCTGCTTGTAGGCCATGATGCCGTTGATGAAGTAGAGACCGTTCTTGTTGCCACTGTTGTCCGACATAACCGGCACAACCTTGGTGACCTTCAGCGTGTCGGCGGACACGTGCGTCGCGAATGACGGCGAGTCCATCACGAACGCGGCCTTGCCCTGATCGAACATGGCGATGGCGTCGTCTTGGCTGATTGTCGTGGCCGACGGGTTGATGCAGCCGGAGCCGCCCTGGCCCATCGAAGCGATGTACTGAAGCGCGGACAGTTCAGTCGGGTTGGTCGTCAACTGAGGGTTGCCGTCCGGGCCAAGCATGCCGGCACCGAAGGCGATGCCCTGCATGAACGTCCAGTGCGGTGTGCCGCCGTCGGCGATACCGTAGGTGTCGGCACCCAGCTTGTGCACGGCGTCGCAATCCGTCTTCAGTTGGTCATAGGTGGTCGGCAGTTGCACGCCAGCCTGATCCAACAGATCTTGGCGGGCGTACCACACGCGGATGTCCATGCCCCACGGGATCGCAAGGTAGTTGCCACTGGCGTCCTTGTAGTAATCCAACGTGCCGGGCTTGAAATCGGCCGCGGTGCCATCCGATTGCCACTTCTGCACTAGGTCGTTCAACGGCAAGATCGCGTCAGCGTCTTGCTGCAGGCCGAATGGCTGGAAGCCGCCACCGGTCGAGACGTCAGGTGCTGTGCCCGATGCGACGGCTTGCGCGAACGTTTGATACCAGTTGTCCCAGGTGTTTAGGGTGTAGTTGACGTGGATGCCAGGGTTCGCTTGGTTGAAAGCATCGACCAGTTCTTTGGCCTTGGTGTCATAGACCCCGCTGGGCCCCCAAGCCATATCCCAAAACTCCAGGTTGACAACATCAGTGGCTGCTCCGCCGCTGGTGGTGCTGCTGCCGCCGCCAGACGGGGTGCTGGCGCAACCCGCGAAGCCGCTCGCTACCAGCATTGCCGAGAGCGCAACGACGACGCCCTTCAATGCCTTGTGGTGACTCATTTATTCTCCTTCTTTTTGTGAGGGCCATCGAGTGGGCTCAGATGAACCCTGGCCTCTTCCAGCGCCGCTCGGGGCGACGTCTGAAACTTGTGTGCGGCGGGTGTGCTCATGACTGCTCGCCGTCGTTCGCGGCGACGGCCAAATCGGCCAGCGCCAAGGCATACATGAAGTCGGCCATCATGTCGTCAAGGCTGTAACGGGGCGTGGCGCCGTCCATGATGGCTAGCAGTTCCTGCCATTCCGCAATGTAGCCGTCAGTCTTGTAAGGTCCAAAAGTCGTGGCTGGGCTTCCCGGCACCCCGCTGACAGTTGCCGTGGCCGAGCCGACATGGACGTAGGACGGGGGCATCTGCATCGTCAGGTTGGCCCCATCCTCACTCGAAATCTGCAGCGTCCAATCCGCCTGCCAGGTGTCACCCATGCGGGCCAACAATTCGACACTGCCCGCCTGGCCCTCTGCCGTTATCGCATAACCCCAAGGCGTCGCGGTTTCCGCCTTGCTGACGTTGTCGAGGCTTGGAATGAATCGACGGATCAACGGCAAGTCGTGAATAGCCAAACCCAACACCCCGCCACGCAATACGTCTGCGGCGCTGGGCGGCTCGGCCGGCTCAGGGGGCGCGGGTGGACGGATCATCTTAGTGGCCTGGTCCTCGTAGTACGAGTTCGGCGGCAAGTAGGTGGCGCACCGCACGCGGATAGGTGCCGTTACGTGTTCGGCCATAGACTCGTGGGCCGCGATCCACGCGGGGTCGTACAGGTGCATTGCCCCCACCACCAAGGCTGTGCCGGCTGCGCGCACCGCGCCAGCCACTGCTTGGGCCTCATCACCGGTGGTGGCCAGCGGCTTTTCGGCCATGATGCCTTTCACGCCGGCCGCGCAAAGGGCCTGGATCTGTGCGGCGTGGAAGGCGTTGGGCGAGGCCACGACGGCGATATCCACCCCGTCCGCGAGCATGTCGTCGAGGCTGCCTGACGCGTGGGCATCCAGCGGCGCCGCCACGGCTTCCGCCAGGGTCACATTCGGGTCGACGATGTGGGTGACTTGGATTTGGTCGCCGAACATTTTGAGCGTCGGCAAATGAATAGCCTGGGTGGCTGGTCCCGCTCCCACGAGGCCGACCCGCTGCGTCGTTTGCATAGCGCTCTCCTTTGCGCCGCCTGCCTTGCACCTCAATGCGCAGGGCTACTTTCGTGACAGTCTATGGCCTACTCGAAGTCAAAGTCCACCGAAACTGAGAGCGCTTTCATTGCAAATTGGTAAAGATTTCCAGTCACTCCGACGTCTTGGTTGGGTCATCCCCCAACGGCACGAGCGCCGGCACCGCGAACTGGCTGTCGATTGACGTGTCGCCACCCGCATTTATGGCTGCCAACACGTGCGTCACGTGCGCCGCCATGGCTCCAGAGGCCCGCGGCGTGCGACCTGCCCGGACGGCGGCCCACAACTCCACCGCACCGACGCCACGCCCCAAATCGGCGTAGCCGCCGGACGGCTCGAGTTCGCGCCACAGGGAGGGGTCGTCGGCCAGGGCCACGGAGCCTCGCAAGTCGAACATGTTCGGGTCGGGCAGGCGCAAGGTGCCACCGGTGCCGTAGATCTCCAAGCCGGCCATTCCGGCAAAGGTCTCGAAGCTCAGGGAGACGGTGCTGAGCACGCCGGAGGCATGCTCCAATATGGCTGTGGCATAGGTTGGCACATCGACATGCAACGCTGTGCCCTTCAGCGGGCCCGACCCGACCACACGGGCCCGGTTGGTTGTGCGCGAGCAGGCGTGGACGGCGGCCACTGGACCTAGGTGGGCAACCAAGGCCGTCACGTAGTACGGCCCCATGTCGAGCACCGGACCGCCACCAGCCTCGTAGAAGAACTGCGGATTCGGGTGCCAGGGTTCCGGCCCAGATCCGCCCCAGATGGCCGTCGCGGCGAACGGCTCGCCGATCATTCCGTCCGCCAGGGCGCGGGCAGTCGTCTGAAGCCCGGTGCCGAGGAACGTGTCGGGCGCACAGCCGACGGTGACGCCCGCGTCGGCTGCGGCTGCCAGCAGGGCGTCGGCCTGTTCTGGCGTGGCGGCCAACGGCTTTTCGCTATAGACGTGCTTGCCGGCGGCAATAGCGTCGCCGTTCAACTGAGCATGCACCGGCGGTGGCGTCAGGTTGACGACGAGGTCGATCGTCTTGTCCGCGAGCAGGTCGTCAACGGTGCAGACCTGGGTGTCCCGTCCGGCGGCGGCCGCTTGAGCCCGCTCAAGGTGGGCCGTGGCCATGGCCGCGATGTGTACGGATGGCACAGCATCGAAAGTCTTCAGATACTGACGAAGAATGTCACCGGCGCCGATGATGCCGATTTGCAGGTTTTTTTCGGTAGTTTCCATGATTCACCTCACAATGGTTGTTGTTTTGCGGTCGTCCAGCAGGTCGTGCGCGACCAGGATTCGGTATTCGCCAGGTGGCGTCACCCAGGCCTTCAAGTTGTCGTCCCAGGTCTGGAAGGCCCGTTGACGTATGGTCACGCTGGCGCTGGCGGTCTGCCCCGGGTTGGCGTCCACGCCGACGAAACCAGCCAGCCAGCGCACCGGGCGCTCGACGGCGGTCTCGCCGACAACCTCAAGGTACACCTGCACCGTCTCGTGACCGGCTCGAGCGCCGGTGTTTGTGACATCCACCTGCACGGTGACGTCGTCGCCGTCTTGGCCGATCACCGGGTCGCCGTATCGCCAGGTCGTCCAGCCCAGGCCAAAGCCGAATGGGCGGGCCGGTTGTGTACCCGCACGCAGCCACCCGCGATACCCCACATGAATGCCTTCGGTGTAGTCGATCAGCAAATCGTTACCGACCGGGAGCCCGTCAGGTACGGGGACGTCCCCATAGCTGGCCGGCAGCGTCCAGGGCAGGCGGCCGGACGGCTCGGTGCATCCGCTGAGCACGTCAGCCAGGCTTCGAGCGCCCTCTTGACCGGAGAACCAAGTCCACAGCACCGTATTGGCGCGCTCCAGCCATGGCAACACGACGGGGGCCCCGGCGTTGACGGCAATCACCGCGTCAGGCCGGGCGTTCAGCACCGCCGCAACCAGCTCGTTTTGGCGTCCGGGCAGGTCAAGGTTGCCCCGGTCGAAGCCCTCGGACTCGACCTGCGAGTTCGTCCCCACAATCACCACAGCCAGATCTGCCTCGCGGGCGAGTGCAACAGCATCGGCGATCTGCTGCTCGGGTGTCGGCTGTGGGGTTTCGTGGTAGATGACGGCGCGCACGAAGCTGCTCCAGTCGTCGTCCGCGAAGTGCTGTACCTCGATTTCGAGATGCGCCACGCCCGGGCCCTCCACGGCGACGGTGTGAAATTGCGGGGTGTGGTGTTCCGATCGTAGGAACACCAGGCCGGCGGTGGTCTCGTCATCTGATTCGAAAACCAGGTCCCCATTGACGCTGAACCTTTGTGCACCCGGCGCGCCCAGGCCTACCACATGCGTTCCCGGTTCGGTGAGCCTCAGATCGGTGGCCAAACGCACCCGCGTGGCGTCGTTCGGCAGATCCGAACGCCAAAAGATGTCGGTGTCGGCGCGGGTTTCCTCCAGCAGCACCGTGCCGTCCCCTGCCAGAGCTTGTACATGGACGCCCGGCTGGCCGGTGAGGGGGTCTTTGGCGATTGACGGGTCGGCAACTAGCGGGGTGACGCGCGACGACGCACCGGCCGCGACACGCACAACCGCGTTCGGGAAGGCCACGCCAAAAGCCTGCGCCGTGGTGTACACACCGGCAGGTTCCACCAGTGCCGAACCGCCGCCCTGTATGTACATGTCCACGGCGTTCGGGCCGATGACCGCCACCGATTGGATCGCTGCCGGGTCAGCGACGGGCAGCGCGCCCGTCTTGTCGGACAGCACGACGATGGCACGAGCGGCCAGATGGCGGACTACATCGTCCTCGTCCTCTGGTTTGACGAGGCGCTTTGGCACGGCAGCATCGTACCCGTCCAGACCGCCCACGCGACTGGCGAGCAGCAGAAGGCGGGCGACTTTGTCATCGATGAACGCCTCATCGACGTCCCCGCGTTGGACGGCGGCGAGCAATTGCCCGTCCGACCATGGACCGGCCGGCCCGGGCATGACGAGGTCCAGCCCGCCGAGAGCCGGCTCAACTGTCGTCTTGGTGGCGGTCCAGTCACTCACGACCTCGCCGTCGAAACCCCATTCATCCTTCAGAATGCCGGTCAGCAGTCGGTGGTGCGCGACCGCCGGGGCGGCCTCTACCCCATCGTCCAGACGGTTGTAGGACGCCATGATGCTCCAGGCGTGGGCGTCCTTGACGGCGCGTTCGAAGGGCGCCAAATACACTTCACGCAGCGGTCGCGGCGCGATGCGCGACAGGTACTGCGTGCGCATGGTTTCCGATTCGTTGCCTACGAAATGCTTGATGCAGGTGCCGACCCCCTCGCCCTGTATGCCGTTGATGACCGCGCAGGCCATGTCGCCGCTCAGCAGCGGGTCTTCCGACTGAAATTCGAAGTGTCGCCCGCCCACCGGGGTGCGTTGGATGTTGACGACCGGCGCCAAAATGACGTCCACTTGGTGGCGGCGGGCTTCGGCGGCGTGGATGCTGGCGGCTTGTTCAGCCAGCCCGGTGTCCCAGGTGGCGGCGACGGCGCTGGGGCACGGCAGCGACAGCGAGCGCTCGGACGGGTCTTCCTCCTCGCCACGGATGCCCGTCGGACCGTCAGACATGACGAGTTCTCGTAGCCCGATGCCCGGTGCGGAATAGGTGCGCCAATGCGTCTTGCCCGTCAGCAATTCGACCTTTTCTTGCAGGGTCAAAGCGGCGACCCGAGCCAGGATATCGGCGGTGACGGCAGGGTTTGGACGCGGCGGCGTCATTGCGTTGCTCATGATGACATCCTAGCTATGCGCCATGACGACCACCGGCACCAGGTGGAAGCGATTTCACATTGTCGGAAAACCTCAGGCGGACTCTCTGCAGACGATCTGGGGTTCAATGATCTCGGGCTCGGCGGTGACAGCGCCGTCTTCAAGCACTCGCAACAGCATCTGCGAAGCTCGGCGTGCCAATTCCGAGGACGGGTTTGTCACCGAAGTCAGTTGTGGCACCGTGTTTCGCGCCAGATCCGAGTCGTCGACGCCAACCACCAAAACATCGCGGCCGACAACTCGGCCCGTGCCTTGCAGAACACGTACCGCCCCAACCGCCAGCAGGTCGGATTGCGCGAACACCGCGTCAATGCTGGGGTCTTGTTCCAGTAACCGCCGCATTGCTTCGGCGCCGTCCTGCGACGTAAAGGGCACATGGGCCACTGGCCCGGGCGCGTCCCCTGCTTCGCTGAGCGCCTCGATCCAACCCGCCAGGCGATCACGAACCGGCGTCATGTCTTCCGGCCCGGCCAGACAGGCGATGCGACGAGCCCCTCGTTCGAGCAGGCGCTGCGCCGCCAGGTATCCGACACGCACATTATCGACGTCAACGTACATGGCCGACTCAACCGATAACGGCCGTCCGACGTACACCAAAGGCGCGGCGTGGCGTTCCATCTGAAGCTCAAGAAGGCCGGTCAGATGATGCGACGCAATGATCGCGCCGTCGACGCTCGACTGCAGCAACCGGTATGCCTTGGTGGGCTCGTCGCCTGGCCGCACGATGACAAGAATGAGCTGGTAATCGGTGTCGCGAAACGCCTCCGACGCGCCCGTGATGACACCGCCGAGAAACGGGTCACCGAGCACCAGCAGGTTCGTCTCTGGTATTACAAGCGCCACGGCGTTGGCCCGGTTCGAGGCAAGTGCCCGGGCGGCCTGGTTGGGCGAGAAGCCGAGTTCGTCGGCGGCCGCGCGCACCTTCCGCTGAGCGGATTCCGACGCTGGGCCTGAGCCGGTCAGCGCTCGGGACGCCGTCGCCCGGGATACCCCGGCGATACGGGCGACATCGTCAAGGGTCGCCCTCACCATGGGATCCTCCTCCCCGCTGATCGAATACGCGCAGGATTCATGCTACCCCGCAGGCGAGCACCACTAGGCTGAGAGGCGTAAGGAGCACTTCATGAAGACCGATTCATTCCGCTGGGGCGCGGCAACCGCCTCCTACCAGATCGAAGGCGCTGTGCGAGAGGGCGGGCGCCAGCCGAGTATCTGGGACACTTTCTCGCACACTCCAGGGCGGGTGGCACACGGCGACAACGGAGACGTTGCCTGCGACCACTATCACCGCTGGGCCGAGGATGTTGGGCTGCTGGCTGACCTTGGCGTCAACGCCTACCGTTTCTCGCTTGCCTGGGGACGCATGGTCGACTCTGCCGGGCGCCCGAACCAGGCGGGCATCGACTTCTACTCGCGCCTCATTGATGCTTTGTTGCAACGCAACATCACCCCGGTGGTCACCCTTTATCACTGGGATCTGCCCCAGATTCTCGACGACGCGGGCGGTTGGTTGAACCGCGACACGGCCTACCGCTTCGCCGATTACGCCGCAATCGCTGTGGCCCAGTTGGGCGATCGGGTGAACGACTGGACGACGCTGAACGAGCCCTGGTGCTCGTCCTTTCTGAGTTATGCTGCCGGGCAGCACGCCCCTGGGCACACCAGCCCGGGTGAGGCCCTGCGCGCCGCCCATCACCTCAACCTGGCTCACGGGCTTGGCGTCCAGGCCATCAGAAGCGAACACTCCAACGCTTGCGTCTCGGTGGTTTGCAACTTGCACGCCATTTTCCCGGCGTCCGACTCCACCGCCGACATCGCGGCCGCCGAACGGTTGCGGCGCGTCGGCAACGACATCTGGACAGGCCCGATGCTCGACGGAAAGTACCCAGCCGGGCTCATGGACGAGACGGCCGCCTATAGCGATTGGTCGTTTGTGCATGACGACGACCTTGCCATCATTCGCCAGCCGCTCGACGCTTTCGGCGTCAACTATTACTCGTCCTCGCACGTTTTCGCAGATAAACGAACCTTGACGCAACGGATCGCTGACGCGGGCCCCACCTGCTGGGTGGCCGACTATGTGGACTTCAAGACGCCAAGCGGACCACTGACGGCCATGGGCTGGAACATCGACCCGGCCGCGTTGACGTGGCTGCTGAAAGACTTCGCCGCCCGTTGGCCTGGCCTGCCGGTGTTCATCTCCGAGAACGGCGCCGCCTTCGACGACTTGGTGACGCCCGACGGCGTTCATGATCAGGCCCGTATCGATTACATTGAGGCCCACATTCACGCCGTTGAGGCGGCCATGGCCTCCGGCGTGCCGGTGACCGGCTACTTCGTCTGGTCGCTGCTCGACAACTTCGAGTGGGCCCTCGGTTTCTCGCGCCGGTTCGGATTGGTGTGGGTGGATTACGCCACGCAGAAGCGAACCCCGAAAGACTCTTACACCTGGTACCAGGAGAGGATCAGCCGCCACTAGGGTGCCCGACCCAGCGCACCTCGACCGTTGCGCCAGCCGGCGCCAGTGGCAGCAGGTTCCCGGTCAGCGGCCGGCCGTCGACAGTCAGCCTGCCGGGCCCTCCGGGGTTGTCGACGGTGATGTGGTAGGTGGCGCCGCGGAACCGCTTGGTGACGGCAAACGATCCGAAGTTGGCCGGCATTCGCGGGTCGATGATCAGGCCGTCGAAATCAGGACGTACCCCCAACAGGTAGGCGGTCGAGGCAAAGTAAGACCAGGCAGCCGCACCCGTCAGCCACGAGTTTTTCGCCTCTCCTGGCCGCGCCGCCGCCGGGCCGGCGACCATCTGCGAGTAGACGTACGGCTCCAGACCGTGCACATCGGCGATCCGTTCGCGATAGGTGATGCGCTGGTAGTAGTCGAGTGCGCGCTCGGGTGAGCCGGCTATCGTCTCGGCGATGATCACCCAGGGGTTGTTGTGGCAGAACACGCCGCCGTTTTCTTTGTAACCGGGCGGGTAGCTCGATATCTCGCCCAACTCGACGCGATACCTGGTGTATGGTGGCGCGACCAAAGCGATGCCGTGAGGCCCGGCCAAGTGTTGCGCGACCGAGTCAAGCGCCTGTCCGGCTCGTCCGTCATCTACACTGCAGCCACCCATGATGCACATTCCCTGAGGCTCGATGAAGATTTTCCCCTCCTCGTTTTGGGACGAACCGATCGGGGCACCGAAGGCGTCGTAGGCCCGCAAGAACCATTGGCCATCCCACCCGGCCGCATCGACGGCACCATGCATGGCCGCCAGCGCGTCCGACACGTCACGCGACGCGCTGTCGCGATGGGTCAGGATGGCCACAAGGTCGGGGACGGCCCAACAGAACAGCCCGGCGATGAACAAGGACTCCGCCACCATTCCGTCGCCGTGCCCCTGAGTTGTCTGGAATGACTCGCCGGGATGGGTGGAGAAGCAGTTCAGATTCAGGCAGTCATTCCAGTCGGCCCGTCCGATGAGCGGCAGCCCGTGGGGGCCAAGATTCGAAACGACGTGACGGAAGGACGCCATCAGGTGGTCGATCAGAGGCGCAGCTTGGGCCTCGTCGTTATCGAAGGGCGTCGGTTCGTCCAAAATCGACCAGTCACCGGTTTCTTTGATGTAGTGGGCCACCCCAACGATCAGCCAGAGCGGATCGTCGTTGAACCCTGTTCCGAGCCCGTGGTTGCCGCGCTTGGTCAGCGGCTGGTATTGGTGATAGGCGGAGCCATCCGCAAACTGCGTCGACGCAAGATCGATGATCCGCTGCCGCGACCGCTCAGGCTCCATGGGCACGACGCCCAGCAGATCCTGGTTCGAGTCGCGGAACCCCATGCCCCGCCCGATGCCCGTCTCAAAGAAGCTGGCCGAGCGCGACAGGTTGAATGTGGTCATGCACTGATAGGGGTTCCATGAGTTGACGACGCGGTCGAAGCGGGCGTCTCCTGAGCGGACGACGAACTCCGACAGCTTGACGTCCCAGTAGGCCCGCAGTTCGGCCAGCGCGGCATCGACCTGGGCCGAGGTGGCAAAACGCGCCATCAAGTCGCGGGCGGGCGCCTTGTTGACGATGCCGGTGACTGTGCCAGACATTGGCGGGTTGGTGCTGATAAGCCCGGGGCTTGGGGTTTCCCACTTCTGATCGTTTTCGACATAGCCGAGGCCGAAGATGATTTCGCGGCTTGAACCGGGCGCCAGTGTCAAGTCGATCTGGTGCGACCCTATTGGGTACCACCCGGCAGCCACCGAGTCGGCCGCCTGGCCCAATTCCGGCACGATGGCCTGCCCGAGAGCGCGCCCCTTGCCGATGAACGCGTCACGGTCGGAGTCAAACCCGACGATAGGCGAGTTCGTCCAAAAGACGGCGTAGTGGTTGCGACGCTCGCGGTATTCCGTCTTGTGAAAGATGGCCGAACCGTCGATTTCGACCTCGGCCAGTGACAGATTGCGCTGGTAGTTCGTCTGATCGTCCCACGCGTCCCACAGGCAGAACTCGATGTAGCTGAACAGGCTGAGTCTTTTGGTCTTTGTGCTGGTGTTCTTCACAACAACCCGACTGATTTCGGCCGTCGCCCCTAGTGGCACCAGAGTTGTGGTCGCCACCGTCACCCCGCCTCTGGCCCCGGTGACGGTGGTGTACCCAAGGCCGTGGCGGCACTCGAAGCTGTCAAGTGGAACGCGGCATGGCACGAAACTTGGGCTCCACACGTCTGCGCCATCGCGGACGAACAGATACCGCCCGTTTTCGCCCGTCGGGACGTCGTTGTAGCGAAATCTGGTCAGTCGCCGCAAGCGGGCGTCTTGGTAGAAGCAGTAGCCGCCTTGGGTGTGACTGATCAGCGAATAGAAGCCGTCGTTTCCGAGGTAGTTGATCCATGGCTGCGGCGTGTCTGGGGTGTCGATGACATACTCGCGCGCTTCGTCGTCGAAGTGTCCATACTGCATTGTGTGACCTCCTCAGTTGACATTAGCAGAGATTGTGGAATCGCTCTCACTTTGGGGTGTGCCAGAATGGAGTGGTGGCACTAATCGTCATTGACGCCAGATCACCCGCCGAGTATGCGATGGGGCACCTGCGTGGCGCCGTGAACATCGACCGTCACAGCCCCGGCCTTGATGACCGTTTGCGTCTTTTGAACCCGGCCGACAGCTACGTCGTCTACTGCAATGGCGGCCACCGCGCCGGTCAGTTGCGCGAGCATTTGGAGTACCTCGGCTGTTATCTGGCCGACAGCTACGGCATCAGAGCCGCGCAAATGGCCACCGGGTTGCCGATCGTCACCGACTGAGACCAGAAAAGAGAAACCCATGAAATCATTCCCGATGCCCGGCACCGACTTGACGGTACCGCCGGTCGTCCTTGGCACCATGCGCATCGACACGCTTGACGACGAGGCTATCCGCATCCTGTTCAACACGGCTTTGGACGAGGGTGTCAACTTTTTCGACCACGCGGCCTTCTATGGCCCCGCACCCCACGTCTGCGAGACGCGCTTCGCCCAGGCAATGAAGCTGACGCCCGCCCAGCGCGACGGGGTCATCTTGCAGACCAAGTGCGGCATAGTCAGCGGCGCCCAGGGCACCCGGTTCGATTTCAGCTACGAAGAGATCACCACGTCAGTCGACGCGTCCCTCAAAGCGCTGGACACCGATTACATCGACATCTTGCTTCTGCACCGCCCTGACGCCCTGGTCGAGCCGGACGAGGTGGCCCGCGCTTTTGACGAGCTGCAGGCCGCCGGCAAGGTGCGCTGGTTCGGCGTCAGCAACCACACACCGGCCCAGATTCAACTGCTCAAAAAGTCGGTCAAACAGCCGCTGGTGGCCAACCAGATCCAAATCTCACTGACGCATTGCCCCAGCATCGCCCAGGGCGTGGCCGGCAACATGTCGTGGACGGACCAGTCCATCAACCGGGACGGCGGCATGGTCGACTATGCCCGCCTCAACGACATCACACTGCAGGCGTGGTCGCCCTTCCAGAACCCCGACTGGTCGGGCACCTTCATCGGCAACCCGAGCCAGCCCGAACTCAACGCCGTCCTCGCGCGGTTGGCTGCCCAGTACGGCACCACGCCAACCGGTATCGCGACCGCCTGGCTGACCCGTCACCCCGCCCGCATGCAGGTGGTGGCGGGAACGATGAACCCTGGCCGTCTCAAAGAGATCGTCCAGGGTTCAAGCGTTCCTTTGACGAAACCGGACTGGTACGAGTTGTTCGTCGCCGCCGGTTACATAGTTCCATAAGCGGCGAGCTCAAGCCGACCCAAACCGGCGTTCCGCTTGCCGGAAATGAAACGAGGCCAGAAACCAGCGGCTCGTGTGAACCACCGTTTCTGGCCTCGTTAACAGGTCTACGCCAGCGCCATATTGACGAAGTAGGCGACGAACAGAAGGGCGATGATCGCCAACACCGGGTGGATCTCCTTGAACTTGCCGCGGAACAGCTTGATCAGGCAGTAGAAGATGACGCCCACGGCGATGCCGGTGGTGATGGAGTATGCGAACGGCATGACGGCGATCGCCAGGAAAGCCGGGATCGACGCTTCCATGTCGGTCCAGTCGATGTCCTTGACCGGACGGATCATCAGCGCGCCGACCATGATCAGCGCCGGTGCGGTGGCCAGACTCGGCACGGCCATGGCCAGCGGTGCCAGCACGATGGACGCCAGGAACAGCACGCCGGTCGTGGCGGCCGTCATGCCCGTCTTGCCGCCCGCAGCGATGCCGGCCGACGACTCAACATAGGTTGTGGTGTTGGACGTGCCGAACAGCGAGCCGAACATCGTCGCGATGGACGGCGGCACCAGTGAACGTGCGAAGCGGGTGTGGAAGCCCTTGACCTTGGCGACGTCGTCGATCTCTTCCTCAGAGAAGATGCCGGTTGCGCGGCCGAGGCCCAGGCTGGTGCCCAGTTCGTCGAACAAGCCCGTCATTGAGAAGGCGAAAATGGTGGCGATGGCCAAGATGATCTTGGACGGGTCAGAGAACAGCGACGGTATGGAAACCACCGACTGCCCGAACACGCCACCCAAGTCCTTGAACGACTGCCCCAGCGTGCCGATGTAGCCGCCCCAGTCCATGTGCACCAGACCGAAGAATGCCGCCACAATCGTCATGGCGATGATCGAGATCAGGATCGCACCCGGCACTTTCATGACGTACAGGATGATCGTCAAGGCGATAGCAATGACAGCGAGAATGAGGACGGCGCCCTTGATGGCGACGATGGCTGGAATCGTGCCTGCACCAGCGATGATTGTCGCACTGGCGGGGTCATCACCCAACATCGTGTAGGTGCCAGGGTCGGACGTGAACGACAGCAGGCCGGCGTCCTTGATGCCGATGTAGGCGATGAACAAGCCGATGCCCACGCCCATGGCCGACCGCAACGCCTTGGGCAGCGAAGCGACGATGTGCTTTCGGATGCCGGTGGCCGTGACGATCAGGTCGATGACGCCGCTCAGGAAGACCATGCCCAACGCCTGTTGCCAGGTGAACCCAAGGGCGAAGACGACGGTGAAAGTGAAGAAGGCATTAAGCCCCATACCTGGAGCCATGCCGTATGGCACGTTTGCCCACAGGGCCATCAGCAAGCTGCCCGCGGCGGCCGCGATGCAGGTGGCCAAGATGATGGCACCCACGGGAAATGGGTTGTCAGGCGTGCCGGTCTGACCGAGGATGCTTGCGTTTACCGGGATGATGTAGGCCATGGCGGCGAACATCGTCAAACCGGCGATGATTTCAGTACGGGCATTTGCTCCGTACTCCTTCAACTTGAACACGGTGTGCCCTTTCCTTTGGCCGCAGAACGGCCCTAAATGCGGTTGCGAATCCGCGTGGTTATGAGATCCTCGGGGAAGAGCCACGCGCAGGTTTGACGGGTCACCTACGCCGTGAAGGAGATCATGGCCCACAGGCTAGACCAAGCAAGTTACAACCATGTAACTTAGGCCCTTTTTCGGGGCAAAATCAGCCCTTTTCAAAGGC
>WQYR01000017.1 GCA_009781145.1 Propionibacteriaceae bacterium | reverse complement strand
GTGGGCGTACCTGGGTTCGAACCAGGGACCTCTTCGGTGTGAACGAAGCGCGCTACCACTGCGCCATACGCCCGCTTGGCTACGGATCGCCAAACGATCCTCGTGGGCGACGCTGGGTTTGAACCAGCGACCTCTTCCGTGTCAGGGAAGCGCGCTACCACTGCGCCAGCCGCCCGTGGGCTGTTGAAGAGGTCGGAACGGGATTTGAACCCGTGTACACGGATTTGCAGTCCGTTGCCTCGCCTCTCGGCCATCCGACCATCGGTTTGGTCTTGGTGGAGCCTCTCCGAGCGGACGACGGGATTCGAACCCGCGACCCCAACCTTGGCAAGGTTGTGCTCTACCAACTGAGCCACGTCCGCATGTGCGTCAAGCGCACCGGTTAACCTTAGCCGGTGGAGGGTGCTCCTCGCAAACCCTATGTGCCCAAAAACCCGACTTTTTCGTGCGCCACGAGGTCGTTTTTCCGGAAACTGGGGCGCCTGATACTAGGAAACCAGAAATTGCCGTCCTAGAATATGAGAATCATGGCCACATGGTGAGATTTGACTTGCTGCGAACTGGCCTAATAGGACAAAGTCTTGAGGTGGGTTGGCATCGTCGCCCTACAGGGACTCGAAAGGAGGCCACATGACGGCACCGTCATTGGTGCTCCTTGCGAGCGGTTCAACAGACTCCCACGTCGCGCAGGTGGTTCACACGCTGCGCAAACGGATGCAGAGTATGCGTCCCAGTTTGAACGTCCAATTGGCCTTTCTCAGCCATTGCGAACCGACCTGCGAGCAAATCGGAACCATTCTGGCCAAGGGGGAGGCCGAGGAGGCCGTCTTCGTGCCACTTGACGTCACCCGGGCGCACAAAGCCAGCGACCAGGCAGTAGAAGCCTTGGATGCTATTCGACCCCAGCACCCGGGCATGGCGCTCAGGCTGGCGCGACCCCTAGGTCCGGCCGCCGAGTTACTGACAGTGGTCGACCTGCGCCTGCGGCAAGCGCTCAGCGCCTGCCACGCGGACGAGCTGGACGGGCTTGTGTTCGCCGTGGCCGACTCCGGCGACCCCCGTGGCAACGCCTTGATCCATCGTCGGGCCAGGCAATGGCGGGCCCATCACAAGCTGCCTGTGCAGTTGGCCTACGCGGATGGTTCCGGTCAGAGCGTGACGTCGGCCGTCAACGCCCTGCGGGTCCAAGGACGACGCTCGATCGCGGTCGGTTTCTTCCATCTGGATGCTGACCACGTCTACACTGCCCAAGCCGAGCTGGCGCGTGAGGCCGGCGCGATAGCGGTATCTGCCCCCCTGGGCGACGATGTCCGTCTGCTGGATCTGGCGATGTGCCGCTACTCTGTCGCGGCGATGGACCTTTTGGACGAGGCCCCCGCCAACAGTGGGACGAACCCGCCACCAGGCACCGAAATCCTAAGTGGGTTCTTCACAATCGACGACTAGGGCATCACGCCAGTGGCGCCACACCCAACGTCACCGTCGCTGTGTGGCTCCGTCCGTTTCTGTCCTTCCAGCCGGCCTGCACCTTGTCGCCCGGCTGATGGGTGGCCAGAATCGACGACAGCTGGTCCGAGGATGACACCTCTACGCCGTCAATGGTAGTGATGGTCGAGCCGCCGGTCATACCAGCCTTGGCGGCCGGCCCGCCCGACACAACCTGAGTGACTTTCAGGGCCCCATTGGACTGAGTCGACACCACAACCCCAAGCCCACCTGTGCGTCCCAATGTGACAGTCGAGTTTGGCTGCCCAGTCACCACCGCGTTGGCCACTTTAAGGGCCGTGACGATGGGTATGCCATAGCCGGCTGGCCGGTGACTGTTTGTGGAGCCCGCGACGTTCATGGCGATGACCCTCGACGAGTTGTCGAACATCGCCCCGCCGGAGTCGCCAGGCACTAGGGGAGCAGTGGTTCCCACAAGATTGGTCAGCGTCGATTTCCCTGGACTGTTTTGCTCGGTGACGGTGACCGTCATGGCGGTCTGAGTCACTTCGCCAGTGACGGTAACAAGTTGCCCGCCGCCCTCGGCATTGCCGATGGCCGTGATCGACTCGCCCGAGATGACAGGCTGAGTGCTGACCGTGATTGTGGGCAACTTGGAGGCTCCCACCAACTGCAGCACGGCCACATCACGGGTGGAGTCGTAGCCGAGCACATCCGCGTCATATTTCTTGCCGTTAGCTGGATCGGTCACCGTGACGGCGGTAGACCCCGCCACGACGTGGTGATTGGTGATGACGATTCCGTTGGAGGTCAACACCAGGCCCGTGCCTGCGGCCACACCATCGCCGTACCCCACAACAGTCTTGATCAACACCAACCCGTCACTTAGGTCTTTCGGCTGTGTGGTGGTGTCCGGCTGGACGCCGGTGTGGATGGTTCCGATGACTCCACCGTTTTCGTTGCCGTCATCCGCGCGGGCAAAAGCAGGCGCCGTGAGTGCGGTAACGGCCACGGCAACGGCCATCACCGCGAAACCCCACTTGGCGTGCAACATGCTTTCTCCTCGATTGTCACCCAATACTATTGTCCATCATTATTGAGCAGGGCTGGCTGAGCGCTTCGAAAAACCTGTGATGACGTCAGGACGCCGTGATGGCCTCCTCAATGGCGTGACGCGGTATTCCTGCCCAGGTCGGGCGGTTGCGCGTTTCATAGACCAGCTCGTAAATTGCCTTGTCAACCTCATATGCCCGCAACAATTGTCGCGGCATAGCCTCGTCACCGAGGTAGCTGGCCAGGAAAGCCCGGCGGGCGTCGCTGTACCAACTCTTGGCGGACGTGCCCTCGGGGTCGTCGTGGTAGTGACGCGCATAATCGAGCGAACGGAGCAGCCCGGCCACGTCACGCCAGGGCGAGTCAGGTGCGGCCCGCTGCTCGGGAGTCTTGATTGGCTCACCCTCGAAATCGATGATCGTCCATCCGTCAGGGGTGATCAGGGCTTGACCAAGGTGGAAGTCGCCGTGGATGCGCTGAACGGGCACCGACCCGGCTTCGACGTCGAGGATTGCTCGCAACGCCTGGCGGTTGTTGACGAGTTCTGGCACCTGCTCGCTGGCTGCGTCCAGCCGTGCCAGCATCTGTGCTCCGATTGCCGCACCGTCAATGGTGGACGATCCGAACGCATCCACCAGCTCCGTGTGCAGCAAGCGCAGCGTGTTTCCCAGACGCGTCATCTCATCAGAAATTGAGCGTTCAGCTCGGCAGGCCCTCACGCAGTAATCCCACCCGTCACTGGCCTGTTGAATGTGTTCCTCAAAGATGCCCAGGGTAACCTCGCCATCAGCGCCTGTCAGCGTGCCAATCAGGTGCGGCGTGATGCCTGACTTCTGCAGCCCGGCCAGCATTTCTTCTTCGCGATTGGGGCCCGTGGTGATCTTGCGGAAAACCTTGAACTGCATGTCGCTGCCGACCTGGACGGTGGTGTTCGACTGCTCACCGGCGAAGACGGCGGTGGGCGAATTTGGCTCGGGCGGGGACGAGAACCACGTCATCCCGGTGGTCTGAGGTTGAGTCAAACAAGCCAACAGCGCCGCCATCGTGTGTGGTGAACGTGGGGCATCGACCACGTCGACCAGTCCGCGATCGGGCAATTCCGCCTGGCCGATGAAGGCGTCAGGTTCGGCTGCGCCAACTGGCAGGTAGCCCGTCAGCAGATGGTAGGTCTCTTCGGAGTCACCGACGGCGACCTCGGCAAGCTCCGAACGAACCCACACACTGCCGGTTTGTGTGTGCCACGGCAGGGGAGTGATCGTCAAGGAGTGAATGGGCAAGCCCTTGCTCTGGAACCACCTCGCATTGACCATATGGCCGCGCCAAAGCTCGGCTAGGTGATCGCTGACGGCGTCCGCCATTGCGTTGGGTCCCCTTTCGATAACAATTTGATACTAGTAGCGGTTTGGGTGGCGCAGACGGTCGCCGTGCCCTAAACTCTATTACTGAGAACGTTACCGGAAACGGTCTCATTGGTTCAACAACCGAGATCAGGGATGACCGAAAAGGATGGTTGACCCTCACATGAAGGAAGGATATCTATGAAGAAGACTCACATCGCCGGTGTGGCGATTGCGGCCGCGCTAGCTTTGTCGCTGGCAGGTTGTGCTGGTGGCACATCTGGTGGAGGTTCGAGCGACAGCTCATCCACGGCCCCAGCTGCTACAGGCAGCGTCTATTTCTTGAACTTCAAGCCGGAAGTGGCAGATCAGTACGCCGCGATCGCCGCCGAGTACAAGGCTGAGACTGGCGTTACGGTCACCGTCGAGACGGCGGCATCTGGCACCTATGAGCAGGCTCTGACGGCTGACATGGCCAAGTCGCAGCCGCCGACGATCTTCCAGATCAACGGCCCGGTTGGCTACGCCAACTGGAAGGACTACACGGCCGACATGACCAACTCGCAGATCTACCAGCACTTGTCCGACAAGTCGCTGGCCGTCTCTGCGAACGGCGGCGTCTACGGCGTCCCATACGTGGTTGAGGGCTACGGCATCATCTACAACGACGCCATCATGAGCAAGTACTTCGCGCTGGCTGACAAGTCTGCCGCCATCACAATCACTTCCGCCGATCAGATCACCGGTTTCGACCAGTTGAAGGCTGTTGTTGAGGACATGACGGCGCACAAGGCTGAGTTGGGCATCACGGGCGTCTTCTCGAGCACGTCGTTGAAGCCGGGCGAAGACTGGCGTTGGCAGACCCACCTGGCCGATGTGCCGTTCTACTACGAGTTCAAGGACAACAACGTCGACCTGTCTCAGGGAACGCCGGCGTCTGTCCAGTTCAAGTATGGCCCGCAGATGCAGCAGTTGTTCGACCTGTACCTGAACAACTCGACGACCGACAAGGCCCAGCTTGGGTCCAAGACGGTTGACGATTCGATGGCCGAGTTCGCGCTTGGCCAATCTGCCATGGTGCAAAACGGCAACTGGGGCTGGTCTCAGATCTCCGGCGTGCAGGGTAACACCGTGCAGGCCTCGGATGTGAAGTTCTTGCCGCTGTACATCGGCGCGCCGGGTGAGGCATCTCAGGGTATCTGCATCGGCACGGAGAACTACTTCTCGATCAACTCCCAGGCTTCGGCTGCCGACCAGCAGGCGTCCTTGGACTTCTTGACGTGGTTGTTCTCGTCTGACAAGGGTAAGGCGTACGTCACCAACGATCTGGGCTTCATCGCCCCGTTCGACTGGTTCGGACCGAGTGACGGCCCGACCGATCCGCTGGCTCAGCAGGTGCAAGCCTGGATGGGCAAGTCGGGTGTGACGTCCGTGTCGTGGTCGCCGTTCCAGGTCTTCCCGTCGCAAGACTGGAAGAACGGCTTCGGCGCCGATTTGTTGAGCTATGCGCAAGGCAAGATGACGTGGGATCAGGTTTCCTCTGACGTCGTCTCGTCCTGGGCTACCCAGGCCGCAGCCGCCGGCTAGTTCTCACAAGCTGGGCGTGGGCGCGGGTCCAAACCCCGCGCCCACGACTGGCATTCGAGGAGCATGACATGCAGGTGTCGAAATACCTCCGAAAGTGGTTCCCCCTGTTCGCGCTGCCGACGACGCTGGCGTTCATCCTGGCCTTTGTTGTGCCGTTTGCCATGGGTCTGTATCTGTCTTTTACGAAGTTCACGACCGTCACGAATTCTCAATGGGTGGGCGTGTCGAACTATGTTCAGGCGTTCTCCGAAAACAAAGACTTTCTCAACGCCTTGTGGTTCAGCCTGCGGTTCACCGTGGTGTCGGCCATCTTGGTCAACGTGCTTGCCTTCGCCTTGGCGCTGGCCCTGACGCGGGCATTGAAAGGCACCAACGTCTTCAGGGCGATTTTCTTCCTGCCAAACCTTATCGGCGGTATCGTCCTAGGGTATGTCTGGCAGTTGCTGATCAACGCTTTGCTGGGCAAGTTCTTCAGTCAAGACCTGACGTATGACTCCGCCTACGGGTTTTGGGGTCTTGTGATCCTGGTCAACTGGCAGATGATCGGCTACATGATGGTCATCTACATCGCCGGCATCCAAAACATCTCGGCCGATGTCATCGAGGCTGCGGACATTGACGGAGCGAGTTTTTGGCCGAAGCTCATACACGTGACAATTCCGATGGTCGCCTCGTCGGTGACAATCTGCGTGTTCCTGACGGTGGCCAACTGCCTGAAGCTGTTCGATCAGAACTTGGCACTGACCGCTGGTGCACCGCAGAACCAGACTGAAGGGCTGGCGCTGAACATCTTCCGAACCTTCTACCTGATACGCAATCACCAAGGTGTGGGCCAGGCCAAAGCCGTCATCTTCTTTGTTTTCGTGGCGGTCATCGCGTTCTTGCAGTTGCGGGCTACCCGTAGTAAGGAGCTGGACGGATGAAAGAGCGCAATAAAGCATTCAATGTGGTCGGCTTTTTGGCCATGCTGGTGCTGGCCATCATCTGGCTGGTGCCTTTGGCGCTGATCCTGATGAACTCGTTCAAGGGAAACCTGTTCATTTCGCAGTCACCTTTCGCGTTGCCAAACGACGCGTCCTACGTCGGTACGTCCAACTACAGCAGTGGACTCAGCAAGGCCAACTTCTTCGTTGCAGTGGGTTGGTCGTTCTTCATCACGATCGCCTCAGTGGCCGTCATCATCTTGGTGACGTCCATGGCGGCCTGGTACATCGCACGGGTCAAAGCTTGGTATACATCAGTGCTGTACTACCTTCTGGTGTTCTCAATGATTGTGCCGTTCCAAATGGTCATGTTCACCATGTCCAAAGTGGCCAACATGACGCACCTCGACAACCCCTTCGGCATCATCGTTATGTACGCGGGGTTCGGCGCCGGCCTGTCAGTGTTCATCTTCACCGGCTTCGTGCGGTCAATCCCGATTGAGATCGAAGAAGCAGCAATGATCGACGGGGCGTCCGCCTGGAAGGTGTTCTTCAGAGTCATCTTCCCGATCCTGCGGCCCACCGCGATCACCATTGCCGTGCTGAATGCAATGTGGATTTGGAACGACTACCTTCTGCCGACACTCGTCTTGACCACTGGCTACAAGACCATTCCGATGGCCGTCCAGCAATACATGACGGGCTCGTACGGACGCAAGGACATGGGCGGTTTCATGGCCATGTTGGTGGTGGCGATCATCCCGATTATCATCTTCTATCTATTCGGACAGAAGTACATAATCAAGGGTGTGGCGGCTGGAGCTGTGAAGGGCTGAAAACCGGAGCATGCTTCGCACGGATGACAGGAGGCGGTCATAACCACCATTCGCGACATTGCCCAAGAGTCGGGGGTCTCGGTCAGTACGGTTTCCCGCGTGCTGGCCGGGCACCCCGATGTCAGTCCGTCCACCGCGGCAGTGGTCAACGCCGTCATCGAGCGGCACCACTTCCATGTCAACCGCAACGCCAGCAATCTGAAGCGCGGCAACACGACGTCGATCCTGGTGATGGTAAAAGGCCGCTACAACATGCTGTTTGCAGCCATGATGGAGCACGTACAGGCGGCGGTGACGGCCACCCGTCACACCGTCATCGCCCAGTACATCGACGAGGACGACAACGAGGTGGCTGAGGCGGAGCGTTGGGTCGCAGAGGTCAAGCCGTGCGGCGTCGTGTTCTTGGGTGCCGACGCCAGCCACGTGGAACAGTCACACCTACTGGGCCAAAGATGCCCGGCAGTGATCTTGACCAACTCACTGGACGGCCTGAGCCGGCCAGCCATTTCGTGCGTCACCACAAACGATCGCGCCGCCGCGGGTGCGGCCATCGAGTATCTGCTCGACCATGGTCACCGCCGAATCGGCGTCATTGGCGGGCAACCCACACAGTCGGCCATGTCGGCGCACCGTCAAAGCGGCGTGGTCGAGGCGATGGCAAAACGCGGCGTCGAGTTCGACCTGGCCACCCACTATTTCGCCACCAGGTTCTCCATGGAATCGGGCTACCGGGCGGCGCAGCGCCTGATGGAGTCAGCGCCTGACATCACCGCCATCTACGCCATGGGCGACATCATGGCCATGGGCGCCATCAGGGGCCTTTTTGAGCAAGGGCTGAAGGTGCCAGACGATATTTCACTCATCGGGCACGACGGTATCGAACCTGCATCGTATGTGGTGCCCAAACTGACGACGGTGCGCCAGCCACAAGAGGCCATCGTCACCCGGGGGGTTGAAATCCTGATGCGCCACATCGGGGGAGACCCGACACCAGTGGCCGAAACTATGGATGTTGAGATTGTTAACGGGGAGTCTGTGTGTTGTCTGGCAGAATAGAGTAGTTATGACCGGCGGCCAGGTATGCCGTGGGTCGGAAGGAACTCAATATGTCAATCACGATCGAGCGCGCAGGGGACAAGTCGAGCATCGATGGCCCCACCACTGGCCTGGAGCTGTTCGGGGACGAGCGCGCCATAGTTGCCATGAAAGTGGACGGGCAGGCTTGCGACCTGGCCACCGAGATTGGTGACGGGGTCACCGTCGAGCCAATCTTCGTCAACTCTCCTGATGGTTTGGTGATCATCCGGCACAGTGCCGCCCATGTCACGGCCCAGGCGCTTCAGGAGGTGTTTCCTGACGCCAAACTGGGTATCGGTCCGCCGATCACGGACGGCTTCTACTACGACTTCAACGTGCGGCCTCTGGGCCCCGACGACCTCAAGACCATCGAGAAGGGTGTTCTTCGCATCGTCAAAGAACGCCAGCGCTTCGTTCGTCGAGTCGTCACCCCGGAGCAGGCCCGCCTTGAAGAGGCCAGCGAGCCCTACAAGTTGGAACTGATCGACGACAAAGGCCACGCCAATGACGATGACGGATCTTCCGTCGAAGTCGGCGGTTCGGAATTGACCATTTACGACAATGTGCGTCGGGATGGCAGTGTCGCCTGGAAGGACCTTTGCCGTGGCCCGCATGTGCCGCACACCGGCTACATCCCGGCTGTCGCGCTGACGCGGGCGTCGGCTGCCTACTGGCGCGGCGACCAGTCGAAGGACTCGTTGCAGCGCGTCTACGGTACGGCCTGGGCGTCAATGGACGACCTGAAGGCATACCAAACCCGGCAGGAAGAGGCCGCCAAACGCGACCACCGCAAGCTTGGCCAGGAGCTCGACCTGTTTAGCTTCCCAGAGGAGCTTGGCCCTGGCCTGCCGGTGTTCCACCCCAAGGGCGGCGTCATCAAACGCGTCATGGAGGACTACGTCCGCCAGGCCCACATCGACAACGGATTCCTGTACGTGGGCACGCCACACATCGCTCGCGAGGGCCTGTACTACACGTCCGGTCACCTTCCGTACTACGGCGACTTCATGTTCCCGGCGCTGGATGACGACGGCGACCGTTACCGTCTGAAGGCAATGAACTGCCCCATGCACAACCTGATCTTCAAGTCGCGCAGCCGCAGCTACCGCGAGTTGCCGATGCGTTTGTTTGAGTTCGGCACCGTCTACCGGAATGAAAAGTCGGGTGTGCTGCAGGGCTTGACGCGCGTGAGAATGATCACCCAGGACGATTCCCACAGTTACGTGATGCCCGAACAGGCGCCCGACGAAGTGCGTCACCTGTTGCGGTTCGTCATCAAACTGCTGCGCGACTTCGGCTTGAACGAGTTCTACCTCGAGTTGTCAACCCGTGACGAGGACGGCAAGAAGAAGGACAAGTTCATCGGTTCGGACGAAGATTGGGCCAAGGCGACGGCTATTCTCGAGCAGGTGGCCAAGGAGGAAGGCCTGGAGACCGTCCTCGACCCCGGTGGTGCCGCCTACTACGGGCCGAAGATCTCCGTCCAAGCGAAGGACGCCATCGGGCGCACCTGGCAGATGTCGACCATCCAGTACGACTTCAACCAGCCAGAACGCTTCCAGCTTGAGTACACCGCCCCTGACGGATCACATCAACGGCCCGTCATGATTCACTCGGCCAAGTTCGGCTCGATCGAGCGGTTCCTTGGCGTGTTGACAGAGCATTATGCCGGCTCCTTCCCGGTGTGGCTGGCCCCCGTCCAGGTGGTCGGCATTCCTGTGGCAGCGGAGTTCAACGACTACGTTGCCTCGGCCCTGAAGGCCATGGCAGACAGGGGAGTGCGCACCGAACTGGACGAGTCGGACGAGCGCATGCAAAAGAAGATTCGCAACGCCACCAAACAGAAGGTGCCCTATCAACTAATAGCGGGCGAAACCGATCGTGCGGCCGGAACAGTCAGTTTCCGTTACCGCGACGGCACTCAGCGAAACGGTCTGACTCTTGACGCGGCGATCGCCGAGATAATGGAGGCGATCGATACCCGGCAAAACACCGACCCATCGGCTGGTGTCCAATGACAGACGACGTGCCCGAGGTTCCGCTGAGGGCCGACGGTCTGCCCGCCGACCCAGAGCTTCAAGAAATTGAGGCGGCCAAGAAACGAGGCTACGGTTTGCCGGCCGGAATGTCGGTTATCACGGCGTACCGTATCGCTGCCATGATTCCCAACTGGGCGTGGCGCCCAGTGATCCGTTTCGGGGCCTGGCTGTCCCATCACAAAAACTACCGAGCGACCCGTCAATGGCGGCTCAACGCCACCGTCATGCTGGGCCGCGAACCAACCGTCCGCGAGATCAAGGCAGGCATGGCGTCGTGGCTTCGCAATCTTGCCGGGTCTGTGCGGCTCGGGCGGTTCAGCAAGCGCCAAATCCTTCAACAGGTCAGTGTGGACGCCGCCTCGGACCGACTGCTGCGTGACGCCTGGTCGACCACCGGAGCGATTGTGGCGCTGCCACACATGGGTGATTGGGATTTGTCAGGAGCGTGGGCTTGCGCCACAGGAATCCCCGTCTCGTCGGTCGCGGAACGCCTGCCGGACGCCGAGTTCGCTTACTTTATGGAGGTTCGACGCCGGGTCGGAATGAAGATCTACTCCCACAAGGACACCGGCTCGCTGGAACTCTTGGCAGAGGACCTCAAGAACGGGCATCTGATCGCGCTGGTAGCTGACCGTGACCTTTCGCGCCATTCGATCCCTGTGGTTTGGGACACCCCGTCAGGGCCGCAGCACGTGACGATGCCGCCCGGCCCTGCCATACTGGCACGCAAGACCGGCGCCGCGTTATTGGGTGCCTGCAGCGTCTACACCAAGAAAGGCATCAAATTGACCTTCTACGGGCCCATAGAGGTCGACATGGGTGACGACGGGGTGGCCATCACATGCCAGCGGATAGCCGATCTCTTCGCTCGTGTGGTGGCAGAGAGTCCCACCAATTGGCATGTCATGCAACGGTTCTTCCCCGGCCTGACAGCCGAATAGGCACTTCTGCCCGCATGGCGGCTGGAACGTGATGCCCGCATCTGATTGACTGGCATATACGAGCGTCATGAAAGGAGTTCGAGATGGCTGAGGTGCCAACGGATCTGTGCTTCACCAAGGACCATGAATGGGTCCGCATTCTTGGCGCGGTGGCACGCGTCGGGGTGACAGAACATGCCGCACAAATGATTGGCGATGTCGTCTATGTATCGCTGCCCACAGTCGGCACGGCAGTGGCTACAGGCGACTCATGTGCCGAGCTAGAATCCACGAAATCAGTCAATGACGTGTACGCACCCGTGGCTGGCGTCGTCAAGTCCGTCAACGATGCAGTCGTCGACGCCCCAGAAACCATCAACTCGAGCCCGTACGGCGATGGCTGGCTGTTTGAAATCGAAATGGCAACCGCTGAGATACCCTCCAATCTTCTTGATGCGTCCGCTTACAGCGATATGTTGGCCTCAGACGGATAGAATCTTCTTCAAGCGGAAAGGAGCGGCTCATGCGGGAATGTCCAGCCTGCGGGTTCAGCAACTCGTCCGACAGTAACTATTGTGCGCAGTGCGGCGCCCGGTTACCGGTGCACACAGGTGATACCACGAGCCTGATCCAGGTCGTTGACGACGAACTGTTGGCGGGCGATGTCGACGCCTACGATGCGGCCGCCCAACTGGCCCCTGGCACGGCACTGTTGATCGTGACGCGTGGTTTCGACGGCGGCGCAAGTTATCTGCTCGACAAACCGGCCATAACAGTTGGACGATCCAACGGACGCGACATACTGCTGGATGACATCACGGTGTCGCGCCATCACGCCACCTTTGACTTGGCCGACGGTGTTGTGACGATAACCGATCATGGCAGCCTGAATGGCACCTACGTCAACCGCGAACTAATCGAGGGTTCGCAAACCCTCAAGCGGGGTGATGAAGTGCAAATCGGAAAGTTCCGCATGGTGTTGCTGGTGAATGAGCGCGGCAGTTGATGCCTATTGGTCAGTTTCGCAGCATCGGAGCGGTGTTGCCGATCCTCAAATCGGAGTTCCCTGAACTATCGATCTCCAAAATCCGCTTTCTTGAAGATCAGGGCCTCGTTTCGCCCGAGCGTGCCCCGTCTGGCTATCGGCGTTACTCTAATGTCGACATCGAGCGTCTAAGGTACATCCTGCGTTTGCAGCGCGACTACTTCATGCCGCTGAAGAAGATCAAGGAACGCCTGGCACTTGTCGATAGCGGTGCTGAGCCCATGGGTACCACGCCCGAGTTGCCGTTGTTGAGCACGCCGCCGGCCAAGACACAAGCCAAGGCCAAGCAGCCAGTGGACGAAGAACCTGTCGGACGGGACACGTCCAAGCCGATCAAACTGACGCGCCGCCAACTCATCCAGGTCAGTGGTTTGTCAGAGGCCACACTGGTGGATCTGGAACGGCAACAGCTAGTGATGCCGCGGCGTGGCAGCCTGATCTACGGTCGCGAGGCCTTGATGATTTGCGTGGTGACCCGAAAAATGCAGGCCTACGGCATGGACACCCGTCACCTTCGGGCCATCAAGCAGTCGGCTGAACGGGAGGCCGGCATGATCGAGCAAGCCATCATGCCTCTGCGTCGTCACCCCCAAGCCGCTGAGAGCTTGCACGACGCCACACAGCTCGTCATGCAGGCCCACGCGGCCTTGATGTACGTCGTGCTGCATCACTGAACCACTTGTTGAGACTCACCAGCGTGGGCGACACGCCGAAGCTGCTGGTTGGTTGCACGGCTCTGGCTAGGGCTCTAGCCTGATGGTGAGGTTTCGGTGTATGAGACCGAATCTAGAATCGGAGTATGGACGTGGAAACAGCTTCCCCAATCCAAGATGCCTTGTTCGAGGCTCAACCTGTCATGCCCGATGACATCGGATTCCGTGGCCCTATCGCGTCGCGAGCCGCCGGCATCACATACCGTCAGCTCGACTATTGGGCGCGCACGGAGCTGGTTGTCCCCGAGGTCCGCTCGGCCGAAGGTTCGGGCACGCAGCGTCTTTATTCTTTCCGCGACATCTTGATGCTGAAGGTCGTCAAGAAGCTTCTCGACGCCGGCATCACGCTGCAACAGATCCGTACCGCCATCACGCACCTGCGCCGCCGCGGGGTGGAGGACCTGACGTCCGTCACGCTGATGAGCGATGGTGTGTCGGTCTACGAATGCACCTCGGACAATGAGGTGATCGACTTGCTGCGCGGCGGTCAAGGCATGTTTGCCATAGCCCTGGGCGGCGTCTGGCGCGACATCGAGGGCACCCTGGCGTCCCTGCCGACACAGCGCGCAGAACAAGAAATGGATGAATTGGCCCCGCGCCGCCTCGCCAAGATGGCTGTATAAGGGCGGTAGACTCGCGGCGTGCAATCATCGCCTTTTTCCTCCCGCCAGATAGGTCCAAATCAAGCTGAACAAGCCGCCATGCTGGCAGCGCTCGGCTATGCATCGTTAGACGAGTTGACGTCTGCCGCCATCCCGGCCGACCTTCTTGCCGGTTCGTCCCTTGACTTGCCTGAGCCCGTTGACGAGGCCGTGGCACTGGCTCATCTGCAGGAACTGGCAGCGATGAACAACCCTGGCCGCGCGATGATCGGCCTCGGTTACTACGGCACGATCACGCCGGCTGTCATCCGGCGCGATATCTTGACGAATCCATCGTGGTACACCGCCTACACACCGTATCAGCCCGAGATCAGCCAGGGACGCCTTGAGGCGCTGCTGGTGTTTCAGACCATGATCGCGGATCTGACGGACCTGCCATGCGCCGGCGCCAGTCTGCTTGACGAGGCGACCGCCGTAGCGGAGGCCGTCGCGATGGCGTTGCGATTCCATCGCGGCAAGCGCCAACGCGTCCTCGTCTCGAATGACCTGTTCGATGCCTCGCTGGCTGTGCTACATACGCGGGTGCCGCGTCTTGGGGCCGACCTTTTGGTGGTTGACATGTCGGCGCTTTCCGATGCCGATCTGGTCGATGCTGCGGCTGTTGTCGTCCAGACGCCAACGAGGGACGGTCGCCTTCAGCCTACAGATGAACTGGCCGGCCTGGCGGATCGGGCTCACGCCGCTGGAGCAATCGTTATCGCGGCCGCCGGTCTTCTCGCACTGGCTCTGGTGACACCCCCGGGGCAGTGGGGGGCAGACATCGCGGTCGGCACTACCCAGCGCTTCGGCGTGCCGCTGTTCTTCGGTGGCCCCCACGCGGCGTACCTTTCGTGCACGGACGCTCTGGTGCGTCAAATGCCTGGGCGGCTGGTCGGGGTGTCTGTCGACGCCGACGGTAGGCCGGCGTTGCGGCTGGCGCTGCAAACGCGCGAGCAACACATCCGACGCGACAAGGCGACATCGAACATCTGCACAGCCCAAGTGCTGGTGGCTATTGTGGCTGCATTCTATGCCGTCTATCACGGGCCGGAAGGGCTTGTCGCCATCGCAAGGAGCATCCATGAGCAGGCCCGTGCCCTGGCCGGTGATCTGACGGCCGGGGGCTTCACATTGGCTCACGACACATTCTTCGACACGCTGTGGGTGGACGCGGGCGATCAGGCAGACCGCATCTGGCGCCAGGCCCACGAATGCGGGCTGCAGCTGCGCCGAGGTGACGGTTTCGTCGGCGTCTCGATAGGGGAGGACGCCACACCGGATGACCTTGCGAAGGTTCGAACGGCGTTCGGCATCGGCCACGGCTCGTCCCCCTGTGGGTCGCTGGGCGCCTCGGAACGCACCGACGACTATATGACCCATGCCGTGTTCCATTCGCACCGCTCGGAGACGCAGATGATGCGTTACATCAAGTCGCTGGCAGACAAGGATTACGCCCTCGACCGGGGCATGATCCCGCTCGGGTCTTGCACCATGAAGCTGACGCCCGCAGTTGCGGCAGAGGCGATTCTGCTTCCCGGCTTTGCGAACGTGCATCCAATGGTTCCAGCCGGGGATTCAACCGGCTACACGCAGTTGATGAACGAGCTGCAGGACTGGCTGGAAGAGATCACGGGCTATGAGGCAGTTAGCTTCCAGCCGAACGCCGGCAGCCAGGGTGAGTTGGCGGGGTTACTCGCGATCCGTGGCTACCATGAGGCCCGGGGCGAAGAGGGACGGGACATCTGCTTGATACCGACGTCTGCCCACGGCACCAACGCGGCATCGGCGGCAATGGCCGGGTTGAGGGTCGTCGAGGTGGCAGTGGCGCCGGATGGTTCCATCGACATAGCAGACTTGGCGGCAAAGCTGAACCAGTTGGGGCCCCAGGTGGCTGTGGTCATGGTGACATATCCGTCAACTCACGGGGTATTTGAGGCCACGATGACTCGTGTCGCCGAGCTGGCTCATGAAGCCGGCGCCCAGGTGTACGTCGACGGCGCAAACCTGAATGCGCTGACTGGCCTCGCGAAGCCGGGGCAGTTTGGGGCGGATGTGGGGCATCTGAATCTGCACAAGACATTCGCGATGCCACATGGCGGTGGAGGCCCGGGAGTGGGGCCTGTAGCCGCGCGGGCACACTTGGCACCGTACTTGCCGACCGGCACGCATGACCAGGTAGCTGGGGCTGCCTTCGGGTCGGCTGGGCTGTTGCCAATAAGCCATGCCTACATCGCGCTGATGGGCGCCGATGGCCTTCGTCACGCCAGCCAGGTGGCCATCCTGAATGCAAACTACCTGGCTCACAGGTTGGCCGGCGCCTTCCCCGTCTTGTACGTCGGAAATGGCGGGCTTGTGGCCCACGAGTGCCTGCTCGACCTGCGGGACATCACGACGGCGACCCATGTAACCGCGGAGGACGTCGCCAAACGCCTCATCGACTACGGTTTCCACGCGCCCACCATGAGCTTCCCGGTGCCGGGAACGTTGATGGTCGAGCCGACCGAAAGCGAAGACAAGGCTGAACTCGATCGCTTCGCCGACGCCATGCTGGCCATCAAGGCCGAGATCGATGCCGTCGAGGGGCCCGATAATCCGCTGGCCAATGCGCCACATCCGCTGTCGCGGGTCACCGCCGATCAGTGGACGCACCCCTACTCGCGGTCGGAAGCGGCGTATCCGCAGGGAACCTCGTCAGACGGCAAGTACTGGGCGCCCGTCGCGCGTGTCGATAATGCCTACGGCGACCGGAATCTGATCCTGCGACTTCGCGCAGGATGACGCATTAGGGGCCGCGCAGGGCGCGCAGGATGACGCATTAGGGGCCGCGCAGGGCGCGCAGGATGACCTGTTAGGGGCCCGCAAGATGACGGAGCCCCCTACCCGTCATGCTGCGCGTAGGGAAGCGGAGTCGCAGTATCTGGGCCGGTTTCCGTTAGGCCTGACCAATTTCGGCCAGCATCTGCTGGTACCAGCGCTGGGTGACGTCGAAGGGCTTGTGCCCGGCGATGCGCGGGAACTCGATGACGCACAGTATGTCGCCGTTTTGCTCGTCCATGCCGACGACGCCCGATTGGCCGGCCAGCGCCGCGTCTACCGCCATCTCGCAGGTGCGCTTGATCAGGTCGAGGTCTTGCGCATTGGACGCCGCCGAGCGCGCGAAATAGCCCGACTTCTGCACCATCACCTTGTCAGCACCGATACGGCCGGCAAACTGATCCGCGAACCACTTGCCCGGGTTCACCTTGTCTAGCTCCAGGTGGCCGAAGGCATCGCGGGGCACCGTCTCGCCGGCCTTCTCCATCTCGGCGACGATATCGTCGACACCCGCACCCTCCGAGAGGAAGATGTTGACATTGCCGACGGTATCCATGACCGTCTTCAGTCTGGCAGACTCGGTGGCTATGTCGATGTGGGCCTCCGGCACATAGCAAGCGTGGACCTCCCAGGCGTCGCGGCTCAGCCCGATCTCCGGCAGCCACTGCTGTTCGTCCAGCCATTCGCGGTACCGACGGGTGGTTTCCGCCGTCAAGTAGCCGCAATTACGTCCCATGACCTCATGGACGATCAACTCGCGCGGTGCCGAGTTGTGCTCGCCGATGATATTGGCAGCGAACCGGGCGCCTTGGTCGGCGGCCGTCCAAGCGCCAAGCGATTGACGGATCGGCACGATGTCGTTGTCGACGGTCTTGGGGACGCCGACCACCGTCAGCCCGTAATTGTGCTTGGCCAAGTAGGCGGCCAAATCAGCGGCTGTCGTGTTGGTGTCGTCGCCGCCGATGGTGTGCAAGATGTCAACCTTGTCTGCCACCAGTTGGTCGGCCGCGATCTGCAGCGGGTCGGAGCCGTCCGCCACCAGCTTGCGCTGGACGAGATCCTTGACGTTGGTGAGCTTGACCCGAGAGTTGCCGATCGGCGAGCCACCGAAAGCATAGAGGCGGGCAATGTTGGCGCGCACGTCAGCGCCCAACTCGATCGAGTCGCCCTTGAGAAGCCCCTCATAGCCATAGCGGTAGGCGATCAGGCGGGCATCCGGCGCCTGGGTTGCATAACGCTCGACCAGCGCGGCCAGAGCGGACGAGAGGCACGGCGCGAAGCCACCAGCAGTCAAGAAAGCGATAGTTTTCGTCATGTAAGTTAGCCTAATGCACTGGTTGATATTGCGCTCGCGCAAGGTGAACTGGCGGGCTGCAGCCGGTCCGGAGCGCACAGACGCCGTACTCGACGCACAATCAAGTGGGTAGTTGCGCTGGACAGGCGTCTCCGCCGTCGCCAGCTCAAACCGGCCTTCCGCCCGCAACCCGCGTTGGAAAGCCCAAAACTGCCTGTGCTCGGTCGCAGATCTCCCTCTTACAGGCTGCAATCACCTCAGCATACGAGTAAGCTCGTCTGCCTTCGGTTCAATTGCCTGTGGATAACCCCAGTTTTGGGTTGCGCACACATGCCAGACTTGGTGTATGAGATCTGATGACCGAGGCGTATCGATGTCCGTCTTCGCCTGCGGCGCAATCATGGCGTTGCTAATTGTTGCCGGTCTGGTCGTGGACGGGACGGCGCAACTAGTGGCGCGGGAGCACGCCCGTGGGGCGGCCGCGCAGGTGGCGCGCTTTGCCACGGACGCGAGCGTCCCGTACCAGGTGGACGGCTCGGACGGGCGCGCTGTGGCGTTGACGGCAGCCCAAACCGCGGCCGCCGATTATCCTGATCTGAATTTCGACATCACAATGGACACGGCTGGCACGTTGCACATAGTCGCCACCACGCAAGTGGATACCGTATTCCTACGACTGATTGGCGTGTCGTCGTTGACCGCCAAAGGTGCGGCTTCAGCAGCGGTTATCCAGGTGTGACGAAGCATTATTGACCGTCTTTGCAAGGCGACACGCCGATAGTTGTCCAAATAGTGAGATCTTTCGGAAAAAACTTGACAGACATGAAAAGCAGGAGTTTGATGGTGTGTACGCCAAGCCGAAAGGCAAGGCGCAAGGCTCAGAGATCGAGATCTTATCTCCGCTGACCAGCGCGCAAGCGCCCGTCACGCGGGGCCGCCCGAAAAGCGGGGCAGGGGATCAGCGGACTGAGGCTTGGTCGAAGGATTGCTTTATCCGGCGACATTGAGGCCCGAACCAACTCATACTTGGTTCGGGCCTCAGCTTTATGTTTCCAACCTCGATTTTCGCGCATGATGAAGCTGCTGCGCCGTCAACACGCCGATTGGCGTCATTTCCGGTAAATTGGACCCCGTCCATGAGGCCAAAGATACCTCATACGAAAAGGAGGGCCCCGATGGCCGACAACTCATCGAAGAGAGCTGCGTTCCGCATTGCCGCCATTCTCGGCGTCGTTGTGCTGGTGGCCGGCGCAATCATGTTCCTGCTGGCATCGCGGCAGGTCACGATGGCGTCCTACGACACGACTATGACCTCCGTGTCGGTGCCCGGAGCCGCGCAAGCCGATGACGGATCATGGTCGGCGACTGCGCCTGGCGGAGACGTGACATTCGGCGGAACAGGCACTACAGGCAACGCGGTGACGGCGTCAGCAACAACGACGGCTACAGATGCAGTCATCCCAGATATCTGCTCGACCACGGTGGGCTCCGACGGAACCTGGAGTTGCAGCGGAACACTGGATGCCGGCGACTACACGGTAACGATTGCCGTTGACCCGAACTCGCCGCTGAGTCTTCCGCTTGGAGTTGCGGGGCTGATCATCGTCGTGATTGGTGCGGTCATCGCGATTGCCGGCGGCTTCGGCCTAGTGGTCACAGGTGGACAGCCCATCGGCCTGCTTTCGCTGCTGCTGATACCGGTGGGCGTGGCGCTGGACTTCGCACTCGCCTGGGTGAACAACACTTTGAAACTGCCGCTGTTCCTCGACTCGGTCGGGCACATCCTGGCAGGCATGCTCGGCGGACCCGTGATAGGCGGTATCACCGGCTTCCTCGGCGTGCTGACGAACTCGGCCTTCCAGCCCGCCGCGATCGTCTGGTGCTTCCAGGGTGCAACAATCGGTGTGGTGGTTGGGCTTCTCGCCCAGGCCGGCATGTTCAAGAACTGGCGACGAGCCATCATCTCGGGTTTGATCGTCATCGCGACATCGGCGACGATGTCCAGCATCCTGTCGCTGGTGATTTTCGGCGGTATCGACGGCTACACCATCTCGTTTGTGCGCGCAGCCCTGACAAACATGGGGTGGTCGATGACATCCGCCGTTGTGGTCACATCGGTGATCGTTGAACTGATCGACAAGACCATTTCCGTCGGCTTACCATTCCTTGTCATCGTCGGCATGAGCAACCGTCTACTGAATCAGTTTGTCACCGGGCCAAAGCTCCGCGAACTCAAGACGGAAACGATCGCGCAGGCGGAAGCGAACGACAATGTGACGCCAGCGGACCTGGGGAGCGATGGGTACGGCTCCTATGCCGACAAGTAGTGACCCAGGTGGCGCCGCCACCACCACGGTCATCGGGGCGATCAACCCTTTGACGAAGGTGGTCGCGGCGGTATGCCTGATGGTTGCCGGTTTCGTGTCGCCGCCTTGGTTTTCGCTCGTCATAGTGCTTGTGGGCGTCGTGACCGCAGCCCTCAACCGCAAGCTGAAGGGCTTCCTGAAACTATTCGCCGCCGGCATGTTGTCGATGGGGTTGATCATTTTCGTCCTTAACCTTGTCGCCCGGGCAGGGCAACCGGAGTTTTGGCGCTGGCATTTCCTGGCCATCACGCAACCGGGGCTGGATGCGGCAATTCTTTACACGTCTCGCTTCCTGGTGATCGGCGTCGGCGTCATGATCATCATGCACACCACCGATCTGCGACGGTTTTCGCGCTACCTCGAGCAACGCGGCGTTTCGTCCAAGGCAACCTACGTCATCCAATCGACGGCGCTGATACTGCCGCAGTTGGTTGGGCGAGGCGCCGTCATCATGGACGCGCAACGAGCACGCGGTATTGAAACTGACGCCAATCTGGGCGTTCGCCTGAAGGCGCTGCTGCCAGCGGCGGCGCCACTCATCTTGTCGACGCTGACTGGCATGGCCGAGCGGGCCGTCTCCCTGGAGGCCAGGGGCATGACGCTGACGGGGGCGCGGACGTCCCTACTGAGCGTGCGCGACACCTGGGGCGACAAGCTGGCCCGTTGGCTTGCCATCGCGGCTCTTGTGGCCTACCTGGCCTGGAAGGTGTGGCTATGGGCACGGTAGAACCGCAGAAGGACGCGCTCGCCGTGGTGTTCAAGGACGTCAGCTTCACCTACCCGCTATCGCCGATACCGGCGTTGCAGGGAATCGATCTGAGTGTTAGACCGGGGGAGTTCGTCAGCATAGTGGGGGCGAACGGGGCGGGAAAATCGACACTTTGCCAAGCCGTCCGCGGACTGGTGCCGCATTTCACCAAGGGTGAACTCACCGGGCAGGTCATAGTTGACGACCGAGATGTGGCCACCACCACAATCGGTGATCTGACCCGCGATGTTGGCTATGTGTTTCAGAATCCGTTCACCCAGATGAGTGGGGTCTCGCCAACCGTCTTCGACGAGTTGGCCTACGGGCTTGGCAACTTGGGTGTTCCGCCCGACGACATGCGCCGGCGGGTCGAG
>WQYR01000016.1 GCA_009781145.1 Propionibacteriaceae bacterium | reverse complement strand
GGCCATGGCAACCCGCCGGATGACACTGACCCGCCGGTGGATTCCCCGCCGGACACCATCACGGTGCCCGCCGACGTCAACCCTGCGCTGACGGTGACGAAGACGGACGACCTGTCCGGGTTCTCGTCCCCGGTGTTTGCCGGTGACAAGATCGGCTACAAGGTCAACGTCAAGAACAGTGGCAATGTCACGTTGAAGAACGTGACGGTCAACGACCCGCTGGTTGGCGGCGACATCACTGCCGACTGCGCATGGCCGGGCACCACAGGCAAGTTGATCCCAGGTCAGACGGTCGTGTGCACAGCGTCCTACACGCTGTCGCAAGACGATCTGGATGCTGGCAAGGTGCTCAATAAGGCTACTGCGACTGGCTATGACCCGGACGGCACGAAGGTGTCTGACACGGGTGAAGTGACCACGGATCTGACCAAGACCCCAGGTTATGGGCCCAAGATGAAGACGAAGAAGACGGCCGATAAGTCCGGTTTGTCTGACCCGCCCCAGGTTCTCGATCCGATCGTCTACACGATCACTGCCACCAACCTAGGTAACGTGACGTTGACAGGCGTGACGGTTGAAGACGCGTTGCTGGGTGGGGACATCACCTCGTCTTGCACGTGGCCGACCCCGTCCAAGCCGGGCGTGCTGTTGCCGAAGCAGACTGCGACTTGCACGGCGACCTACCTGTTGACGCAGGACGATTTGGACAACGGTCAGGTGACCAACACGGCCATCGGCAAGGGCACCCCGCCGTCCACCCCGGACAACCCAGACCCGGACCCGGAACCAGATGAGGACACAATCACCACCGACGTGCCGTCGGCACCGGGCCTGACCATGCACAAGAGCGCTGCCGACGCGGCGGGTGACCCGATCACGGAATTGGTCGCCGGCGAGAAGGTCTACTACTCATTCGTCGTCACCAACACTGGCGATGTGAGGGTCTCGGCCATCGGCATTCATGAGACGGACTTCACTGGCACGGGTACCATGCATATCGGTTGCCCGACTAACACTTTGGAGCCCGGTGATTCTGTCACCTGCACCGCCACTTATGTCATCACTCAAGACGACGTCGACGCGGGCACCTTGAAGAACACGGCTGTCGGTTACGGCAACCCGCCGGATGACACCGACCCGCCGGTGGAATCCCCGCCGGACACGGTTGTCGTGCCCGCCGATGTGCAGCCTGCACTGACGGTGACCAAGACGGCTGACCTGTCCTGGTTCTCAACGCCGGTGTTTGCTGACGATCCGATCGGTTACACGGTTGAGGTCAAGAACTCCGGCAACGTGACGCTGAAGAACGTGACGGTTGATGACCCGCTGCTTGGCGGCGACGTCACGGCCGACTGCGTATGGCCGGGCGTTTCGGGCAAGTTGATCCCAGGCCAGACGGCCTCCTGCATGAAGGCTTACTCCTTGACGCAGGAAGATCTTGATGCCGGCAAGGTGACGAACAAGGCCACCGCCACTGGTTATGACCCCGACGGCACGAAGGTGTCCGACACTGGTGAAGTCACCACGGATCTGACCAAGACCCCGGGCTATGGGCCCAAGATGAAGACGGAGAAGACGGCCGACAAGTCCGGTTTGTCCGATCCGCCTCAGGTCGACGATCCGATTGTCTACACGATCACTGCCGCCAACATAGGTGATGTGACGCTGACGGGCGTGACGGTCGAAGACCAGTTGCTGGGCGGGGACATCACCTCGTCTTGCACATGGCCGAACCCGGCGAAGCCCGGCGTGCTACTGCCGAAGCAGAAGGCCACTTGCGGTGGGACCTACCGGTTGACGCAGGACGATTTGGACAACGCCGAGGTGGCCAACACGGCCATCGGTACGGGTACCCCGCCGTCCACACCAGACGACCCGGACCCCGAACCCGAGCCTGACGAAGTCACGATCGTCACGCCTATTCCCTCGGCACCTGCGATCAGTCTGACCAAGACAGGCGCCTTGAGCACGACACCGGCCCATGCCGGCGACACGGTCAGGTGGGGCTTCGAGGCCAAGAACACTGGCGACGTCAACCTGACGAACGTGTCGATTACCGACTCGCTGACAGGGCTGTCATCCATCACGTACCACTGGCCTGGTCCGGTGGGCGTGTTGAAGCCCGGTCAGGTAGTGACCGGTGAGGCAACATACCTGTTGACTCAGCCAGATATGAACGCTGGACATGTGCTCAACCAGGCGAAAGTCACCGGCACGCCGCGCAAAGGCCCGGCTGTAACCGCAAATGGCGAGAAGGATGTCACCATTCCTCAGGCTGGCACCTTGACCATGAAAAAGATCGCCAGCGAGGCTGACGGTAGCCCGGTCACCGTACTGGTCGTCGGTGACACGATCCACTACAGCTTCGTAGTGACCAACGACAGCAATGTGACCGTCACCGGTATCAGCATCAATGAGACGAGCTTCACCGGTACCGGCACCATGTCGGCTGTGGACTGCCCGTCCACCACGCTGACACCCGGCGCTTCCACTACATGCACCGCCACCTACGTCGTCACCCAGGACGATGTTTATGCCGGTACCCTGACGAACACGGCTGTTGGCCATGGCAACCCGCCAGACGTGGACTCGCCGCCGGATACCGTCACGGTGCCTGAAGACCAGAAGCCAAGCCTGGCTCTTCACAAGACAGGTGCTTTGGCGGCTGGCGCCACAGGTGTGGCCGGTGACATTGTCGAGTACACGTTCACCGTAACCAACACCGGTAACATCACGGTCAAGAACATCTCGATCGACGACAAGATGATCGGTTTGTCCAACGTCACATACCACTGGCCAGGCCCCAACGGCATGTTGACACCAGGTCAGCAGATGACGGCTACAGCCACCTACACATTGACACAGAAGGACGTCGACGCCGGCGGGGTGCACAACGCCGCCACCGTCTGTGACAATCAGGCGGTCTGTGACGATGACTCCACCGATGTGCCGGTGACGGCTCGTCCAGAGTTGGAACTGATCAAGACAGCTTCCATCAATGGCGGCCCAGCCGATAACGCCCTTATTGGCCAGGTGATCGAGTACAAGTTCAAGGTAACCAACACCGGCAATGTGACGATGTCGAGCCTTAGCATCATTGAGCAGCAGTTCACAGGTGCAGGCCAGATGTCGGGCATTGACTGCTCGGCTACAACGTTGGCACCGGGTGAGGTTATGTACTGCACGGCCAGCTACACGGTGACACAAGGCGATGTGGATGCTGTACAGGTGAAAAACACGGCTGTGGCCCAGGGCACACCGCCCGCGGTGCAGACCGACCCGTCCACCGGCAAGCCGGTTTTGGGCAACTGCCCGACCTGCACGCTGACGACGCCAAGTCCCATCACCTCCAACACGGGGACTGCTCTCGTCACCATGGATCCGGACCCAACTCTAAGTATGGTCAAGACCGCCAACGTGGCGACGTTCACTGCGGGCACGGTAATCACCTATACCTTCAAGATCACCAACACCGGCAACCTCACGATTTCAAATGTGAACGTTGCTGAAGGTGTCTTCACGGGCTCCGGTCGCATGTCCAGCATCAAGTGCCCAGCGACCCCATCGCTGGCGCCAGGCCAGGCGGTGGTTTGCACGGCCACCTACACGGCCACTTCGGCCGATGTGGCTGCGGGAGTGTTGGGCAACACAGCAACAGCAATTGGTGATCCGCCGAACAACGGCATCACACCACAGAACAAAGTCCAGTCGCCACCGTCTGCGGTGACGATTCGGGCAGCGACCGTGGTAGTCCAGACAGGCGGTATTCCCGCGGCAAGCGCTGGGGCGGCGCTACCGATTGGGTTGGCTGTCTTCGGCCTGCTGGTCCTGGGCGCGAGCCTCCTACTCGCGCCGAAGACAAGGCAACGTCGATACATGCCTCACCGGTAGGACTACCGCATTCGAGCCGGGCTGACGTGCCAACAAGGTCCACCCTCTTCCTTGGATCAAGTTGGTTGGTCAGCCCGGCTCTATTTGTAGGTCCACTAGGCATCGGAATGGGCTAGCATGAGTGCATCCATACGTACGTAAGGAGGCTCTCATGGCAAATCTTCTTCAAATAGAGACTGAACATGGCGAAACGGTTGTGTTCGAAGTCGACGACACAGAACCGGGGCCTGTCGGTCTTGCTCCAGGAGAAGTGATCCCGAAACTGGACGCAAAGCTTGAAGACATCTTGGCGGGAATTAGGCCTGCTGCCGCCAAGGTGGTGGACGTATTCAAGGACCTTGGTCCCGATACATGCCAAATCCAGTTCGGAATCACGATCACCGCGGCGGCCGGAGCAGTCATCGCAAAAGCCGGTGGATCTGCGAACATCACCGTGACGCTCACCTGGGCAAAACCGAGCTCCTAGGCAACGACCACAGGGTTGACGTCGGGCAAGTTATAGATGGCCAGGGTTGATTCCCCAGCCCGCAGCCGTTCCATGTACGCGGCCTCGGCCGTTTCACGCCGCAGGGAGGCGTCCACTACTTCGTCGATTCGGCCTGCCGGTATGACGACGACACCGTCGGCGTCCCCCACCACGAGGTCGCCGCGGGTGATCGTGATGCCGCCGATGGTGATTGGCTCGCCGAGACTGCCGTCCCCATGGGGGTCCTTGACGGTGCCGGTGATGCACACCCGCTCGGAGAAGACGGGCCAGCCTAGGCCGATCAGCTGCTGGGAATCTCGAACCCCGCCGGCTATCACAAGACCGGCCAGCCCGCGGGCAATAGCCGCCACGGTCAGAATCTCGCCCCAATAGCCATGCTCGAAACCGCCTTGGACGTCGACCACGAGAACATCACCAGGCTGGGCGGCGTAGACCGCCCGGTGAATCCACAGGTTGTCACCCGGCGGCATCCGGACGGGGAAAGCCGTGGCACACAAGTGCATGCCGGGGTCAAGCGGTTTGATGGTGGACGGCAGCGCACCGATTCGGCCGGCGGCCTCATGGACCGTGGCGGAAGCCAAGTCCGGCAGGTTTTTGGCCACCGCTACTACCCCTCGCTCGGCTCGACGTGATGCTGCAGGTCGTGGTACCCAACGATCTTTCGCGCCTCAACCAGCGGCGTCCCGGCCTCAACCTCTTGCCGGATGCGTTCTTCGGACTGCTCGATCTGTTCGGCGGCCTGAAGTACCTCGTCAATGCGGGTCGCTGGAACAATGACGAGCCCGTCCCCGTCCCCGAGAAGATAGTCGCCGGGCTCCACCCGGATGCCACCGATCGACACGGCCACCTGGGTTTCTTCCACCTGGACGCGGTCCTTGCCCGTGCGCATCCAGTTGCCGCGGGAGAAGATCGGGTAGCCCAGGCTTAGGCTGCGCCCGATGTCACGGCACACGCCGTCGATGACCGTCCCCGCCACGCCCCGCTTGCTGGCCGTGACGGTCAGCAGGTCGCCCCACACCGTGGCGTCCAGGCGTCCCTGATTGTCGAGGACGACGACATCGTCTGGGCCGAGATCATCAATGTAGTCACCGACGGTGCCTCGCACCTGGCCGATTGGTCCGTAGCGAAGCGTCCATGCCCTTCCGACGATGCGGAACTCGCGGTCAACCGGCTTGATGCCCAACGCCTGGCCGGGAATTCCCAGTTTGTCCAAGGCGTCTGAAACCCCCGAAGTGGATAGTGCGCCCAAGCGGGCGATGTTTTCTGATGTCGTCATCGCGACGTCAACTCCTCGTATGTTTTGCCCATGACCTCCGTCACAGGCTGTCCCTGTTCGATAGCTTCTGCCATTGCCGCCTCGGTGGCGGCGATCCCCTCGGCTGTGGAAATGACCTCTTCCGCGCGGGCAACCGGGATGAATGCCACCCCGCCCCTGTCGGCGATCACCAGGTCGCCAGGTTCGACCCGGCACCCAGCGACATCCACGGGTTCGTTCCACGACAATTCAGAGGTCCGTGTGCGCGCCGTGACCGGTGTTCCGATCAGCGCCCACACAGGAAAACCGACCTGCTCAGCCTCAGCGAGATCCCGAGCAGCACCGTCTACCACAACCCCCTCGACTCCGCGCGCTCTTGCCGCGCGCGAAAGAAGACCGCCCCAGCCGGCGCAGTCCGTCCTGCTTTGATGGCCGACGACGATGACGTCGTCCGGACCGGAGGCGACCACCGCGGCCGTGCCCAAATGACGCCCACTGGCGGGGGTTCCCGGTGAGGGAACCCCCAGCAGCACGGTGACTGCGTTACCAGCCACCATGCCGCCTCCAGCTAGAGGCTTCAGATGCGACATCGCCGCTCCGGCGATTCCACACCTATCCAATGCGTCAGACACGGCACACGTGTCGAGCCGGCGTAAACGATCAGTTAGCGAACTCATCTGAAACCTCCATCCGGGGTTGCCATCGTCATCAGCTATTAGCTGAAGATGCCGAAGGCCAAACCGCAGCCGGTGCCGGCTTCGGTACGGATAACATCAACGTACTCATACCAGTTGAGCTTTGCGTCACCCATGGCCGCACCGACCAGAATCCAGTTGCGTCCTTCTGAGGTGCCGCCCTGCAACAACTCCGGCGGAATGGACGTCAAGGTGTCCCAGTCCTGGTTCTTCAAGCCGTCGAGCAGCTTGATGTCGAGTTCCTCGTCGACGACGAAGTGGCTGACGCCACCCGACGCGATGATAGCAACGCGGGCGTCGATCGGTGACTCGTCAAGAGCCTTGCGAAGGGCGCGACCGATCTCGAAGCAACGCTTCGGCGTCGGCTGGTTCGGAGCCCAGAAGCAGTTGACTGCGATCGGGATGACGGGAACCAGGTCAGGCATCATCAAACGGCTCATGATGAAACCAAATGCGTGACCATAGCCGTCAGAACCGCCCAGCCAGCCGATGTCGACACCCTGGTCGTTGAGACGACGGGCGAGATCAGTCGCCAGTTCCGGAGAACCCTTGAAGGGGTGCGGCTTGTCTTTCCAGTAGCCGATGGCTGCCGTCTTGCCGAACTCCGACGTGTTGAAGGAGCCGACCATCTCGTCAACACCCGTGTTCATGTCGGCAGCGCCACCGATGGCGATGGCCGGCTGATTGCTCGGGGAGAACATTTCAGCTTGGTCGTCACCGACGATGATCACGACGTCGGGCTTGGCGGCAGCGAGGGCTTCCTTGATGTGGTCAAGCGCGGCTTGAGCCTTCTTCTCGTCCTCATCCCACTTCTCTTGGTTGCAGCGATCCTTGTACTGGTCGCCTACACCTGCGCGTACGTCCTCCCAGGAGCGCAAGACTCCGTCGCGGTCGAACAGCAGAGGGTTGGTGAAATCCTGCTGGGCGCGCTCACCCCACATGCTGGATGGCGTGTTGACATGCGGGCTGTGTGAGGTACCCGCGCCAAAAACCACTTGTGCCATTGTTAATCCTTTCGATAATTGTGCGTTTTCTGTTAACTTGTTGCACTTCGGACAACATTGCCTTCTGTGCGATCATTCTGCAGGCCATTGAGGGTGTCGTTCGGCCTGCCCAGTCACACCGGCCTTTCGGTGTGGCAGTTTCATACCTTTGGTCGAGTCATCATAATCTTTAATGGTTTCAGCCCCGGGTTCGAAGCGTCAATGGTATTACGATCTGGTAAAAATTCGACCGGTCAATCGATTCTGACTGCTATTTCGTCGTGAGTTTTTCTCACAGAAGGCAATACTAGGGGGGAGATACGGTAAAAAGTCAAGTGGTGCGAGCAAATGAGACAAAGATTTGTTTGACCTGTGAGTCGGGGTCGCCGTCAGCGTTGGGAACATAAATGTAACAAAGCAGGTGGAATATCGGTATCGAATTAATGGTTAGGATGTGAATCGCTCGTCTGAACGTCACACCGGGAGCGGTGCTGATACGGCAGATGAAGCGACCGGCCACGTGGCCGGAAGAGTACACCTCAAGCCGATTCGCAGTCAGCGAAAAAAGGACTGCAAGTCGATTTGCGGTTTTGAAGCGGAACCTTATACTTGTACACCTATACCCCGACAGGTATAGGCATATAGTCGGCACTCGACTGATGAGTGACCGATCGCACAGGGGTTCTTGTCCCAGCAGAGAGGCATATTGTGAGTGAGGTGAAATTTCGGCGGCAGCCGCATACGGGCCCGTTCAGCACTGGTCTTTCGCTGCTCCCGTTGCTGCTTGTGAGCTTCTTCCTGTTCGCCATGCCTATCGTCATGCTGATCTGGGGGGCCTTCCGCAATGCCAGCCCGGGCACAAAAGCGAACTGGTCATTTGATGCGTTCACAAGGGCTTATACCACGTCTGAGACATGGATCGACTTCCGCAACTCGATTGCTTTGAGCCTGTCGGTGACGTTGATCGCGGTGGTCGTCGGGGTCATTCTGGCTTTCCTGGTGGCGCGCACAACCACACCGTTGCGGACAATCGTGACGCCGATGATGGCCGCCGTCGTGGCACTGCCGCCGCTGTTCTATGGCATCAGTTGGGGCATGCTTGGGCAAAAAGACGTCGGTCTGTTGAACACAACTTTCCGCCATATCTTCGGCCTGGATTCATTCGTTTTGTTCAATTCCAACAGTTGGGCCGGCCTTATTTTGGTGTCTGCGCTCAAGGGCGTCGCCTTTTCATTCATTTTGCTGATCGGGCCGTTCGGCGCCATGGATCGCAGCCTGGAAGAGGCCTCGCAGATCTCTGGGGCCAACCGGTTGACGACGCTGTTCCGCGTCGATTTGATGGTTTTGTCGCCTGCGATAATCGGGACGACAATCCTCAGTATCGTTGTCGGTTTCGAGTTCTTCGATATTCCGCTAATACTCGGTACGCCGGCAAAAATCAAGGTTTTCTCGACGCGCATATATGACATGATCGACCAACAGACGCCCGCTGATTACGGTGGTGCGGGTGCGCTTTCACTACTGCTGGTTGCAATCGTCATCGTGTTGGTAATTCTGCAGTGGCGAATTCTCGGAAAGCGAAATTTCACCACCGTCACGGGCAAAACTCACCGCACAGACCCCTGGGATATCGGCAAGTGGCGTTATGCCGGCACAGCCTTGATAGCGGTCTATGTTTTGCTGGCTGTCGTATTGCCAATGTTCCAATTGTTGCTGGGCAGTCTGCAGTCTTTCTTCGGCAGCCAAGGGCCACTTAGCTTCATCAATTACCACAAACTGTTTGCCAACGCGAACGTCTTGCAGGCCTTGTGGAATACGCTACTGACGGCCCTCGTCGGCGGCTTCCTCGCCATGGTGGTGGCGTTGCTGGTGACCTATGCGGTGGCCCGCAGCCAGTCCGGCTGGCGCAAGGCCTTGGATCTGATGGGCTGGTTGCCTTTCGCAGTTCCGGGCATCATCCTTGCCTTGGCCATCGCTTGGGAGTACGTCTCCATCCCTGGCCTGAAGCACCTGTATGGGACCATCTGGATCGTCATGCTGGCGTTGGTCGTCACGGCCGCACCGATGGCGATGCGCTCGGTGCAGCCGGCCATCGGGCAGTTGGCCCGTGACCTGGAAGAGTCGGCGCGCGTTAGCGGCGCGTCAGGCATGCGCATGATGACCACAATCGTCCTTCCGTTGATCGCCCCCAGTTTCTTGTCCGGATGGTTCCTCGTGGCGATTCTGCTGTCCGGCAACCTGACGATTCCGATTCTGCTGTCGACCCCGACCAGCCAGACCGTTCCACTGGTCGTCTACACCCTCTACACGCAGGGCCAGGTCACACAGGCCTCAGCGCTGTTTGTCATCGAGCTGTTGCTTTTGGGCATCGGTTTCGTCTTGGCCAAGGGAATCGCGGCGCTGGCGGCGCGAGCCATGAAACGTCAACGTGATCTACAACAGGCCAAGCTAATGGCCATCGATACTGCGGAACCGCAGACCACAGAACCTGTCGCATTAGCAAAAGCACAGTCAAGCTAGCGGCATGACCGGGAAACCCGTCCCGTACAAACCAGAGATAAACAGAAAAACAGAAAGGAAGGTTAGTTAATGAAGTCCTCACTACGGAACGCTCTCATGGCCGCCACCCTCTGCCTATCGGCAAGCGGTCTACTCACTGGGTGCGGAGGCCAGTCCACCGATACGTCGACTAGCGCTCAGCCTCCCGCCACTAGCTCGACCGACGACGTGACCGCCGCGCTCGGTAGCCAGGAAAACGCGGATCAGATGGACGCCTTGTATCAGGCTGCGATCGCCGCAGGCGAAACAACGGTGTACGTTGTCGGCCCGGCCGAACCTAGCCGCGACGCATACTATGCGACTTTCTCTGCGCGTTACCCGAAGATCAAGGTCGTCGGCACGCAGGCCTCCGGCCCGACCTTCGATTCGAAGATCCGCAACGAGGTGGCCTCCGGTCAGTACCAGACCGACCTCGTCCAGGGCGGCGACACCTCCGTCGCTCCGCAACTGGCTGACGGTTTGTACCAGGCTTACACCCCGTTCACAGCGACGAAGCTCGATTCCATCTGGTCTGAGCCCAGTGGCACGCTTTGGGCCGCCTCGGGCTCGGTGTCCGGCATCGTGTACAACACCAATCTTGTCCAGGCAGCCGATGCCCCCAAGGGCTGGGCAGACCTGCTGAACCCAGCGTTCAAAGACAAGATGGCGATGGACGACCCGACGAAGTTCGGTCCGACCTTCGGCACCTTCAACAAGATGATCCAGGACGGTCGTCTCGGCGATGATTTCGTTTCGAAGCTGTATTCCCAGAACATCACGCTCAACGCACAGAGCCAGGCTGCCGACGCCACCGTGATGACGGGACAGTTCGCCATTGAGCCAATCTATCCGCTTGATTTCTATCTGACGGACAAGGCCAATGGTGGCCCGATTCAGTGGGTGTTGCCGAATGACGGCGCGCAGATCTCGCCCCACTACCTGGGCCTGATGGCGAACGCACCGCACCCGAATGCCGCCAAGTTGCTGATGAACTGGTCATTCACCCCCGAAGGCCAGCAGGGCATCGCCTCGATCGGTCTCTACCCGTTGGTGGCCGGCGAGCCTGGCCCGGACGGCAATCCTTCGATTGACACGGTCGACCTGCTTAAGCCAATTCCGCTCTCTGACATCGCATCGGTGTCCGCAGCGAACCTGGCTAAAGTCAAGGCCGCCTGGCAGTAAGCAACAAACCCTAAAGAAGAAAGGCACCGCAATGACGATAATTGATATACACGGACATGTGTCAGCACCAACCGAGCTTTATGCATATAAGGCTGGGCTGTTATCCCATCGCGGTGCCCATGGGCGCGGTGGGGTCAGCTTCACCGATGACGAGATTCGAGAGGCGCTGAACGCGCCAGCCAAGAGCTTCGGCAATGTGTCGCACATGGCGCATCTCGACGAAGCGGGCATCGACATGCAGTTGATCTCACCTCGCCCATACCAAGCCATGCACAGCGAGCAACCCGCCAAGATCGTCCAGTGGTTCACTGAAGAGACGAACAACACGATTGCTGCCGTGTGCCGCGTCGAGCCGGACCGATTCCGTGGAGTCGCCGGCTTGCCGCAGTCAATGGATTTGGACCCGAAGCAATGGATGGGCGAGCTTCGGCGCTGCGTAACCGAGTTCGGTTTTGTTGGCGCCCTGCTCGACACCGACCCGTATGAGGGCACCAGGACCCCGCCGCCGCTGGACGACAAGTTCTGGTACCCGGTGTGGGAGGCGCTTTGCGAGTTGGATGTGCCGGCGCTCATCCACTCGGCAGGTTGCCGTCCGCCGGCGCGTGAAAGCTATTCCGTGCACTTCATCCAGGAAGAAACACTGGCCGTCTTGGCACTGATTCAGTCGAAGGTATTCGATGATTTCCCCGATCTGAAGATCATCGTTTCCCATGGTGGCGGCGCCGTCCCCTATCAAAAGGGACGTTTCTACCCAGGGGCTTTCCGCAACGGCACAACTTTCGAAGACCAGATGCGGAAGCTGTACTACGACACCTGCCTGTACACCCAGGACTCGATCGAGCTTCTGATCAAGACGGTAGGCGTGGACCGCTGCCTCTACGGCAGTGAGAAGCCTGGCACCGGGTCGAACAAGAACCCTCAAACCGGTCATTGGATCGACGACATCCACCTGCTGATCGAAGATATCGATTGGCTGACCGACGCCGAGCGCGCGCAGGTTTTCGAAGATAACGCGCGTTCGCTTTTCAAACTCTGATCAACCGCCCGCTTCTGGCCGGCACAACATTAACAAAGGAGAATCCGAGAATGGCACAGACATCAGATATTGCCGTATCCTGCGGTTTCATCTTGGAGGGGCGGCAGGTCTCATGAAACCGGTAACGATTAACGGCTTGGAGAAACGCTACGCCGACGGAACATACGCCGTCCGGGGAATTGACCTGGTCATCGGTGAGGGCGAATTCCTCACCCTGCTCGGCCCCAGCGGATGCGGCAAGACGACCACTCTGCGGTGCCTTGCCGGTTTGGAGGCACCAACGGGCGGGTCGATCACATTCGGCGATCAGGTTGTGGCCGACCCGGAACACAACGTATTCGTCCCCCCAGAGAAGCGGGACATCTCAATGGTGTTCCAGAACTATGCACTGTGGCCGCACATGACGGTGTTCGCCAACGTGGCTTATCCACTGAAGATGGCCAAGGTACGCAACGCGGAAATCAAAGACCGCGTCGCTGCTTCGCTCGCACTGGTGAATCTGCGCGAGCGGGCGCAGCAACCTGCATCCCAACTATCTGGTGGGCAACAGCAGCGCGTCGCGTTGGCGCGCGCCATGGTTGGGCGTCCGTCGTTGATTTTCTTTGACGAGCCGCTGTCCAACCTGGACGCCAAACTGCGTCACACCATGCAGGAGCAGATCCGGGCAGCGCACGAATCGCTCGGTTCCACCACCGTCTACGTCACCCATGATCAGCAGGAGGCGTTGGCGCTTTCGGATCGAATTGTCGTGATGGACCAGGGCAAGATCCTGCAGATCGGCACGCCCGAGGAGTTGTACCGTCACCCCAATTCGCATTTCGTCGCGGATTTCCTGGGCTACCAGAACATCATGGATGCGACGGTCGTGGGGGTTGACGCCGATTCCTACACCGTCCAATTGAACGATTCGGATTTGAAGATAAAGCTGCAGGGCAAGACCGAAAAGAAAGTCGGCGCGCCCGTCACCGTTGCGTTCAGATCGGCGCACTTGCGTTTGGACACAATGCCGGACGAACAGTTCACCCCGATTGATGCGGTGATCACCCAAGCGACCTACCGCGGACGAGACTTGCTGATGGTGCTTGAAGCCCACGGCAAGACTTTGCGGGCGACGCTGGACGAGGACGAGATGGTTCGCGTCGATCGCAGTCAACTGACCGAGGGTGCGAGCATTACGCTTAAGTTGCTGGCTGATCGCGTCGTGGCGTTGCCTGACGCAGATCCGGACAGCGACACAGCCGAAACCTTTGAATCAGAGGACATGTGAAATGACCAATTACACACCGCAGCCAACCGCACTGGAAACGGCCGGCGGTCAGGGGTATCTGCGCATTGCGACGGAAGAGGCCTGGTGGCCGGAAGAGGTTATCGCCGTTTACCGCGGGATGCTTGAACGCGGCGAAGGTGGGCCCGGCTTTCATAGTCTGATCGGTCACTACCTGACGTCGCAATCCGACCGCGCTAAGTTCATCGTGTCCCGTCTGGCCGACACCGGCGAGCTTCGCCTCGCGGATATGGATGCCGCAGGCGTCGATCATGCGATCCTGTCGCTGACATCACCGGGCACGAACTCGCTTGATCCGGCGCTCGGCACCCAGATCGCGACCATCGCGAACGACCGTCTGGCCGAGGCCTGTGCCGCAAACCCGGCCCGGTTCTCCGGTCTGGCGACGCTCGGGTTCGAAGAGCCGGACAATGCCGTGAAAGAGCTTGACCGGGCAATCAACCAACTCGGACTAAAGGGCGTGGTGTGCAATTCGCATATTCGCGGACGGTATTTGTCGGACCCGGCATTCTGGCCAATCTTGGAGGCCATCGAGGCGTGCGACGTGCCGATTTATCTGCACCCGCAAACCCCCAATGACGGGATGATCTCGACGCTATTGGAATCCGGCCTCGACGGGGCCATTTTCGGTTTCGCCATCGAGACGTCCATGCATGCATTGAAGATCATTACTTCTGGTGTGCTGGACCGGTTCCCCAAGCTACGTATTGTGTTGGGCCATATGGGCGAGGCACTGCCATTCTGGCTTTACCGATTCGATTACATGCACAGGGGTCAGGTGGTGTCCAAGCGGTACGAGGCAATTCAGCCGCTGGAATTGACGCCAAGCGACTACCTCAAGCGCAACTTTTGGTACACCAGCAGCGGAATGCCCTGGGGGCCGACCATTGAGTATGTGCGTAAGGTAGTCGGGCCAGATCGGGTCATGTACGCCATGGACTACCCCTACGAGTACGCCCCCGACGAGGTCCGGATGCAGGATCAACTGGATTGGACACTCGCCGAGAAGAAGGCGTTCTTCGAGGACATCCCGGTCAGCGTCTTCGGCCTTGACCGCAGCGCGATGACCGCCTGATCAAATTCCGGTGTGCTGCGGCGTGGCTTGAAGTTGCTCGATCACTGAGTCAAGGTGGGCCGTGATAGCTGCGGCCGCCGCCTCAGGATCATGGTTGCAAACGGCATTGATGATGTCCAGGTGCTGCACAAGTGAGACGGCGGAACGTCCAGGGCGTAGAGCCAGGTGGAATTGGTATCGCACCATCTGGTTATTCAACCGGTCAAGCTGACGTTTGGCTACCGTCTGCCCGCTCGCGTCAACAATCAGGGCGTGCATACGGCGGTTGAACGCCGAATAGGTGTCGAAAGCGCCGGTCTCGACTGCTTCAGCCATCTTCTCGCCGATTTCACGCAGCTCAGCTAACTGTTTGTCAGAGGCCATCAGCGCCGCTTTCCGAGCGCAAAGGCGTTCCAAGGCCGCCCGGCACTCAGTGATCTGGACAGCCTCCTCAACAGTTATGACACGCACCCTCGCGCCACGTTGCGGTACCAAAGTGACGATGTCTTCGGCCGAAAGATCGATCAGTGCGTCCCTCACGGCGTTGCGTGTGGCGCCGTAGGTATCGGCCAAGTCTTGCTCAACAAGACGCTGACCCGGTGCCAATTCACCGTTTTGCAACGCCCTTCTGATCTGCTCGCGAACGTGGCGTCGTCCTTTGGCGCCGGTTAAGTGCACATGGCGTTCTGTCGTCGTTTCCTTGGCACTCACGTGCACCGTCATCTCCTGTCATGGATCAAACCAACACCTCACAGTGTAACAGCCTTGGTTTTTTAGCAATACATCATCTTCGTACGTGAAATCGGTCTGGCGACAGGTCTCAATGGATTGTCTTTCTGCTTGTGAGCGGGGATTCAAAGACGAAGAATCAAACACCTGTTCGAGGGATTTGGGGAGTGGACGCAACCGGCACCCACCCCATGAGACCCGACCCCTGAGTCGATGTATTGGCTACTTTCTGGCTGGTAACTGGTGTATTGGGGTTCCAAATACCCCTTTTGCGGCTTCGCGAACTGCCTCGCTCACCGTTGGGTGGGGGTGTGTGAGATTCGCAATGTCGTCGACGAGACCTTCCATCGCCATCACTGCGGAGACTTCTGTTATTAGATCGGTAGCCCGCGGCCCAATGATATGCGCGCCAAGCACCTCTTGAGACTCGGCATCCGCGATGATCTTGACAAAGCCTTCCGTATGCCCTTCGATCATGGCTTTGCCATTGCCGGCCATACTGAACATGCCGCACCTGTATTCGAAGCCCTGTAATTTGGCCTGCTCTTCTGTGAGACCAACCCACGCAATCTCAGGATCTGTGTAAACACAGCTTGGTTGCACATTGGCATTGTACGAGTGCCTGCCGGTCATGATCCGCTCCACAGCGGCCTCGCCCTGGGAACTGGCAACGTGAGCCAGCATCAACAACCCATTGCAGTCACCGATGGCGTAGACCCCTTTCACGTTGGTCTCGAAGTTGCTGTCAACCTCGATAGCTCCTCTTTCGCATGCGACGCGAAGGTAATCGAGCCCATCTGGTAATCGTGGCTTTCTGCCAACAGCCATCAGGAGAAACTCGCTGTTCAGTTCGACTTCTCCTGACGGTGTGGCAACATTAACAGTGCCGTTGCTTTTCACTGAGGTCACCTTGGCTGCGGTGAAAACGGAGATTCCGCGATCAACAAGCAGTTTGTGGGTGAGTTCAGCAACCTGCCGGTCACACGGCGGCAGGATTTCATCCAGCATCTCAACGATTGAGACCTTGGTGCCAAGATCGGCAAACAAGGTCGCGAACTCGACGCCGATAACGCCACCGCCGACAATGGTCAACGACCCAGGTATGTGGTCGAGCTCCAACGCGCGTGTGCTATCAAGCACCAGAGGCAGATCGGCTCCAGGAAACAGCAATTGGACCGGTTCCGAGCCCGTGGCAATGATAATCGCGTCAGAAGTCACCGTTCCGTCGCTATCTATTGCGACTGACGTCGCTGATGTGATCGACGCCCGGCCGCGATGCATGTGTACTTTGTTCGCCTTTAACAGGCTTTCCACGCCGCTGACCAACTCTTGAACGACGGCCTGTTTCTGGTGCTGGATTGCATTCCAGTCGAGTGTCACGTTCCTACAGTCAACGCCTGGTACGGTGCCAGCAGATGCCATACGGTAGAAGTTGCCCGCATGTAACAGTGCTTTTGTGGGTATGCATCCAACGTTCAGGCAGGTTCCGCCCACCGGACCCATGTCGACGAGATGTACATCCGCGCCCATCTGCGACGCCTTGATGGCCGCAACATATCCGCCTGGACCCGCTCCAATTATCGTGATCGTAGTCATGGTTCAAAGAGTGCCCGGGCGGGGTTTCGTAGCAGGTCCAAGATAACCGCCATGAACTTGGCGGCTGGAGCTCCGTCAATGACGCGGTGATCATATGTCAATGACAGGCCCATGAGCCACCGTCCTGTGATGGCGCCGTCGACAATCGCCGGTTCCTTTCGTGCGGCGCCGACTCCCAGGATGGCGGATTCTGGCTGGTTGATGATGGGCGTGAAGAAATCCACCGAGCCGTAGGAGCCCAGATTCGTCACAGTGAAGGTTCCGCCAGTGATATCCTCTTCCGCCAGAGAACCCTTGTTGGCTTTCTCGCTGAGAGCTCGGATTTCTTTGCTGATCGCGAACACGTCTTTCTTGTCGGCATCATGCACTACTGGCACGATTAGGCCCTGATCGAGAGCCATGGCAACGCCAATGTTGATGCTTTCGGGCAGCATGATCACGTCGCCAGATACGGTGGCATTCACTATGGGCATTCTCTTGATGGCCTTGGCCAAGATTTTGACCAGGAGGTCAGTCAATGTCAACTTCAACTGGTCGTCACTCAGGTCGGCGTTGAGGCGATGCCGGAGCTCTATCAGATCCTCTACGTCAGCCTTGACATGGTTGGTGACCATGGGAGCAGTGCTCCAGCTTTCTGTCATTTTTGTTGCAATGGCTTTGCGCATCTCCGTGAAATTGATCGTATCAAAAGCACCCAACTGGGCTTGGTGAGCAACGGAGGGTGCTACAACACCTGGGGACGAAACGGGATTCTGATGAAAAGCCTCGATGTCCTCTTTCGTAATACGCCCACCGGGGCCAGTGCCAGTCACCACCGACCAGTCGACGTTGAGCTTTTGCGCAAGAACCTTGGCGGCGGGCGCAATCTTGATTCTGCCTGACTCGGTCGGTGTCTCGGCACCATCAGGCGGCTTCACGGCAGGGGCTGCCGATTGGGGGTCGGCCTGAAGAGGGCGGGCACTCAAGGAAGCAGGGATCTGCTCGCCAGGCTCGCCGATATATGCGATTATTTCGCCCACGGGAACGGTGGTGCCTGTTTCGGCAACGACTTTGAGGATGACGCCGTCGGTTGGTGCCGGTACGGGGTAGGTCAGTTTTTCCGTCTCGATTTCCAGGGTGTCGTCGTTTTTGGCCACGCGGTCACCTTCATGTTTGAACCATTCGGTGATTGTCGCCTTGGTCATTGAGAGGCCCAACTTGGGCATCACCATTTCAGTCGCCATGTTAATCACTTCATTTCTTGACTAGAACAGGGACTTCACAACTGAGACGATCTTTTCCTCGCTGGGCTGGTACTCCTTCTCCAGGACTGCCGAGAATGGCACAGGAGTAAAGGGCGCACCAACTCGTTTGACCGGTGCGTTCAGCAAGTCGAATCCCTCATCTGCAATGATAGCGGCAATCTCACCGCCGAAACCGCCGAACTCGACGGCTTCATGAACGATCACCGCACGGCCAGTCTTCTCGACTGACTTGAGGATGCATTCCTTGTCCAAGGGCACCAGACTTAGAAGGTCAATGACCTCGGCGCTGATACCAGCCTGTGCCAGAGTCTCAGCCGCCGCGAGGCACTTGTATATCATTGTCGAGTAGGTGACAATCGTCACGTCTGTGCCAGGTCGCTTGACGGCCGCCTTTCCAATGGGCAACACATACTCACCCTCTGGCACCTCACCGGTTAGTCCGCCTGCTGCCTTATGCTCCAGCACCAACACCGGGTTGTTGTCGCGTACGGCACCCTCAAGCAGACCCTTTACGTCGGCAGGGGTTCCACCAGTGACGATCTTTAGGCCCGGGATGCTAGTAAACATTGCCTCCAAGCACTGGGAGTGCTGAGCAGCAGCGTTAATGCCGCCTCCGATATTCGTTCGGATAACCATTGGCAGCGATATCTGGCCGCCCAACATGTACGGTAGTTTCGCCGCTTGGTTCACTACTTCATCTGTGCAGCAGCCGATGAAGTCCATGAAGTCAATGCAGACGATGGGGCGTAGGCCCATGGCGGCAGCGCCGACTCCTAGACCAATAATCTGGGACTCACTGATTGGGGTATCAAGGATTCTTTCGGGGCCGAACTCCTCAAGAATGCCAGCAGTCTGTCCGAAGGGGCTGCCGATCAGAGCAACATCTTCGCCCGCAATGAATACATTCGGGTCACGCTCCATCTCGAGACGCTGGGCGTCTCGTATGGCTTCCACATATGTCATTGTCTTTGTCATTTCATTCATCCTCTCAGTTGCTTCAATGCGGGTCAGTCGTGATAAACATCCTCGAACATTACGCTCGGGGCGGGGTCTGGGCTTGACTCAGCGAAGGCCACCGCGTCATCAATTTGCTTGGCAATGTCAGTGTCAATTGCGTCGATTTCGGCCTGTGTGGCTATACCTTCGTCAAGCAGGCGCGTCTTGAATCGTGCGATTGGATCTCGCTCTGGTGAAAGCCAAAGCTTTTGCTCCTCAGGATCCTTGTAAATGCCGGGATCACCGATGAAGTGACCATAATGCCGCCATGTTAGGCATTCGATCAAAGTGGGGCCTTGGCCAGACCTCGCCCGATCGACAGCCTTCGCTGCAGCTTCCTTAACTGCCACCGGATCATTTCCGTCGACGGTGACGCCTGGTATGCCGTAGGCTGCGGCGCGGTCAGAGATCTTCTTGATCTTCATATGCCGATCCTGCGAAACGGACATACCGAACTTGTTGTTTTCGCACACGAACACAACAGGTAGATTCCACACGGACGCCAGGTTCAGCGCCTCATGGAAGGTTCCACGGTTGGTGGCGCCATCCCCGAAGAATGCCACTACGACGCCGTCCTTCTTTTCGTAGCGGAGGGCGAAAGCCACGCCGTTGGCAATGGGAAGCCCTGCGGCGACGATCCCATTTGCGCCGATGATGCCCAGACTGATGTCTGCAATGTGCATCGAGCCACTCTTGCCTTTGCTGTAGCCCGTGGCCTTGCCAAATAGCTCAGCCATCATCTTGTTGATGTTGCCGCCTTTGGCAATGATATGTCCGTGACCGCGATGGGTGCTGCAGATACAGTCCTGCGTAGTGAGCTCGCTACAAACCCCCGCGGCGACAGCTTCCTCACCCGAGTAGGAGTGCAGGAACCCCGCAAGTTTGCCGGCGAGCATCAGATCCTTTGACTTCTCTTCAAAGTCCCTGATCTTCACCATGGTCGTCAGCAGGGATAGCATTTGTTGCTTGTCTAGCTTCATGAGTTGCTCCTATCTAATCATTGACCGTCGGTCATTGCCGGGGATACGTATCTTCTGCCGGGGGCATGACGAAGTTTTCCGGCGGGTTGAATAGCTCAACAACGAACCCCAGGTCAGGCCTGAGGTCGATATAGGCAAACTGCATTCCGCCTGCATCCGTGCCACCGATAAGAGCGTCGCCATATCCGCGCTCTTTCAAAAGCTCACGAATCTTTGCGTATCCCTCGGCAGGCTCCAGCGAAATATGGTGCAGCCCAGGGCCGTTCTTGTGCAAGAACTCGGCATAGTTGCTGTTGTCACTCAAGGGTTGGATCAACTCCAACTGGACGTTCAAGGCATCACATAAGGCAAGCCTTATGTCGAAATCCTCATAGTGTCCATTGAGGATCATGTCGGTCGTGTTGGTTGGATCGAAATGTAAGATGACCCATGGCCCGATGCCGTATTCGTCGTTGAAGCGTTTCAGATAGGCGTAGAGATCATCTACGACCATGCAGATCTGGTTGACCTTGGTGAATACTGGTTTTGAATATTCCATTTCTAACACTCCTTATCGGGAAATAGTGGGGATACTGTCGTTACTTACGCCATTTGCTCAGCAGGCACTGCTGCCTCTTCTTTGGCGTGGCGTGGGTGTGTTTCGGTCAACCCGAGGGCAACCAAAGCGCCGATGACTGCAGCTACCGCGGCGATCACGAAAGGAGCTGACGGCGAGATATGGTCAGCAGCGGCGCCGGCAACGATCGGCATAATGAAGCCGCCGATGAACTCTCCGACACCCATAACCAGGCCAACTGCCGCCGGGATGTACTTCTGCGACACGGTTTCAGAAGGAATCACCGAGAACAAAAGCGGGTGTGCGCCTTGACCCATGTGAACGATGATCAGGATGATGGCGAGCAGCACGAATGTGATGTTGTGCAGGTAGATGATTGCCAGAGGCGAGAAAATCCCGATAACGCAAGCAATGATGACCATTGGCTTCCTGCCGGTCCAAGCGGAAATGGTCGGTACTGCTGTGCCCCATATCATTCCGCCGACGCCGAGCATCGCGACGGCGATACTCATCTTGGCTGGTGACATCCCAACTGTATCAATGAAATATGTCGGAGCAAAGGTCACAATGACGATGTACCAGGTCACCATGCAGCAGGCACCCAGGAGGCACAGCCACAGATTCTTGAACTTTAGGCAATCCAAGAAAGTTACCTTTTCCTCTTGCTCACTGGAGATGACAGTTGACATGTGTACTTTCTTTGGCTCATCAAAGAAATACAAAGAGGCCAGCACAATCAATAGACCAGGAATGATGGTTAGGTAGAAGCCGTACCGCCAGTTGATGTGGGAAGCAATTGCGACCAGTGCCATAGGTGCGAGCACCGTGGCCAGCAAAGACGGCGAAGTGGTCTGCAAGAGGCCCATGTTGAACCCGCGGCGCTTTTCGGTGGATTCTGCTGACATGATGCCTTGCGCGATGGGCAGGGTTGGCCCTTCCACGATACCCATGGCGCCTCTCAGGATGAGCAGCCCGGTGAAGGTCGCGATAAGACCTGCGGAGAAGGACAACAGCGAGAAGAGCAGAATCAGCAATGCAAAGAACGGCACGATCTTCTTGATACGACTGGTGACCCATCCGAGGAGTGGCCCGGAAAGCGACCAGGTGATTGCCAAAGCTCCTGACAGCACTCCCAAATCAGTTTGGTTCAGGTTCAACTCTGATTGCATGAATGGGAAAAGAGTCGCGATCGCCATTCTGTCGACGAAGACGAAACCAAAAGCAAAGCAGAGGATAATCAGGACGCGGTTTTCGTAGCCTATTAGGCCGAACTTGCGCTTCTTCTCGTTCAAGACTTGCTCGTTCAATGCTTCTGATGCTTGCAGCTCATTAGCCATTTCAGGTACCTCCTTGTAATGAATGGATTGGTTGGAAATGCTCGTATTAAGTTGGTTTCGTTTGAATTGATTACCTTGTGAGATGTCGAAGTCCCGCACAAGTGCTTAAAAGCGCTTCTCGCGTTGGATGCTGATCCAGCGGTCGGTGGTGAAACGATCAACCACCCACTGGGCGTTGAAGCGACCAACACCGGAGGCTTTCTCACCGCCAAACATGACGTGAGGCTCGTCCCCAATCGATTGGTCGTTGACGTGCACCATGCCGGTGCGCATGCGCTTGGCCACCTGGAAACCGCGGTACAGGTCTTCGGTGAAGACGCTGCCGCTCAGGCCATGCTCGGTTTCATTGGCAAGCGCGATCGCGTCGTCCTCGTCCTTCGCTGTGATGATGCAGCAGACCGGGCCGAACACCTCGTTGGCGGCGGCCGGCATGTCGTTCGTCACCTGGTCAAAAATCCAAGGATGGATGAGGTTGCCGTCCGTGCTGCCCTCCAGGACGACTTTGGCGCCGGCCTTCACGGTGTCGTCAATGAAACCCTCGACGCTGGCCACCTGTGCCGGGCTGATGATCGGGCCGATGAACGTCGACGGATCCGCCGGATCGCCAACCGGAGTGGCCCTTGTCGCGTCGACGAAAGCCTTCACGAAAGCGTC
>WQYR01000015.1 GCA_009781145.1 Propionibacteriaceae bacterium | reverse complement strand
CTGTGTCCCTGAAAAACCTGGTCTAGGTGTAAGAACAGGCAACACCCACACTAAACCCATAACCACCCAAGTGGCAACCAAGTATCAAAAAGTGAGACAACCGGAGTGTGCTGTGACGGATTTGCCTAGATGATCTGGAGGCCGTATGCGACGAAGATGCGATCTGCTGTCACTACGGGCAAGCCCTCCGCCAGCGCCTGGGCAATGATCATTCGGTCGAAGGGGTCTTTGTGTACATCAGGCAGTTGGAACAGTTTCTCGGCGTGGCGCGCCGTACTAGCCGTCGGCAAAGCTTCCGAACCGTATTGCCAGGTCGTGATTGCGCCCCAAAACGCCTCTCGGTGTCAACCTTGGAGCGGTCATGGTGCTCAACACCGGGGCTGTCCCGACACGCTCACTTGGCCAGATGCTGCGACTGGCGCGCAGCATGGCATAAGCCCGTGGCTCGGGCTCACTTCTGGCTCACTTATTGCCGACTGCTTCGCACGATTTGGCATCATCGACTTGAAGTTCATCTACTGCATCGGCGAAGCCGAGTATGTCGCCCAGCACATCTGTCAGCAGGGGGATCGCGGCCGCCGCGCCAGTGTCTATCATGTTGAGAATCTTGCCGGACAGATAGAACCACTCCTTGTAGGCGCCGGTGGTCGAGCTGTTGCAACCTAGCCCAGCCGGACGCAGCCAGGCGTCACTGTTACGACCGGTCGTTGCATCTTCCACCAGGTGAACCATGTCGTTGAGGTCGTTGATGATGCTCTGGATATTCGTGTTAGCTATCGTTCGCAGCACGTCTGTGTCGACGGATTGGCACGGGCTGGGCTGCAGGGGGTCACTGAACGGAGCCGGGTCGAGCTGGACCGGTTCGTTAGTGGCGGAAGTCCGCCATTGGTTGTCGTTCAGTGTTTGTAGGTCTTCGAAAAGGTCTCGCTCGCGGGTCTGAACTCCGTTGAACAGGCTTGCCCCGTAGCCGCCATCGCCGTTGAGTGCCCCGGAGAACGCCGTTAGCAGGCCATCGACCGATTTCGCGGGGTTGTCTTGTGAACCCAAGTCAGTGCATTCGACGTCGACGAGGTCTACGACCGCAGAAAGAATACCGAGTAGAGCCCCTACGACGGCCCCATCGGGAACCAGGGCAGCCAGGATTCCCCCGATCGCCAGCGAATCAGTCAGAGGCGCAAGGTCCACGGATTGAGCCGGCTGCCAGGTTTGGAAATACGGAATGGCATAATACGTGATGTTGGTCACGTCTTTCCGGGCGGCATCCCATATGCCCTGTTCAGCTTGGGCGCGTTGTGCCAGGGCGACCAGCATGTCGTGCACCGCCTTGCACAGCACGAGCAGTCCGCCTGGCTCCTCGCTGGTCAGCAAGTTGCGCAGCAGATCGATGGTAGCGCCGGCCATGGGCGGACCACCCGCATCGGCTCGGGCGAGGGCGTTGCAGACACCATCAATCTGCTTTCTGATGTTGTTGTCGGTGTCCTCAACTTTTAGCAGCGCGATGGCTTCGGTGAGTGTCGTGATCGTTTGGGAGAAATCCTTGGGGTCAGGTAACGATTCCCATTCGCGGCTGTTTGACCACCCCTGTAGGGCATTGTCAACGTACTGACCCACCGCTCCATGCACCCAGCCGTAAATGTTGGCGAACGCGAGCCGCTGGTCATAACTGGCAGCTAGCCCCGCGTCCGACCATCGCTGCCCAACCCCCGTCCACGACCAAGCGCCAGTGACCTGGCCGCCGCCCTTGCCAGCTTCATCTGGGCATGCGATGTCCACCTCCGAACCACCGCCCCATTCAGACATTGGATTGAGGAAAACGAGCTTGTAGGAGCCTTGCTCAATTGGCACATCACCGGGCATTGGTATCAACTGGCCGTAGGCAAGAACCTCGCGCATGTGAGCGTCGATCGCCGCCCTGGCGATTTGGTCAATGTAGGTTGGCACTTCGGAATAGTCAGGCATGGTTCGTTCCCTTCATGTCTCAGTCGAGCGGGCAGGTTCCGTCTGCGGGGGTGATGTCAATGATGTCGTAGATGCGCAGTGTTCGGACATTCGCGGCAAACGTACGGCCTCTACCGCTGGTTGTCCTGAAGAACACCTGGGCGACATGACCGGAAGGGCCCGGGCCGGTCACCGTCACCTGGTCGTTGACATGCACTTTTGTGACCGCCAGATTGCCTTGCACCCAACATATGGTCAACCCGATGCTGGCGTCCCCGTGGTCTGTTGGGTCGACCAGGCGAGCTGACCGGGTCACTGCAAAATAGGGCGTGCCAGAGGCCACGGCAGAACCGCCGTAGCCAACCACGCCGATGCGGGCCATTTCCATTGTTCCACGGGCCGGGTCGGCAAGGTATGGGTCCAGGTAATCATCCACATGTCCGGCGGGCCAATCGTTGGGTTCGTCAGCGACCCAGGCAGTCATCATGGCGGTATAGATGCCCAATGCCCGGTCTTGCAGACGCTGCTGACGGGCCGAAGGGCCCAATGGGCCAAAAGTGAACAACGACACCAGGATGGCCAACACCACAACCACTACCACGGGCACAACCCATCGCGGCAACCAACCCAGCCGCTTCCGCGCCCGTGGTGTGTCATCACTCGTATTCATGATCTTCGCCCTCAGCATTCCTAGTACGCGCTCGGCCGTGACCCGTAACTTCCGCCACCCCCGCGGCTGGCCAACTTTGCTGCATAGGATTCATCAAGCTCCCTCATGTTGTCGCTGTGACGACGCAACCAAGCCGCTGCCGCCTCAAGTTTCTCGATGTTCTCCGCCTGTTGCACATAGGAATCGCCGGCCCTGAAGCTAAAGGCCGTCATCGCCTCGCCAGATGTTGCCCCCAGCATTCGGTGCCAGCCGCCTGACAACTGGTCAAGGTTTTCTCGCAACGCTGCTGCTTGTGTGTGCAGGGCATCTATAGCCTCGTCGACAGCGGCGTAATCAATCGCAACGGTACTGTGGCTGGTGCTGTTGGGCATGTACGGGCCTTTCTGGGCCCCCACTCGACGAACCTTGTCCCGCCGATTGTTCCCTGACGGCTGCGGACCCGCGGGTCAGTCTATCAGGCCAACGCCCAGACCGTCTCTTTGGCTTTCAGCAGGCGCAGTAGGTCGGTGTTGACTGGCACCGGGACGCCCGACTCGGCGCCCATTCGCACCATTGCACCCGCGAAAATGTCCACCTCGGTGGGGCGGTGGGCCAGGGTGTCTTGGGCCATCGATGTGTATTGGCCGGGCGCCAGGCCATTCAAAACACCTAGCCAAGCCTCGAAATCGGCTTGCGTCAGGCCGATTCCCTTGGCCTTGGCGACAGCGATCACCTCCTGTTGGGTGGCCGCCATCATTTCCCGGGCCGGCCCAGGCGTCTGGACGACGGCGTAGGGCGCCTCCAGCACGGCCGTCACCTGGTTGACACCTGTGTTGATCAGGAACTTCCACCACAATTGGCGGGTCATGTCGGGCGGAATGACGTACTCGATGCCGGCCTGTTCCAGCAGCGACGCAAGCCAGCGCACCTGCGGCGAATACGGCTCGGTGTTGACTTTCTCGCCGAACTCTAGGCGTCCAAACGATTTGTATGTGACATCTTGGCCCACCCGGACGGCGTCAATGCCGACGGTGATCGAAGCCAGCGGATGGCACGTCGGGTAGGCGGCGGCGATCTCGTCCTCGGAAGTGATGCCGTTTAGCAGCGACAGCACAATCGTCCCGTCACCGACATGGTGGCGCGCCTGCGTCAGTGCCAGGTCGAGCCCCGTGTGCTTGACAGCCACGATCAGCAGGTCGGCCGGAGCCGTCGGCACCTCGCCAGGGCGTACCACGGGGAAGTCGAAGTGGGCGCCGTTGACGGTGACGCCCTCGGCAGCCAGACGGTCGGCGCGCGGCCCGTCCGCGATGATGACGATTTCGACGCCGGGAACGCCGGCCAGCTTGGACGCCCAGGTGGCGCCCATCGCGCCCAAACCAATGATGCTGATGCGAGTCATGCGCCAATCATGCCAGAGACTCACGCGGTGATCTCCACGCGCTCAACAATATTGGTTTGGTGTCACCAGGTCGGACCGTCGATGCCCAGCACCTCGGCGGTGGCGGTCAGCGTCTGCTTGGCCAGGCCGGCGTCGCTCGCCAGCGGCGTGCCGTAGGTTGGGATCATCCGGGCCAGCTTGGGTGCCCACTCGTCCATTCGGTCGGGCCAGGCGCGGCTCAGGATGTCCAGCATGATGGGGACGGCGGTGGACGCGCCGGGGGACGCCCCGAGGACGGCCTGGATCGTTCCGTCCGCCGAGACAATCGCCTCCGTACCGAACTCGAGCGTGCCGCCGCGCAGGCCGCCAGCGCCCGGCTTGGGCTTGATGATCTGGGCCCGCTGGCCGGCCGTGACCAGCGTCCAGTCGTCCGGGGTGGCGGTCGGCATGAACTCGCGCAGCGCGGCCATCCGGCCGTCGGCCGTCAGTGTCAGTTGGCCCACAAGGTAGGCAACCAAGCCGAGGTTATCTTTGGCGACATTGAGCAAAGGTGTCAGATTGGCGGGGCGCAAGGACGCCGGCAAGTCGAGCAGTGACCCCGACTTCAAAAACTTCGGGCTTTGCCCCGCGAAAGGTCCGAACAGCACCCAGCGCTGCCCGTCGATGACCCGGGCATCAAGGTGGGGGACGGACATCGGCGGCGCCCCGACCGACGCCTTGCCGTACACCTTGGTTGTGTGACGGGCGACGATGCCGGGGTTGTCGGTCATCAAGAACTGGCCCGAAATGGGGAACAGCCCGTAGCCTTCGGCTTCCTTCAGGTGGGCCTTCTGCAGCAGTGGTAGTGAATACCCGCCCGCGCCAATGAACACCTTCGACGCCTTGATGTGTACCTGCCCGGCGCGAAGCGCCCACGACCCGTCCGCCAGTTTCGTCAGTTGGCTCACTTCGTGACCAAAGAGGACGCGCACCCCGTCGCCCTCCAGATGCCCTAGATAGCGCCTGGTCAGTTCGCCGAAGTTGACGTCCGTGCCCTCGGCGTCGAAAGTGGCGGCGATCGGCCCGTCGCCCCGTCCCTCGATGATCATCGGCGCCCATTGTGCGATCTGGTCGCGCGATTCGGCGAACTCCATGGACGCGAACAACGGGTTCGGTTTCAACGCGTCGAAGCGACGGCGCAGAAACTCCGTATCGCCCCGGACCAGCGTCATGTGCGGCGTCTTGGCAATGAAGCCGGCCGGGTCGCCCAGCACACCCGCGGCCACCAGGTGGGCCCAAAACTGACGGCTGACCTGGAACTGCTCGTTGATGCTGACCGCCTTGGCGATGTCAACCGTCCCATCGTCCTGCTCGGATGTGTAGTTCAGCTCGCACAAAGCCGAATGCCCGGTGCCGGCGTTGTTCCAGGGGTTTGAAGACTCCTGCGCCGGCGCGTCCCCCCGCTCAATGACGACAACCTTGAGCCCAGGGTCCAGTGCGTGCAGCATGACGGCCATGGTGGCACTCATGATGCCAGCTCCAACCAGGGCGACATCGCAGCGGATCATCTCAGGCGTGGAAGGCATAGCGGTAGCCTACCGCGACGATGATCGGTTGTTACACGTCATCCATCTGCCGATTCTGGCTGGCAAAACGTCACCCAAACGTCGACTGAGACGCCGGTGCGCCCGATTGGGTGCCGGTCTGTCGTCAATCCAACCGAATCTGGCGGCAAAACGTCGCCCAAACGTCGGCAGGCGGCCTGACGTAGGCGTTTGGGTGACGTCTTGCAGCCCGGGCCTATCTTCAGATGTGGATTCTGGCACCCATCCGGCGCCGTCCGTACACCAGTGCGGCGGCCAAGCCCATCAGCACGGCCAACACCATCGGTACCAGCGTGCCAGCGGTAATCTGCCCACCGGTTGGGGCGGTCAACGTGGTTTGGTTTTGCATGCCTCCTTGCGCACCCGAGCCGGCGAAGGTGCTGACCAAAGTGCACTGAGCGGTCGTGTTGGCGGCCAGTGTCAGAACCGGGTTGGCCAGCACACTCTCGTTGGTGTGCAGCACCGGGTCGCCGCCGTTGATGTCCGGTGACTGCCAGGTGCAGAGTATGTCAGTGAGGATGTACCCAGCCGGTCCCTGGCTTGGGACGATCTTGTACTGCTGCCCAGGCAGGATCTGTGCAGGCTGGCTCCACGCCGGGTTGGTGCCTGAAGGGGCCTTGGGAGACACAGCACCGATAGCCTCGATGCTGTATGTCCAATCGGCCGGTGTTGCGGAGCCGCCAATCACTTGCTTGCTGGCCGAGAATTCGGCGGTCGAATTCAGGGCGACGCATTCGACAACAGGGGCGTCATACGGAATGGTCACTTCACCCAGCGCTCCATTTGGTGCCAGCGACTCGATGAAACGTCCCGTGGTCGGGTCGAAATCCCAGCACAGCCACGACCCGGTCGCGCCGGGCACCAGGTCGCCTGCCGCCACGCCGATCAGGTCCTGGGTGTAACCGGCGTCGCCACCGTGTTCAGCCAGCGTATAGGTTGCCCCCGGCTTGACAGTCATTGAGTTCGTGATTGCGAAGTCTTGATTGTTGTAGCACGGAGCATCCGGATCGGTCTGGTCGCAAACTGGCGTTGTCGTGTAGGCAAGAGTGGTGGTGTTATTCGACGGGTCAGTGACGCTGAGATCCCAATTCTTCGGGTTAGCTGTACCAACCTGAAGACCCGCCGACTGGTTGATCACTTTAGCCAGAATCAGGTTTGCTTGGCACGTAATGTAATTTGTGATCTGCCACTTGTTGACTCCCACATTTGTGCCGTCGCCAGGGTCAATGGTCACGTTTGCCGTCGTCGAATACAACCCCGTGGCGCCAATTGCTGGCCCCGCCATCTCCGGGGGGTCACTTGTATTGTTCGACTGCAGCCCGGCAGCGGCGGTTGTCCGGCACCCAGGCGGCAGAAGAACCTGCTGCGACAATGTGCCGCCGGTTTCGGTTGTCAGATTGTGGTAAACCTCGCCCGAACTCAAGTTCGGGAAGTCTTCAGTGCCGACAGAATTCAATGACACGTCGGCACTGAAATCCGGTGGCTGCGCGCCTTCGACGTAGGTGACGCCATCGATAACCCAAACCATGTCCACTTGAAGTGTCATCTCTGGGCTGCGGGGACTGTTGGACAGTTGGTTATAGACGATGCACGAAATGACATCGCCGGCGAGCATCGGCACGGTGAACTGTTCGCCACCAGAGATGGTGACAGCCTGCCCGTCAGTCAGCCGCGTGCATTCAGTGTCATACCAGGTGTAATAGCTGTGAGGCGCGGGCTGGCTACTGATCGCTTCGTCCACGTCGATATTGGCATCCGGACTGGCGCCGAAGTCCACGTCGAACCCGGCCGCCCCTGTGCCGATCGCTGTCGCCTTTGTCGAGGTGGTGCCGCCGTCAACGGTGACACCGCTCGTGGCGGTGGACGTGGTCATCTGCCAACCACCTTGCGGCACGGCATCGTCGAGGTTGGTTGATCCGGCGGGCAGTACCTCCTTCAGGACGGTGAGCGACCCGGTGGTGGCAGTGTGACACCCAGCCAACGCCATTTGCTTGATCGTGTCGGCGGCTTGTGCCCAGCCGACCGCGTAGTAATCGCTGCCCTGGACGGGCCCAGAGATGGCGGCCAGGTTTGGCGCTGACGGCGGCGCGTCAGGCCCAACGCCGACCGTCACCACTCGGGTGCCGCTTGCCTTGATGGCGTTGGCCGAGAAAATGGCCTGCTCAAGCTCGGCATAGCGCGTCGGGCTGCCGGTCGCTGCGGATCCTGAGCCGTAGCGGGTCGGGTTGCCGTCGGTGATGACAATGGCGATATCGAACATGTTGTCGGGGCCAACATGAGGCACGGCCTGCTCGGCCACCTGGAACATGCCGCGATCCCAGTTGGTGTACTCGGCCGTCGTGATCGACAGTCCATCGATCCAGCTATCGACCAAATCGGCACCAGCTTTGGTGGACACCGGCGTCAGCGGGCGGTTGCGGTTGGCTGTGCCGGCAGCGGGCGCCGATGTGCCAAAGGTGAACAGCGCCACCTCCGAGTTTGTGCCCACCAGGTTGTCCGTCAGGCCCTTGGCGGCAGCCTTGAGGGACGGCAACGCCGATGCGATTTGCACCGAGTACGACAGATCGAGGATGAGGGCGACGTTCACCCCGCAGGCGTGCCGAAGTGGGGGGTTGTCCAGCGCCTGCGGCCAAATGCCAGTGGAGGCCTGCACCCCGGTGCCGGTGACCATGAAACTGGCAGTCGACGTGTAAACCTGACCGCCACGCAGTTGGGTGCCGGTGTGTATGGCGTACGGAATCTGGGTGAACGAGTTACCGTCCATGCTTGTGACCATCTCGGGGATGGCATGCCAGCCGGCAGGCACCGGCGCAGTCTTGGATTGCTGGATGTAGAAACGCCTGTCACGGTTGGCACCGCCGATGCCCGTGTTGGGAATAGTGAATGAGCAGTCACCATCCGCATCAGATGTGCAGACAGCCCAACTATCGGTAAGCGGTGTGCTTGCCGATGTCGGTTGGGTGGCGCTCGATCCGTCGAACAGTTCGAGCGTGATGCCTTGAAGGGGAGCGATCGCGGTGGTGCTGGTGCGGGTGCCGCCCACTTCGACGGTGATGACGGACGTGTCTGAGCCCGGCGTCGGGACGGCTGCCTGAGCCGGCGCGGCCAGCGAGGGCAGGAAGGCTCCGCAAAACAGCGCGACGCTGGATGCGATGATTAGGTGATGGGGGTGCTTTGGGTGCGTTGAAACCGCACGCTTATGGGTGTTAAGCATTGTTGACCAGATTCCCTTGACTCTGTGGTTGTGTACGGCAAAACACCCGGGGGTAGCCAAAATTGACACCTGCGAAACGTCTCGCAAACCCTAGACTGCGCGGCTCCGCCGGCCATAGGGATACCACCAATAGCGTCCCCGGAACCGACGATGCGTCACAATCAGCGCGACCCATCGACGATGACCCAATAAATCTTTCTCCCAGCAAAACCCTAGGGGCTATGCCTTATCTCCTACGCTAGACCTAATACCACAGAATGACAAGCGTTTGCAGAAAAAAACTAAACTACGCGTTTAGCTGGCCCACGCCGCGTTGCCGGAGTCCCACGAACTGCGGTTGGCAATGCCAAGGTGAACGGTCAGTCTGTCGTCTGTGAGGAACTTCGGACCTGGGTGACGCAGTTGGTGGCGGCCGTCTTCGGGGAAGAGTAGGTGACAGCGGCAAGACCGCACCCAAACATGCTGTTAGTGACGGGACAGGACGAAATAGTGACAGTGTGAGGCCAAACGGAGCCCTTTTTGCGGTAAGACCGCACCCAAACGCGTGGCGGGCTCCCGAATCGACGTTTGGGTGGAGTATTACACCGGGGTCACCTGGAAGCAGCCGTCAGTCCCATTGCCCAGTGCGCATGACGAGGGCATTTTGGACGGAGCGAATGAAACTCTCGGGACGCCTCAATTGTGTTGAGGTGACTGAAATCAGCAACCAGTCTGAGTCTTGAAGGTTGCGCCGTCTGTTGGCGTCAATGTCCATTTGCGTGCGGTCGGAGTGCCCGATTCCGTCGAACTCGACGCCCGTCCGTGCCTTCTCGTACCCCATGTCCACATGGTATGTGAAGTCGACTGACGGACACCAGACTGGAAGGTTCACCTCAGGTGTTGGCAGGCCCGCGTGGACGAGCACCAATCTGGTTCTGCTCTCATACAGCGAGTCGGTGCCGGGTCGAAGCAGGGGCAGTGCGCGGCGGGCAAGTTTGACGCCATGAACACCGTCCAGTTCACCTAGGCGGGAGTGGACCTCGGCCAATGTGAGCAACGGGTTGTGACGGCGGAGGAACCCATCGCCTATCTCGACCATCTCGCTCACGGTCGCGTTCGTCATCTGTACCCAATGATCGACGGGGTGCAGCACCGGCAACCCGTCAACAAGCCTCCAAACGGATGCTGGTCGCGCCTGGTGGTGCGCAATGACGCCTTGGCGGTGGGTTCGCTTCGTCTGAGTGGGCACGAGGATGTGCACTGTCGTCCAGTCTTGCAGTCGTTCTGGCAGTTGCACACCCATGGCTTGCAGCGCGGTGGCCCCGTACAGGACGACGTCGCGACCCACCTGCAACGCCATTATTGCGTGGACGGCGGTGAGCCATCGCTCGCGGACGGCAGCGTGATCGGCATTGTCAGTGGGCGGGACGGCCTGGGCATAGGCGCCGGTGAGGATGCGCTGATATCCCAGTCGTTCACAGTTGCGACTGGTGATGCGCCCGCTGCGCGCCAACTCGATGTTTATGTCCTGGTTCACATCACAAGCATGACGCAGCGGGTGCCCCTTTTCACTGGCCATGGGCCGATCTGTGGATAAGTCGGGGATTTCTTTGCGTCCTGTGCAAAACCGCACTCAAACGTACTGTTGTGCAGCCCAAGGACGAAAAAGTGACGTCTTGAGGCCAAACAGCGTCGTTTTTGCGGTAGGACCGCACTCGAACGGTCCGGCGGGTTCCCAAGGCGACGTTTGGGTGGAGTTTTGCACCTGGGGGACCGCTGGCCCATGGGCAGGTTGCCTTAAGGGACGTCGACGCGGCGCGCTGCCAGCCGGAAGATGCCGATAGGTACCGACGGATGGACGGCCAACCCCGACTGGCGGCCAAGTGTCAATTGGCCGCCGTCCTCGGGGACTGATCAGCGGCCAGGCAGCGTGAAGCCCTCCGCTGCGTTGGCTGCCGCCTCTTGGGTTTTGAACAGCTTGAACCTTGGCAGGAACTTGTCCCAATCGATGGTGTGGGCGTCGAACTCGGGGCCATCGATGCAGGCGTGACGACGTACCAGCTTGTCGCCGTCCATGATCGGCACCATGCAGGCGCCGCACATGCCCGTTGCGTCCACCATGATGGAGTTGACCGACGCCACGGTGTGGGTGCCGTACTTCCTTGTCAGGTCGCTGACGACGCGCATCATGATAGGCGGGCCGATGGTTGTGACCTCGGCGACCCGGCGCCTGGCCGTGCCTGCCTTGTCGTCTTCCAGCATCTGCTCCAGTGGCGTGGTGACGAATCCCTTGATGTTGTACGACCCGTCGTCGGTGGTGTAGATGACGTCCAGCAGATCGCCGAACTCGCGTTGCAGTTCAGGCACCCGCTCGCCGGGCTGATCCCAGAACATCAGGTCTTTCGTCCTGAACCCTGAGATCAGCGTCACGTGGTTGCCTAGACGCAGGTGCTCGCGCGCGATCGGGTAGACGGGTGGCAGGCCCAAGCCGCCGGCGGTGAACACCACCGTCTGGTCGTCCCCATACTTCTCAAGGACGGACGGCAACCCCAGCGGCCCGGCGACGCCGACGAAGGCGTCACCGACCTCCATCTTGTTGATCTCCGCGGACGTCGCGCCCACGGCCTGGATGACGATGGTGATGGTGCCCGCCTCAGCGTCCCAATCGGCCAGCGTCAACGGCACGAGTTCGCCCTTGGGGCTGTTGAGTACACGGACGAACTGACCGGCCTTGGCCGTCCTGGCGATGGCCGGAGCCCGCACCACCAGCTCTTCGATGCCCGGGCTCAGGTGCTTCTTGGCCACGACGACGTGCTGCTCGGCCACCTTCTCGGTGTATGCCAGTGCCGAGGTGACAAACCCCGTAATCTGGTCGGGCGTGAACCCTGAGCTCAGCACACCCAGAATCTCGCGGGCCGCCGCCTGGCCGTCGCCGGCCGCGTTGATGGCCGTCGAGCCGCCACGGGTCGCGTCGCCGCCGGAGTAGACACCCGGCTTGGTGGTCTCTTGGGTGCCTTCGGCCGCCAAGTTGATGGTGCCCCACTTGGTGACGCCAAGGTCGGGCTGCGAATCCTTGATGATCGGGTTGGACGCGTTGCCCAACGCCATGATCACCAGGTCAACATCCATGTGCTCTTGCTTGCCGGTGTCGACGGGGCGACGGCGCCCGGACTCGTCCGGCTCGCCCAGCTCCATCACCGTCAAGGTGGTGCCCTTGACGAAGTTGGTGGTCTCGTCGCCGATGAACTCTTCAGGGCTGCGTAGCACCTTCAGATCGATGCCCTCTTCGAGAGCGTGGGCAAGTTCCTCGACACGGGCCGGCATTTCGGCGCGGGTGCGACGATACACGATGGACACTTCGGCGCCCAGGCGCTTCGACGTGCGGGCAGCATCCATGGCGGTGTTGCCGCCACCGATGACGATGACCTTCTTGCCCTTCACCTCAGGCAGTGGGGTGGCGTAATCGGGCAGGTTGGCGTGCATCAGGTTGACGCGCGTCAAGAACTCGTTGGCGCTCATGATGTTCAGCAGATGCTCGCCGGGGACGCCCATGAACTTCGGCAAACCGGCGCCTGAGCCGACGAAGATCTTCTGGAAGCCCGCTGCCGCGATGTCGTCCAGCGTGGCCGTCTTGCCGACGATGAAGTCGGTGACGAAACGACCGCCGAGAGCCTCGATCTTCTCGACGACGTCATCGATCAACTCGTTCGGCAAACGGAACTCGGGGATGCCGTAGCGCAGCACGCCACCCAGCAGGTGGAAGGCCTCGAAGACGGTGACGGGGAAGCCTTCGCGCGCCATCAGATAGGCCGCGATCAGGCCGGACGGGCCCGAGCCGACGATGGCCACCGGCGGCTTGTCGGCCACCTTCCAGGGGTCTGGTGTGCCGGTAACGCGGGCCAGTGCCTCGCCGGGGTGGGCCAGCTTGTCCCACTGCGGCAGGAACCACTCGATCTGACCGATTGTCATCGACTTCTTGTGGATGCACACGCCCTCACACTGCAACTCCTGCGGGCAGACCCGTCCTGTCACATTGGGCAGCGGGTTGCAATCTTCAAGCATCTTCAGGGCTTCGTCAAACTTGCCCTGGCCGATCAGGTCGAACATGACCGGAATGTGGATCTGCACAGGGCAGCCACCGATCCGTCCGACCACCGACTGCTTCAGGGCGCCCAACTCGCAGGGGGCGTCGGCGCAGCCCTTGTCGCGGATGGCCTCCAGCCAGATGAACAGCTCGATTTCCCGCAATGTGTAGCCGATATCCAAGTAGCCCAGATACCCGGTGGTCACAAGGTCGAAATCCTGTCTGCGCTCTTCGGCGTCACGGACCATCGGTTCGATGTGGACGTTGGCCGGCCAGCCCGCCGAGATGTCCTTGAACATCGGGTAGCGGTCTTGCAGGTATTCGTCGACGGCAGCGATGAAGACGCGCTTGCGTCCCACCGGCAGCCACCAGATGAACCGCATCAGGGCCAGCGACGTGTCGTCATTGGCCAGCAGAAGATCCCACAGCTTCAGCGTGAAATCCTTCGATAGCGGCCCGTCGCCGCGGAACTCGGCAGCCACTTGTGTGAGAGTGTCGCCGAGGATCAGCTCGCGGAACTGGGACGGGTCTTCGGCCAGCTTCCGCTCAAGGATGGCCAGCTTGGCCTGGAAGGCCTCGACGGCGCTGGAGGCGCCCAGCGAGGTCATTTGTGCTGCCGCCGCATCGGCCTGGTTCTTGGCGGCACGCCAGGCCTGGACGTCGTCTAAATGCTCAATTGTGGCTGTCATTGGATAATCTCCGAATCGCAAGTGTTCTTGACCTTCTCGAAAGTCTTGGTCATTTCGTCGGTGACGGTGACGCCGTCGAGGGCGCCTTCCTTGAAGTGGGCGACGTCCTTCGGTTCGCCGTCCACCATGATGGTGTGCTGCTCGAAAATGTCGGGCAGCTCCTGGTAGCAGGTGGCGCAGTCAGTGCACTTCGGCTCGTCCTCCGGGTCAAGCCAGATCGGCTTGTCGGACGTCTTGGCCGGTGCCGCGTCTGACTCGGAGGCCGCTGCAGATGACCCACCCGTCAGTGCCGCTGTGACGGCGGCGACGTCGGGCTTCTTGGCCGTCACCAAGGTGACGAGGGCCTCGGCGATGGCGTCGATGGTCTTCTCCTTGGCGGCAGCGGCGTCGGCGGCGTTGTAGCCGGCCGTGATGGCGGCGGCGTCCGTAGCAGCTTGCTGGGTGACAGGCGATGCCGCAGCAGCCGGGGCGGCGCCCACGCCGGCCAGGAACTGCAGCGTCTGCCAGAACTGCTTGCGCTGCTCGACGAGGTTGACGATTGGCGCGGAGCAGGCCACCTTGGTCAGCTTGCGGTCGCGGTCCGTCGTGTAGACAAACGGCACTTTGCCGACCCGGTCGGCGTCGCTGAGCTCGATGAAATCGGAGATCAGTACGCCATCGGCATGATCGGCCAGCGGCTTGAACTGCTTGGCGAAACGCACCTCGCCGACGGCGAACTCGGCCGGGGTCACCGGCACCTGCATTAGTTGCGTCTTGCCCTCGTCGTCGACGTACTGAATGGTCTTGTTGACCCACAGTTGGTTGAGGCCGGGGTTGCCCTTCAGCGAGAACCGCTCCGGCAGGGTATCCCCACCGCGCGGGTCGTGGACGAAGATGGGCCACAGCCGCGACTGGACTGCCAGCGCCGTGCGGGCGTTCGACAGATCCTCGGCGAAGCCATTCTCTGTGCCGCACGGGGTGTAGGCGACGATCAGCGCGCTGCCGTCCTCGAACTCCAGAGCCTTCATGGTTGTCTCGAGGAAGTGCGCGTGCAGCGCCGGGGCCACCTGGCAGGCGAAAACATGCGGGTGGAAAGCGGCCAGCAGGCCAAGTTCCTTGCGTGTCTCGGCCTTGCCGGCGTGTGCCTTGCCGTAGCGGGCGAGGTCGGCGTCCTGACCGGTGAACGAAGCCGTCGAGGCCTGCCCGCCGGTGTTGGAATAGCTGCCCGTGTCGAGCACCAGCATCTTGACGGGCGTCCCCATGGCCAGTACGCGGCTCATCGCGCCGAAGCCGATGTCGTAGGCCGCACCATCACCAGCCACTGAGAAGACGTTGGGAAGCAGTGAGCGCTCTTCCGTCGTGAACCCGCGCCACGCCAGAGTGGCGGGCACCTTGGTGGCCGCATGCGGGTCATCAGCCAGTTCCAGCGCTGCCTGACGTAGTGCCTTGAACTCGTTGACCCACTGTGATGCCAGGCCCTCATAAAGGCCGACAGTCACCGGTTGGGCGTCCTGGAACAGCGAGTTGACCCACGGGTCTTGGAACTGGGTGGACGGCAGCGTCGACGAGTAGACGGACGAGCAGCCGGTGGCGTTCGCGTAGATCGTCGGCGCCGGGCCGTTGCCCGTCGGGCCGCACTCGTAGAGGTACAAGCGTGCCTCCAGCGTGCCGATCAGACCGGCGATACGGCTGCGCCGCTCGGCGTCGTCCACACTGGACTGCTTCGCGTAAAGCTGCCCGATGACGGTTTCCAGCTCGGCGATGTGGGCCTTTGTACGGGCCTTGCCCATGCTGCGCGACAACGCCGCCACCATGTGGGTGGCCGTCACTTCGCCGCAACCGCGGCAAGCCCCGTGGCCACCGGTGATGGCGTAGTAGTTCGGGCGGTCCAGCAGCAGACGCTTGAGGTCGCCGTCCGCAATCGACGAGAACCGCTCGGGCGTGTTCGGCAGCTTGGTCAGCAACTCGAAGTTGGCCTGCCAGTGCTCCAGAATCTCGGGGGTCTGGCTTGCTTCGGTCAGCGCACCGGGGCCGCAAACCTCGACGCACTGCACACAGCCGGTGCACTTCCACGGGTCGATGACGACGGAGTACAAACCGCCGGTACCGGGGGCGGTCTTCTCGACGCTGCCGAAGATCGGCCGCGGCGTGCAAACCGGGAAGGCGGCGATGGACTTGATCGCGGCGTCTGCCAGTGCGGCGTCTAGGCCGGCTGCGGCCGCGGCCTGCTTGGCGGCGTCGGCCACGGCGAGCTTGCTGTCGGCCAACAGGGCGGCGCGGGTGGCTTCTGCCCAGGCGTCAACCTGAGTAGCCAGATCCTTGGTGTCCGACTCGGCGATGGCCAGGTTCAAGATATCGCTGATCTCGTGGACGGAGTTCGGGATGGCCGAGTCGGGGCAGGCGATGGCGCACTCCATGCAGGCGGTGCACTTGTCGGCATCGAACACCGGCACTGTGCGACGGAACAAGCCCTTGTCCTTGAATGCGCCCGAAAGCGGCGGCATGAACAAACCAGTGCCGGGCAGCACAGGCGCCTCGCTGATCGTCCCGGCACGGAACGGGCCGGCCACGATGTCCTCATAGTAGGTGGGGTCGAACAGGCCGGTCGGGCCCTCCGCCAAGGCGGCTGGGCACATTGACGCAGACAGCGCCACGGTGCGGGACGGTACCTTGGCCGGTGCTGCATCGATGTCGCGGAACTCGGGCGTGTCATAGTCGACGGTCACAGTGGCAGCCATGCCGTTGGCGATGACTTTCATGTTCGATTCGACGATGGTTTGGCCCTTGCGTCCGAACTTCTTTTCGATTTCGTGGCGGACGCGGGCTTGCACCTCGTCCATGCTGCCGCCGTAGGAGATCGACTCAACCGAGGCGAGCATGCCGCCGATGAACGCGATGCCGGCCATGCGGGTTTCGAGCTCAGGGGTCGGGGCGTCCTCGCGGGCAACCTTGAAGGCATCCAGCACGCAGAAGTTGATCTTGTGCTCGCGGATGTACTGACGGGCAAAGCCGGGCAGGTCGCGCCAGACATCCAGCGGCGCCTTGTCGGACTGCATGATGAACGTGCCCTCGTCGGCCAGCCCGCGCAGCGGGTTGGTATGGCTGAACACCATGTGGTCGGGGCTCATGACGACTTCGACGTCCTCAATGTCGTTGTTCGTGAACAGCACCGGTTCGGGCGAAACGGTGATGTAGAAGTTCGTCGCCGCGCCAGACTTCTCCGAGCCGTACTTGGGGGCCGACTTCGAGTGCATGCCCAGCATGCCGGCCAGGATGTCTGTCAGAAGCTTGCCGGTGGCGATGGTGCCGTAGCCACCGACCGAGTGGAACCGCACACGCAGTGCGCTCTTGGGCAGCAACTGCGGGTTGGGCTCGGTCTTCAGAGCCATCAACTCCGTCTCGGGGTAGGCGGCCCGCATTTTCTCTTGCAGGTCCTTGACGCGCCCGGTGGACTTGTCGCTGAAGAACTGGCTGCCAAGATAGATCAGTGGCGACTGGTTGTCGGACGCCATGTTCTTGAAGGCCGCGATCATGTGGCGCGGCTGGACATCGTGACCGCCCAGTCCGAAGATGCCGGTGACAAGCTTCGGCATGTGCCCCAGCGCCGGGATCCCGGCGTAGGCACCGGGGTTGTCGGCGTTGGCGCGTCCCTTGAACAGGGCACTTTGGACGAAGCGGGTCAGCGCGGTGTCGTCTGAGCGCTCGAGGACGGTGACGGCCTTGGCGCCCTTGAGCGCCTCAACCAGTTCGGCCTCGGGGAAAGGCTGCAGCAGTTTGACGGCCACGACGCCCACCTTGAGGCCCTGCTCGCGCAGGTAGCCGAGGACGGCGCGGGCGTCTTCAGTGATGGAGCCCAAGCCGATCATGATGTAATCGGCGTCCTCTGTGTCGTAGCACATGATGGGGCGGTACTCGCGGCCCGTCAGTTCGGTGTATTCCGCCATGGCCTGACGGACGATGGCCGGCACGGCCGACGCAAAGTGGGTGCGGTGGTCGACGGCCCCGGCCTGGAAGTCAGGCTGGTTCTGCACAGGGCCAGTCAGGCCTGGGTTGTGCGGGTCGACGATAGCCGGCACGAGCTGGCGCGTCCCCTTGGAATGGGCGCCCAGCCAGGCGCGACGGAACTGCGGGCGCAGGTCCTCAGGCACCCAGGCGGACACTGTATCGATCATGATGCCATCGTTGTCGGCCTCAATGGTCTCGGTGGCGTCAAGGTGAGCTTGCAGCGCATTGAGATCGTCAGCGTTGAACGCCTTGGCGTGGCGCTTGGCCCAGGCTTTGAGGGCAAAGACGCGCCCCTTCGAGCCAAACAGCACCTCTTGGGCAACCGTTGGGCAGGGAATGTACGACGTCGGGTCACCCAGGTATTCCTTCAGCAACTCGGGCTCAGGCAGCAGCGCCTCGCTCATGACGTGGCTGGTGGCGAAGCCGTCCATCACGTTGGCGACGGGGATCAGCGAAAGAGCACTGGCCTTGTAGCTGACGGCGGCCAGGTCGGCGGCCTCCTGCGGGGTGGCCCCGAAGAGAATGGTGTAGCCGCTGGGCAGCAGGGCGTAGGCGTCGTCATGGCCGGCCATGACGTTCAGCGAGTGCTTCGAGACAACGCGGGCGGCCATCTGCAGCACGAAGCCGCCGATCTTCTTGCCGGCGGTGACGAAGTGCGACTCCAAGCCGTACAGGATGCCCTGCGCGGAGGAGGCGTTGCTGACGTAGTTTCCGCCGATCATCGACGCGCCCAAGGCGCCGGACTGCGCCGAGTGCTCGCCCTCAGTCTCGACGAAGAAGGGGTGTTTGCCCCACACGTTGATGGCGCCCTCAGCGCGGAAGGCCTCGAAAGTCTCCGAGATCTCCGTGGAGGGCGTGATTGGGTATCCGATGACACCCCCGCACACGTTCTTCATTACGTAGGCGACCGCGCCGTTGCCGTTGATGACGTCGGGAACGCCGGGGTATTTGGGCTTCGATGCCTTTTTTGCCTTGTCAACAGCAAGTTTTGCGGTGGGCTCTGGGCTAGTGGTCTCTGTCATGGCACACATCCGAGGCTAGTAGGTATAAAGACAGGTACGAGCAACTCGCACCAAAAACCTGCTGGCTCCAGGGCGCCATCAGGTACGCACCTATAACTATAGGCAAAGAGTCCGTGGCCAGTTGCGGCAGGGTGATTTCATGGACACATCCTTGGCTCTGAAGGCCTGAACATGGTAATCTCATGGGGCTGCGTCGGTGACGGCGCATGCGCGAGTGGCGGAATGGCAGACGCGCTGGCTTCAGGTGCCAGTGCCCGATAAGGGCGTGGAGGTTCAACTCCTCTCTCGCGCACAAGTGAAATCCCTAGTCAGATGGTCTTTGGCTAGGGATTCTTTGGCATGTCGGAGACTAAATGGAGACTAACGCGCTGCAATGTGGGCGGCTTTTCGGCGGTTAGTCTCTGTAGGTATGTAACTCGGCGAGTCGCCCCGCGTGGCGGATTTCGGCTACCGCGAGTATCTCTTCGCCGAACCGGAGGTCGTCGGCGAGTTGGACCTCGTCGGCTCGTTGTCTTGAAAGCCTCAGACAAGCGCCAAAATCACCCACGATGCATGCGCAGCGGCCGGGAGTGCGACCCGTGTTACTTCTGTTCCGTCCTGATACCACGAAGTGCAATCCCCGCCGCGACCGAGAAGACGAGGCAGAAAGCACAGAGCACGCCGAGCGCGGTTGTGAAGTGCTGCGCACTGAAGGTATAGAAATCTTCCGCAGGGTGCTGGATTGGGAGTCCTTGTTGCGCCAGTTTCATGGTGAGCGAGTTGAGGTTGGCCGTCGTGCCGAAGGCTTCCATCGAGAACCGGCAGGCTGCGATCCAGGACAGTACTTTGGAGGCACCAGTCAAGGTAAAGATCAGGCCCGAGAATAGAAGTTGCGGCATCAGCAAGAGTGGGGCGATGGTCATGGCCCGGTCGGCGTTGCGAACCAGTGAGGAGACGAAGATGCCCGTGGCGGAGGCAGCCAGGGCGGCACCATCGCCTTCTGATCGTTTGTGCACTGTCCTGCGGTCTGCCGCCGAGCATCTGGTCCCCCGTGACCCCATGAAGGGTGCGATGGGCGACGGTTGACCTCAGCGCAAACGCCCCTCAGGCTTGTCCTGCCGGATCGGGTGGTTGTGGGCCGAGTTCGCTTGGCCAGATTGGCGAGTCGGCTTTCTGCAGATCGGTCAGGGCGTTGTGGTCGCGGCGGGCCTCATTGGCAATCTGTTGCTACTCGGCGACCAGTAGAGGGAGCGACAGCCAGCGATCGGGCCATTCACGATCTTCAGCATGCTGGGTGCGTCGGGATCCGGGATCGTCCTTCCTCCAGATGCCGTCAGTTTTGTCAGTGTGGGATGGAAAACTCAAAGCCAGGACTTGCTCTGATGCTTTGGGTATCTCCTTGATCTTTGCAGCGCACGAAAGGAAGTAAGGATGCCAGACATGGCCCCTGGAGAACGATTTGCCCACGATGGCGACTCTGTGGCGAACGGCTATGACGCGGTCCTGGGTGACATCGTGGGCCTGCTCGAACAGGCCCGCGCCGCCGCCGGACGCAGCGTCAACGCCATCATGACCGCCACCTACTGGGGCATCGGGCGACGCATCGTGACCGACGAGCAAGGCGGGCAGGCGCGCGCCGAGTATGGCCAAGCCCTCCTAGCCAGACTGTCGGCGGACCTGACCGGTCGCTTCGGGCGGGGCTTCTCGGCGAGGAACCTGCGTCAGTTCCGCCAGTTCTACCTCGCTTGGCCTGCCCCAGAGATTTGGCAGAAATCGTCTGCCAAATCTCTCACCGACACCGGCCTCCCTCCTGAGGGTACGTCTCACGCCGAGACGGATGGCGCGCTGGCGGTGGCGGGCGCGTTCCCTCTGCCCTGGTCGGCCTACGTGCGGCTACTCTCAGTCACCGACGAACCCATTCGCCGGTTCTACGAGACCGAGGCGCTGCGCAACGGGTGGACCGTCAAGCAACTCGACCGGCAGATCAACTCCATGCTGTACGAGCGCATCGCCCTGTCCCGCAAGAAGCGGGACATGCTGGTCCATGCCGCCGACACCGTGCCCACCGATCAGGTCAGCCCGCGTGAGGTGATCCGTGACCCCTTCGTGCTGGAGTTCCTTGACCTGAAGGACGAGTACTCCGAGACGGACCTGGAAGACGCCCTGATCGCTCACCTGGCTGACTTCCTGCTCGAACTGGGCGATGACTTCGCGTTCATCGGCAGACAGCGGCGCATGCGGATCGGTGATTCCTGGTGCCGGGTCGACCTGGTCCTGCTGCACCGCACCCTGCACTGCCTATTGCTCGTCGATTTGAAGATCGGCCCGTTCACTCACGCTGACGCCGGTCAGATGCACATGTACCTGAACTATGCCGCGGAGAACTGGGCCAAGCCTGGCGAGAACCCACCCGTTGGCTTGATCCTGTGCGCGAGCGCCGACGAAGACGAGGCCCACTACGCCCTGGATCACCTGCCCAATCCCGTCGTGGCCGCCGAGTACCGACTCGTACTGCCCGATGAAGCGGCCCTCGCCGCCGAACTGGCCCGCACCCGTCAAGCCATCAACCAGCGCGCCCGACTCGAGGCGAGATGATCGTCTTCCCGGCCAGTGTGTCGTCCACTGACTCATGCGGGCGTTCTGTAAACACATACCAGACATCTAGGATTTTCAAGCTCAATCTGGTAGTCTTTCATTGCCGGGGGTACAAGTCGATGTTGGACTTGTTGCGGAAAAAGGTCGTCACGCTGTGTCTGTGCGACCGAATTAGGGGCAGTACCAATGTTTGGAAAATCTCATAGTGTTCGGCGCCGGATGTCAGCGGTTGCCGGTGCAGGGTTGGCGATCGCCGGTTTGGTGACGGTGATGATCGGGGCGGTGCCGCAGGTGGACGCGGCGCCTGGTGATCCGATTGTTACTGTGCCTCGCTTGAGCGTTGATCTGCCGGACCAGACCGGCAGCATCGCTCGGCCTGGGGGTAGCGCTGATCTGACAACAGCAATGACAGTTACGCAGGTCAATTCGGTAGCGGACGTTGTCTTCGTGATCGACACGACCGAGTCAATGGATACAGCGATCGACGCAGTCAAGGCCGGGCTTGCGCAGTTTGCCCAGAATCTGGCGGACGCAGGCGGGACAGACCTTGCCTTCGGAGTTTTTGCCTTTGGTGACAGCGGGGTATCCACCCCGTGGTCGACTTGGAGCCTGCCATTGACGGCACTGTCTTCGACGTTCACAGTCAGCAATGTGGCAACCGCTATCTCAACAGTGCAGAGATTCCCTGGTGGGGACGTCCCGGAGGACTCCCTCTTGGCAACAGCGATGGTCGCAGCGCAGACCCCGTGGCGCGACGGGTCGCAGCGCGAGATCATCCTCGTTACCGACGCCGGTTCCCATGTGGAGAGTTGTCCTCCCATGTGCGTCAATGGTGCGAAGCCTGACTTGGCTGGTGTGCAGACGCTCGCGACTGCCGCCAACGCTAACGTCACCGTCGTACCCATCGCCCAGGCGTACCCCAGCACCTATGCCGATGTGCCCCTGGCCGACATGGTAAGCGCCTTTGGTGGTTCCACAGCCTTGGTCACCCCAACGGCCGCCGCCGTGGTGGCTCGGTTGACAAATGACGTCATCATGCAAGGGGCCACCGTCTCACCGATGACGGTCACTGGAGATTTGAGTATCACCTATGCTGACGGCACGACTTCAAGCGATGTCACGGCGACTGTCACACCCACTGGTGACACCACGATCTCGCCCGGCACGCCAGTGCCCTTCACGATTCACGCGACTGCGTCCGCTAACCCGGTTCGTCCGGGTGCGACTACGACCGTTTGTGTTGAGTACAAGCTGGCTGGCACTGACACGGTGGTCGCTCGCCAGACGATCATGTTCGTGGCTCCAACTACTGTCACGATTGTGTTCCATGATGACACTTCGGGTACTAATGTGACGCCTCTGTCGGGGTTTGTGTCGTCGTATACGGGGAATCCTGGTGATTCGTTTAGTTTCACGGCCACTGATGCTGCTGCCGGTTTTGACGGTTCGAAGTATGTGTTTGTGTCGTTGAACCCGGTCACGTCCTTCACTGCGGATCCGCAAACTGTGACGGTTCATTTGAAGCATCTGTTGGTAGATTCGACTGTGACGTCGTCTCGGACGATTCACTATGTGGGTGCTGGGGCGTTGACGCCGGGTGATCATGTTGACAGTGTGTCTTGGACTAAGACGACGGATGCTGTGACGTCTGCTGTGACGGGTTGTACGACGACTTCGGCAGGGTATCCGGCGGTCACTTCACCAACGGTCACCGGGTATACGGTCGATCGGGCCAGTGTTGCCGCCGAACCGGCGCCGACGAGTCCTGCAACGTGCCCACCGGCGAACAGTGCCACGACGGTTACGTATACGGTGATTCCGACTGGGATCACGATTGTGTTCCATGATGATGATTCGAACACGACTGTCACGCCGGTTGCTGGGTTTGTGTCGTCGTATACGGGGAATCCTGGTGATTCGTTTAGTTTCACCGCGACGGATGCTGCTGCCGGTTTTGACGGCAGTAAGTATGTGTTTGTTTCGTTGAACCCGGTCACATCGTTCACGTTTGATCCGCAAACTGTGACGGTTCATTTGAAGCATCTGTTGGTAGATTCGACTGTCACGTCGTCTCGGACGATTAACTATGTTGGGGCTGGTTCG
>WQYR01000014.1 GCA_009781145.1 Propionibacteriaceae bacterium | reverse complement strand
TCTCACCAGCTTCGGGCGCCGCCGCCGCCACCTCCACCACCGGAGAAGCCGCCACCGCCACTGAAGGCGGAACCGCCGCCGAACCCAGTGCCGCCAGACGACCACCCACCGCCGGCTGGCGCAGCCGGCATTGACGCCCGCGAGATGTTGCCGAGTGAGTTGGTAAAGACGTAGGCATTGAACATCCGGTAGTCACCGTAGTACCAGGTCGGTTGGATGTTGGCCAGCCTGCCTTGGTCAATCAACTGGCCACACAGTTTCGTCCAGCGATCGGCCACATCATAAATGACTGCCCAGGGCAGGTACTGGCTGAAGATGTCTTGGCCTTCCTCGAACCTGATCTGGTCGGCCTCCGCAGTCGTCAAGTACTCCCGGAACCCAGCCACCTGGTCGGCGTAGGCGCGCCCGACGGCGCTGCGTTGACCGCGCCGGGTCATACCCTTGTAGACCAAAAACCCGATCAGCATGATCGCCAAGGGCGCCACCCACATGAGCCATCCGAGGCCCCCGGAAGCCGCCGCGTTGATCAATCCGGCCACCCCCGTGCCACCCACGGCGATGATCAGCCAGAAGATAACAAAGAAGGCTCTGAGGACGCCACCAAAGGCAGCCCCCGCGCCAGCCGACGCCGGCGTGGCACCGGCGGATGGCATGCGGATGTACCAACCAGCCTGCTCGAGATCAGCGCGCACATTGGTTTGCATGTCCTGGTAAGCCGTGTACAGCGTCGACTGCGTGGTCAGGCACTTCTCCACGCCGACCTGCAGCCCGGGGAAGATGCTGCTCAACAGCTTGGCTTCATGGCTGGCCAATTGCGCGTCCGCCTTGACCAGCTTGGCGTAGATGGCCTGATCGGTCGAGCCTCCGAAAACCCACGACCGTTGCACCGCATCGTCCTGACGCAACTGGATGACTCCTTGCACCGCGAGCGACAACAGTGAACCCGTCATGTCGCGCACGTCGACGGCGCCATCATCGATCAGACCGGCCGCCGCCACCGGAATCTTTGGCGGGCTGAATGCCACCGGAATCGTCGGGTGGTTGTCCGGCCCGACACCCTGCCCAGACGTGTCGACCGTACCGGGGGCGACACCCAGGAAGCGCTCGTCCCGGCGCTTCCGCGTTCCCACGACGCCAACCACGCCGATCGTCCCGACGGCCGTGGCGCCAGACAGTCCGCCTGCCCACCGAAGCGCGGTTACCGATGCCTGATCGCCACGACCCACGAGGTGCGTCTGGTTGTCGGACACCAAGCCGGAACCGATCTTGGCGCCTATGGTCACGATGCTTTTGCTTGACTTCGAAGCCACCGTGTAGGTGGCAACCCCGTCCGCCCCGACCCTGGCCGAATCGCACGACTTCCGGTTGCCGGGCAAGGCATTGGAGCAATCGACGTCCAAAACGCCACCCGGCACCGCTGCGGTGATGGTGATGTTGCTGACGATCGGCGTGTTGTCACCAATGGCATCCCAGTACAGCTCGTCATAGCCGGTGTCCGAGCGCATTGCACCGGTCACATCGTAACTTAGCGAGTAGGTGGCTGTCGGCGCCGTAACGGTCTGGTTGCTCGAGCCGATGCGGATGTCCAACTGCTGGTTGCGTCCGCTGCCAAGCGTCGAGGTGGTGAACTGGGACGACGCGTCCGGGCTTGTCACCTTGATGTTGCTGATGCCATACACGGCGTCCTGATCGGTGGTGCCCCAGGGCTCGCGAGTAACCAGGATGCGCTCGATGCCGTGGCGTCCCGAGTTTGTGCCGAAACGCCAAACCAGGGTTTCCTTCACATGCAGCACACCGGAAGTATCGACGGTGTAGGAAACCTGCCAGGAGTCGACGTAATCGTCGACGGCCCACGCGTTGGCGGGCCGCCACGCAAGGACGAGGACAACCATCGCCAACCCGAACCCGACCAGCGCTCGTTTGATTCTCATCAGCGTCCTCTCTTGTTCCTGGTGGCCAAAGCCCTAGCCATCTCGCGGTCGGCGTCCCTGGCGGCGATCGCTTGGCGCTTGTCCCAATCGCGCTTGCCCGTGCCCACCGCCAGCTCAACCTTGGCGTAGCCGTCCTTGAAGTACAGCGACAACGGCACCAGCGTACGCCCCGCCTGGCCCACGAGCTTCTCCAGCTTGGTGATTTCGCGCCGGTTCAGCAGGAGTTTACGGTTCCGTTTGGCGGCATGATTGTGATAGGTGCCCTGGAGGTATTCCGGAATGTTGGCGCCCCGAAGCCAAACCTCCCCCGCGTCGATTGTGGCGAAGGCGTCGCTCAAGCTGGCCCGTCCCTGACGCAGCGACTTGACCTCCGTGCCCGTCAGGACGATGCCGGCCTCAAAGCGGTCGCCAATTATGTAGTCGTGGAAAGCCCGCTTGTTGCGCGCCACAACAACGGTACCTTTGGGCCGCGGCATGGCACATCACCTCATCTAACGCCTCGGATTGGACCCTTCACGATAACACGAGACGGCGAGGCGGCGCGTCAGGAGACTAGCGGAAGACCGTTGATCAGCGTGCCGTTCTTGAACACGTTGTAGTGCACATGGCAGCCGGTTGACACGCCAGTGGTGCCCTCGTATCCAACCACCTGGGCACGCGACACATGCTGCCCGACGGACACTGCAACCCTCGCTTGGTGGCCATAGCCGGTGCTGTAGTAATTCCCGCCGATTTGGCCATGGTTGATCGCCACATAGTTGCCGAGGCTGCCGTTCCAGCCTGCGTAGGTCACCGTGCCGTCGGCAGACGCCAGAATTGGGGTGCCACAAGGTGACGCAAAATCGACGCCCTGGTGATAGCTCGACGCGCCCGCAATAGGCGGTTTTCGCCAGCCGAAAGTGGCCGTCACCGGGCCGGGCACCGGTCGCTGGAAGAAGGTGCCAGTGGAGGGAGGCGCCTGGTCAGGGATGCCATCCTGCTTGTCCTTGTCGTACTGAGCCTGGATTTGCTTCTGAATCTCCGCCAAGTCGGCCTCATACTGGGCCTGCTCATCTTGCGATTGCTTCAGCGCCGCCTGGGCATCTGTCGTCGCCTTTTGATTGGCCGAAACTTTGGAAGCAACATTCTTTTCTGCGGCGTCAGCGTCTGCCTGTGCCTGCTGGGTGACAACCAGATGCGCGGCAGTGGCAGCCTTCTGGTTGGCGACCTCGGTCGCTGCGGCGTCCGCGGCGTCCTTCGCCTTCTGTGCAGCGTCCTGCGCGGCCTGCAACTGAACTTGAGCCGTCTGCAGCTGCTGCATCGCGTCTTCGTTGGCCGTGAACACCGTCGTCGCCCACTGGACTTGGTTGTTGATGCTTGCCGTGTCGAAGCCACCGCTCAACAGCATGGCCAGCGACAGAAGCGTCGTGTTTTGCTGGGCCGTCGTTTGTGCGATGAGACCAATCTGGTCACGCTGAGCGGCGATCGCCGCCAGACCCTTGGTGACGGCATCCTCGGCGACCTTCAATTCGTCCTGACGATCCGCCAGAACCTGCTCGGCCACCACGAGATTGGCGGCCATCGTGTCGTCCTCGGCCTTCGCGTCGCTGGCGGCCTTCTGCTTGTTCGCCAGATCCGTCTTGGCGGATGCCAGTGCGTTTTGCGATGCTTTCAGCGCATCAGCCGCCTGATTGAGGGCGTTCTGCCGCTTCTGAATAGTGACGGCATTCGCCGCAATCTGATCTTTCTTCGCACTCTCCTGTGCACCGAGATCGTCAGCGTAGGCCGCCAGAGATGACGTTCCTAACAGTGCGACACTCAGCAGCCCGATGGCCAAGACCCGCAGGCCGGCCAATCGATGGGAAGTGGGCTGGTGCTGGGCCACGGTGGTCTCAACCTTCTCTCAAACTCATACTCTCAGATATCGTCTTGTGGCAATTAGCGTTGGGATGACCGCGAGGATCACACCGACTACGCCAAGTACAAGGATGGCAAAAAAGAACTCATGCCAACCAATCCAAGCTAAAGACTTGATTGAGACTTGAGCCCTGTCGATCACCAAGAATTGCAGCGCCACAGCTAGCGTCGCTGCCGCTGCCGCGACGCCGAGGATTCCAGCCACCAGCGACTCCAACAGGAACGGCAGCGTGATGTAACTGTTCGACGCACCAACCAGCCGCATGATGCCGATCTCGCGTCGTCTGGTGAAGGCGGTCAACCGGATGGTGTTGCCTATCTGCAGAGCTGCGGCGAGTAACAACAACACAGCCAGAATCATTGTGCCCCAACGGAGGCCGTTCAGCACCGAGAACAAAGGGTCGAGCACCTGCCGCAGGTCCTGGACGCTTTGAACGCCCTGCATGGTCTGCGCCCTCGACACGACGCCCTGATAGTTCTGGGGATCAACCAGCTTGATGCGGAAGGAGTCCTGCATCTGGTCGACCGTCAGCGTACCCAGGATTGGCGAGTTCTTGTATGTTTGCTGGAACTCGGCAAAGGCCTGCTCTTTGCTCTCGTAAATCACGCTGTAGACGTCCGGGTTGGCCTCGAGCTGTTGTTGAATCAACTGCCGCTGGGCGTCCGTCGTTTCCTGACCGGGCTCGCAGGTTCCGGCCTGCGTGGAGCCACCCGAGAGAGTGGTGCACAGGTACACCGTGATCTCGATCTTGTCGTACCAATAACCCTTCATCATGTTCACCTGCTGCATCATCAGCAGGCTGATTCCGAACAAGGACAGGCTGACCCACATGGTGACGACCACCGAAATGGTCATCGACACATTTCGTCGAAGGCTCAACCAGGTTTCGCTCAAGGTGTGACGCATCTGCTTCTCCTGTCTGGGTGACGGTTGTCTAGGGAGCGCTCGCCCTAGTCGGTACCGTAGACACCCTTCTTCTGGTCGCGGACAACTTGGCCGTCAATGAGTTCGATGACGCGGCGCCGCATCTGGTCGACGACGGTGGCGTCGTGGGTGGCCATGACGACTGTCGTGTTGCGGCGGTTGATACGGTCGAGCAGCTTCATGATGCCGACGCTGGTGTTGGGGTCGAGGTTACCGGTGGGCTCGTCGGCCAGCAGAATCTTTGGCTTTCCGACGAACGCGCGGGCGATGGCGACGCGCTGCTGCTCGCCACCCGAGAGCTCATCGGCCATTCTGGTTTCCCGGCCTTTTAGCCCCACCAACTCCAGTACCTCGGGCACGGTGCGCCTGATCTCGGCCATCGGCCGTCCCGTCACCTGCAGCGCGAAGGCGACATTCTCGAACACCGTCTTGCCCGGCAGCAGCCGGAAGTCCTGGAAAACCGTGCCGATTTGACGGCGCAGATCCGGCACCTTCCACTGACGGATTTGGCTCAAATCCTTGCCGGCGACGTAAATCCGTCCACTTGTGGGACGGTACTCGCGCAGGATCAAGCGCATGAACGTCGACTTACCTGAGCCGGAAGCCCCAACAAGGAAGACGAACTCGCCCTTGTCGATAGATATGTTGACGTGCCGCAGAGCGGCCTTTTTTTGCCCAGGGTAAACCTTGGAGACGTCATCGAATGTGATCACGTTGAACTCCTGGCCAGGTCGGGGAAGACGTTGGCGCACCACGAAGATCCCTTGGTGCCTCCAACTACGGCTTTTGCCACTATAGCCGCTGGCTTGCTTGTTTGCCAGTTTTCTTCCGTCACGGTGTGGCGTTCTCCTCACGTTTGCGCCAACGTATGCCCTCGTCGATGAAGGTATCGATGTCGCCATCGAATACCGCCGTCGGGTTGGACACCTCATAGCCGGTGCGCAAATCTTTGACCATCTGGTAGGGGTGCAGCACGTAGCTGCGCATCTGTGAGCCCCACGAGTTTCCGTCTGCTTTCAAGGCGTCCATCTCGGCTGCCCGCTCTTCGCGCGCCTTCTCGAGAAGACGGGCCTGCAGCACGCGAAGCGCCGCCGCCTTGTTCTGGATCTGCGACTTCTCATTCTGGCAGGTGACGGTGATTCCAGTGGGAATGTGGAAGATGCGGACTGCCGAGTCGGTGGTGTTGACTGACTGCCCGCCAGGGCCGGTGGAGCGGAACACGTCGACGCGGATGTCCGATTCGGGGATGTCGATGTGGTCGGTTTCCTCGACGACGGGCAGCACCTCGACGCCGGCGAAGGATGTCTGACGGCGTCCCTGGTTGTCGAAAGGCGAAATGCGCACCAACCGGTGCGTGCCCTGCTCGACGCTTAGGGTTCCGTAGGCGTAGGGAGCCTTCACCTGGAAGGTGGCCGACTTGATGCCGGCCTCCTCGGCGTAGCTGATGTCGTACACCTCGTAGGGGTAGCGGTGACGGTCGGCCCAGCGCTCGTACATGCGCAGCAGCATCGACGCCCAGTCTGCGGCGTCCACTCCCCCGGCTTCCGAGCGGATGGTGATCAGGGCGTCGCGGTCGTCGTATTCACCGGAAAGCAGCGTGCGGATTTCGAGGGTTTCGATCTCGGCGGCCAGGCCCGTCACCTCGTTGTCGGCCTCGGCGGCGGAGGTCGCGTCGTCCACTTCGGCGGCCAGTTGGGCCAACACCTCAGCGTCCGTCAGCCGTGCTCGCAGGCTGGTGACGCGCTCGACGTCGGCGTTCAGGGCGGACAGTTTGGACGTCAGTTGTTGCGCGCGTTCGGGGTCGTCCCAAAGGTTCGGGACGGACACCTGCTGCTCAAGTTCGGCGATCTGAATGCGCTTGGCATCGGGGTCGACGACAGCCTCGATCGACTCCAGCCGGTGCGAGAGGTCGTCGATGCGCGCTTGTGTCTGCTCAAGTGCCATAGCTATCTAGCTTACCGTGTGATCGGAGTGACCCGCTCCGAAACGGCAAACTGGGGCCAGCCGGCGGAAACGCCGACCACCTTCTTGTAAGGAATGCGCTCTAACCGGGTGACAGGCAGACAACGACCCCGGTGCTACACTCTTGCGGGTCAGGGGAAAGTGATGTTGAGCGCGACATCCAGTGGGTGGCGGCGAAACTCCATCGGACAGGAATGAGGCGACGATGCAAGACAATTCGGACACCGAGCCGGGAATTGTTGCCATCGATTATGAGGCTGTGCAACAGTTGGCAGACCAGTTGGCCGCTCAGGCCGCGGCCATGAGTGACAACCTTGATCAGCTTTCTGGCGGTTGGACCAGTATGTTTGGCTCGACTGCTGGGCTAGCGATGACCGCTGCCAGTTTTGCGGCTGGCGATTCGCGAATTCAGCACCAGACCCAGATTGACAAGTTGGAGGCGGCTAGCCGCTGGCTGGTGCACCACAGCGAAAACATGAAAGCCATCGACGCCAACACTGCAGCAGAGCTGGCTGCCGTATGAATTGTCCGTGCAAGCCATGTCAGAGTTTGGGGCTGTGATCGTGAACGATGATAAGCCAGACGTGACGGACCTTGGCGAAATTGACGGGCCCAGCCCGGTGGACGACAATGCCTTGCCGAGCCCCGCAAGTGGGGATCAGCGCCAACTTGAAGACGAGGAGACATCGGCAGTCGAAGCGTGGCTGATTCGCGTCGGTGCTTTGGGGCGGCGATACATACTGAATCCCGTCGAGGCTCCCTTCAAAACAGTGTGGCGGCGGCATCGAAACTGGATCTGGGTGACGCTGCTTGTGCTGGTTGTCGCTTTGGTCGCAATGCTGACAGTTGGGCCCTGGGGGCCCAGGGCGCGACATCAGCGCCTGCAAACCCAATCGGTGGCCGTTTTCAGCGCCTTCATGACCGACTGGGTGGCTGCGGAGGCCGCGAGTTGGGAAATCGGATACGGTCCGACATTCTTTGACCAGTACCTGGCAGAACCCGCAGGCCACGCTGCGGATGAGATGTTCACAATCCTTCGGATTGGAAACAACATCAGCGCGGTCGGTGTGCCATACTTCGCGATCACACGGTGGGCGCCCCTTCAGGATTCGGTTGGGCATGCCGACGCAGCAACCGGAATGACGGTCTGTTGGGTGCAGGGCAATCTGGTCACCAGCACACGGTTGAAATCACGGGAACCAGTGACGACTGGGCCCAGCCCAACGGCACATGTCTGGGATGTGTTTTTCAAGGTGACACAGGGTGATCGACCAGATCAAGATCGAGGCGATATCCGCGTACATGCGCCAGTATGTTCACACGAATCAACCATTTTGGGACTATATGGGCCTGATGGTCGAAGACAGGTCGTATGTGCTGACGATTGGGTGGGGACCAAATGACACGCGGAGCGCCGTGATCTACATTGCTCGCCCGAATGGGTGACGCCGACACCTGCGAAGCCATTCAGGGCGGCCACTGAGGCTGGGACGTCGAACGCTGGTGGGCGCGAACGGGCTCGAACCGCCGACCTCCTCCTTGAAAAGGATGGGTCCTGGCTGCCGTGGCGTCGGATGTAATCGGAGCCGGTCACGGCTCCACAACAAGCAGTAACTGCGGCCCGATACCAATCAACGACCCATTCGAATCGTGCCCAGATGCGCCCCGAAAATGAACCGTGTACCCATCCATGTAATCTGCATTGTCACTAACCACAATAGGGCAAACCACCCAGCCTTCGCCCGTGTCGGTTGTAGCGTCGAAGTTGAAAGCCACATCACCGCCGATAGCCTCCAACGCATGCGCCTGTTCGGCCGCGTCAAATTGGTACGTCAATGTGAGGCATGTCGCATCACTTGAGTAGTCCTTTGAGTAAACCGAAAAACCAGAGTTACCAAGTTCTGAATCGAAATTCAGCCCCAGGTTGCGTGCTGCAGCCTCGGTCGTATCAACAGCAACCCGCATAGCAAACACCTGCGAATAAGTATTGCCCCAACCAGACCTGACCGTTTCACCCGACAGTTTCGCTGTCGTCGCCTCGCTAACCGTCACACGCAACCCAATGGTGTCGTAATAAAACGTCTGATTCACCTGCACCACGCCAAGCGGCCCAGCAGCTCCCCGCACCGTCGGAAGCGCACCAGGAGTCGCCGAGGACGACGGTGTCGACGATACCGACGGCGTCACCACAGGTCTTGTCGTGGAGCAAGCCGTCAAAGCAGCAAGGACCAGAAGTACAATTGCCACTCGCCGCCACATCTCAATACCCTCCAATACCGTCATACCTGCGTTCACGGTGCGGGCCCGTTGGCCAATCAGGTGGCAATGCAGTTGGCAGGTAGCCGCTGCCAACATCCAACTCGCCACTCAACTGCCCGAGTCGGGTGGCCGCGCTGGCATCGTGATCCTCGAATGCCGCCACAATGTCTCTTAGCGCCACAATCGCTTTCTCCGTTTGCCACTCCAAGTCGGCCAGAAGGTCGCGCAAGATCCACCGCAACTCATCCCACCGCTGCCAATACCCGCGACTGCCGATGCCCAGTCGATCATCTCGATACCAGAGTTTGGTGTCTGTTAGCGACTCGATCACCTGACGGGCATCATGCAACCCATCCTTGACCTGCACCAAAAAGCCTTTCTCGTCTTTGTGTCCGTGTACCTCAAACAGGGCGCGGCATCGGTCAAGATCAGCGTCGATGACGCGCCAGTTTGCGCTCGAATCAATCGGCTCACCGGCCAACTGATTGCTGAGATTTAGGTGGCCGTCGCTGCATGACCCGCACCAAGCGATCAGGTTGGCATTCATGATTTCCTCTTGTGTTCGCGTATCTGTGACAATACCGCCGATGGAATCCGAGAACGCCTGCATGATTGAGTCAAATGACGGGCCCGGCGGTGTTGTCGCGGCGGCAACCCCAGCGTCACTGACAAAGGTGACTCCCGACAACAACGCAGCAATACCTGCCGGTGCTGTCAGTGGATCGACGAGAAGCGCAGCGGAAACGGTGAACACCGTAATGCCTTCGAGCATAACCTTCGTCACCTCAAGAACCTCATCCCACGTGACTGGTACCTGTCTCGCATGGTCCTGAAACGCTAACGTTGCCGAATGGACAGCCGAGTTCACGGCGTCTGGGGTTTTTTGCCATAGACCTTCCTCCCCGCCCAGCGCCGCTCCCAATTCCACGCAGATCCCGTAATAGGCGGCAACGACATCCTGCAACCGAGACAGATAGGTGTGCGAAAACGCATCCAAAAAAGCACTCTGAAAGCCACTCATGTAACTCCGGGCGTTATTGATGGGGTCCGACAACCCTTGACCAAGACCTCCACCGGCCTCCGACGTGATCAGGGCATTTGCTGCCGGCCCGAGTGTGGCTTCCGCCTCAGCAAAGTCATCGGGGTTGGCGGTGAACATGAAGGGGTTCAGGATGTGGTCTATCTCAGCAAAGACGGCGTCGAAATACGAACAAAGGTCTCCCCCGTCCAGATGATTACCCAAATCATCGGTGACAACTCCGCCGCCTTGGCCGTTTTCGTCCGGCCTCGACACGTGAAGAGAGGTGTCGTTCTCAAGAAGATACTCAGTTGGTGTCTGCCGCTGCTGCAGGCAAGGATATGGGCATTTGTCTCGCATCCAGGCATCTATCGCCACCTGCTTAAGCGGCCCAACTCCGATAATATCCATGTTGCCCCTGTCTTTTGCATAGCCTATCCACCCTTTTGGCAAGGCCTGGTCTCTTGAAAACTATACGCGCCCGAATTGAGGCCATGCCGTGGCGAACATAAATCCAGCCTTGTGGCGGCAGCTCCAGGCGGAGCAAGTGCTTGGCGTCCCCCCAGGAAAGGGCCGTTTGCCCGTGGCATCTGCCAGTGGTGGGCGCAGACGGGCTCGAACCGCCGACCTCCTCCTTGTAAGGGAGGCGCTCTAACCAACTGAGCTATGCGCCCTTGTGAATCAAGGGTTGTTTGGTGTTCTTACGATAGCCGTGCCTTTACCAAAGCGGCAACCCGGGCGCCGTCCGCTCGTCCGGCCGCTGCCTCGTTGACTGCGCGGACCAACTGGCCCATGTCCTTCATCGACAAGGCATGATCGGCGGACAAGGCCGTCACCTTCTCTTCCACCAGGGCAGCCAGTTCGTCGTCCGTCAGCGCCTGCGGCAGGTATTGGGACAGGAAGTCGGCCTCTGCGTTTTCTTTGTCGGCCAGCTCTGGGCGTCCGGCACTCTGGTATGTCTCGGCTGACTCGCGACGCGTCTTGACTTCGCGGCGAAGCACCGCGATCTGCTCGTCCTCAGTGAGTGCACGGGCTGACTCGCCGGCCACCTCGGCGTTCTGCATCGCCGCGATGGCCATGCGCAGGGACGACTTGGCCAAGTCGTCGCCAGCCTTCATGGCCGCCGTCAAGTCAGTTTTCAGGCGCGCCATCATCGGGCCGGCTGCGCCCATGGACGCTTCCGAGCCCTGACCGAACGGGACGGCCTTGGCGATATCACTCATGGTGAAACCCTTCGCTTGTCGGTGGTCAGTCTACCTGGGACGGACAGTCAGGACGCAGCGACGCCGAGATCGCGGGCCAGACGGTCGACATGGCCGGTCGCTTTGACGCCGTATTGGGCAACCCGGATGGTGCCCGCACCGGTTGCGTCCACGTCCACGACGAAGGTCGACCGGATGACACCCTCCATGGCCTTGCCGTAGAGCACCTTCGTCCCCCAGGCGCCGTAGGCATTGATGGTTGCTTTGTCGGGGTCGGCCAGCAGAGTAACCGTCAGATCCTTGGATTCGATGAAGCGGGCGAGCTTGGCGGGCGTGTCCGGGGAGACGCCGACGATCTTGTAGCCGGCCGCCTCAAAGTCGGCGCGGTGAGCGGTGAAGTCGACCGCTTCGGTGGTGCACCCGGGCGTCAATGCGGCCGGGTAGAAGTAAAGGATCAGTGCCCCTTCGCCGAAGCTTGCCAAGGTGCGGCTTTGACCGTTGGCGTCGACCAGATCGAAACTCGGGGCCGTGTCGCCCGCAGCAAGTGTTGTCATGGCTCCACATTACCGCCACAGCCCAGCTTGGTAAGATTTGCCCTTGTGACCACAACGCTGAACGAGCGGCACGCTGCCCGCGCCCGCCATTTGCCCACCGTCTGGGCCACTGTTTTCCTCGCTGGTGTGCTCGTGCTGGGCGCGGGATGCGGCGCCCCAACGGCAACCAGCACCCCCACACAGCCCAGCGTCGCCACCCCGTCCCCCACTACCACTACTCCCACGGTGGACGCCCAAAAGGTGGCCGCCATGACGGACTACACCGCCGCCGTACAGAAATTGACCGAGGCGCTGCAGGAGGCCAACATCCGGCTGCAATCGTTGGAGGGACAAACCTACGACCACACCGACCGGAGCGAGCTGAGCGCATCGATTTCCGCCGCCCAGGCTGTGCTTGACTCGAACTCTGGGATGACGGCTGAGGACGCAAACACCGCGACCGATGTTCAAACTGCGACCGCCGCCATGGTTGCCGCGGCTGCGACAATCAAGGACCCGGGCGAGACAAAGCTCGGCGACCCGCTGCCTGAGGCCTGCGCCACACGAGGTGTGGGGACGAATGGTTGCATCGACCTTTCCACCCTGTGCCCCGTGCAACGCGACCAGTTGCTGCAATGCAAGGCCGTCGATCCGTTCAATCAGCTGTCCGCCGCCTACGCCGCACAATTTGGGCACGAGTTGTACGTCGACTTGGCATACCGCAACTACGACGCCCAAGTGGTGATGCTGCAGCGTTATGGCTCGCCGCGGGCGGCCACCCCCGGCACGTCCCCCCACGGGTTGGGCCTAGCGATAGACCTGCCCGACTGGGAGTACCCCGCCAGGTACCCACCCGGCTACGCAGCCGAGATCCAGTACGGCACCCCCCAAGAGGACTGGCTGATAGCCAACGCCCCAACCTACGGCTGGGTCTTCAACGTCAAAAGTGAGCCCTGGCACATGAAGTACACGGGCTGAGGCTTTTCACGGCAAGTGGGAGGCTGGGCTCAGCGCCAGGTGGCTAAGCGTTGACAAGCTGACGCGCTGGCTTCAGCGCGATCTCGATGCTCCGTCTCCTTTCCAAGACTCCCTGGCCCAACGCTGGTGAGAACTGGCCATTCGCAGCACCTTTTCAGGTCGACGGATGGCGGTTGGCCAACTTTGGACACGATTCCGGCCCAAAACCGGTGAAAGTTGGCCTATCGACGAAGCTGGCACGATATCGGGCCTTCGGTTGGCCAGTTGTCGCCGCTGCACCACACGTTCGAGCCTGTCCGCGTCAACCGCGTGAACCAGGTGTGCGTCAGCTTGGCCGAGCAACAGATCGGCGCGATCCCGGCTGGCTGGCACCTGTTGGAGTTCACCGGCCCTCAGCATGGCGTTGATGGTGTCTCGGCCTTGATCCCATCTCATTGCCTTGGCTCCTTCACTGGTATCTCCACAAGCGGACGTTGCTTGACCTGGCTGATGAACGTATCACGGACAGGCGGATCATCCCAATGCGACTTTGCCAAGCGGCGAATGTTGACAGCCCGGTGCAATCTGGTGGTGGCTTTCTCACCCACGGTATCGAGGATGTCGAGCGGAGTGGAGCCGATGATGAGAACGTCGACATCGCCCGGGACACCACCGGGCTCGCCCTCGTGCCGGGCTGCCCAAGACCCGTAGAGGAAGGCCTGGTCTACACCGTCCACTCCGACCAACTCCTCGGCCAGCACTGGCAACGGCCCATAGGTCGCGGCCAGCAGGTCACCCAACGACGTGACGATGCGACTGGGTTCCGGGCGGCGTACGAGTCGCTGGTTACCGGAACGACGATCGACCAGCAGGCCAGCATCAACCAAGCGCCCGACCTCTTGGGCTGTGGCCTTCAATGAGGCCGCCGCGAGGCCGGCGAGCTCGGTGACGCTGAACTCCCGGTCCGGCGACAAGTAGGCGGTCGCCAGCACATCGCCTTGCACGCCCGAGCGCAGGATGGGCAGAAGCGCTGGCGGTGAAACTCTCATAAGACAACATTATAGCATGGCGTTTTAGGTGAGTTACCGAACCTGAACACCAAAACCGAAGAAACTTTGCTCGGCGTACTCAGCGTCGGTTTGCCGTCCTCCGAGCAACGAACATGTCACGGGCCCAGCAAGCTTTGCCGAGAACCGCAGGCAGCTAGGTGGTGTTAGAAGAGCATATTAGCTTGTCAAACAGTCATTCTAACTGTCGGGGCGAGAGGACTCGAACCTCCGGTCTCCTGCTCCCAAAGCAGGCGCGCTAGCCACTACGCTACGCCCCGATGCGCCCCTGAAGCCGCGAAAGCTTTCTGGAGCGCATACCTATGTTACACGGCTGGCGCGGTTGGTTCGATTTTCCCGGTCGTCTCGAACTGTGTCATCTGGGCGACACGACGGGCGTGACGCTCTGCGCCGCTGAAGGGTGTCGTCAAGAAGGCCTGCACCAAGGCCCAGGCGAACTCGGCGGCTGTGAACCGGCCGCCCAACGCGATGATGTTCGCGTTGTTGTGGGATCGCCCCAGCACGGCCAGATCCAGGTGCGTCACCAGGACGGCGCGGGCGCCCTTCACAAGGTTGGCCGCCAACTGCTCGCCGTTGCCAGACCCACCAAGGACAACGCCGAGCGCCTCGACGCCGGCCGCCTCATCAGCGACGACACCTTGGGCACAGGCAATGCAAAACGCCGGGTAGTCGTCCAAGGCGTCATACACCGCGGCCCCATGATCAACCACCTCGTACCCGGCGGCTTTGAGCTCGACCACCAGGGTAGTTTTCAGATCGAACCCGGCATGGTCAGAGGCAATATGGACACGCATGGCATCTATTGTCCCACGATCAGACGTCCATCACCCACGCTAACTACCGGTTTGGCGTCGCGTATGTACAGCATGTGAGCCGATCCTGCGACTGACGCGGATGACGGTAGGGGCCGGGCGGACCCAGAATGACGACAAGGGTAGGCCCGCTCAGGATGAAGGGTAGGCCCGCTCAGGATGAAGGGTAGGCCCGCTCAGGATGAAGGGTAGGCCCGCTCAGGACGCCAGGGCGTCGGGGCCACCGTCCAGTAGCGCCTGGAACTGGGCCTCATCCAGGATGGGGACACCCATTTCCTCGGCCTTGGCGGCTTTGCTGCCCGGGTTCTCCCCCACTACGACGTAGCTGGTGGCCTTGCTGACGGAACTGGACGCCTTGCCACCGCGGCTGGTGATGGCCTCGGTCGCCCCGTCCCGGCTGAAACCCGTGAGCGTGCCGGTGACAACCAGCGTCAGGCCCGCCAGCGGTTGCTCGCCCACGGGCGCCACATCCTCGGCCATGCGGACGCCAGCTGCAGCCCAGCGCTCGACGATGTTGGCGTGCCAGGGCACCTCGAACCACTCGGAAAGAGACTGGGCAATGACGGCACCAACGCCGTCCGTTTGCGTCAACTCTTCCACTGACGCAGCCCTGATCGCGTCCATCGAACCGAACCGGGCGGCCAGCGCGCGGGCCGCCACCGGGCCGACGTGACGGATCGACAAGGCGTTCAAAACCCGCCACAGCGGCCTGTCCTTGGCGACGTCGATCTCACGCAGCATCTGTAGGGCCGTGGCCGTCGGTTCGCTGCGCTTCTTGCCGTCACCTTTGGTGAAGAAAAACGGCTCGAGCGTCGTCTCACCGTCCTTGTTTTGGCGCTGCACCATGACGTGCGCAAGATCCTCAGCCTTCAAGTCGAACAGGCCGGCCTCATTCGACAGGACGGGCGTGCCTTCGACCGGATTGGTCAGCGCTGCTGCCGCCTCATATCCCAGCGCCTCGATATCGAGAGCCCCTCGTGCCCCCAATGCCGCCAGACGCTCCGTCGCCTGGGCCGGGCAATGCTCGCTGTTGGGGCAGCGAATGTCCTTGTCGTCCTCCTTTTCGGGACGCAATTCGGCGCCGCAAACAGGACAATTGGTTGGCATGACGAACTCGCGAGTTTCGCGTCCCTCCCGCAGTTCGACAACCGGGCCTACCACCTCGGGGATGACGTCGCCCGCCTTGCGCAGGACGACAATGTCGCCGATGCGCACACCTTTGCGTTTGACCTCGAAGGCGTTGTGCAGCGTGGCTCTCGCCACCGTCGACCCGGCCACGCGCACCGGCGTCATGACAGCGAATGGTGTGATGCGGCCCGTGCGGCCCACCCCCACCTTGATGTCGAGCAGCTCGGTGTTGACCTCCTCGGGCGGGAATTTGTAGGCGATCGCCCACCGCGGAGCCCGGCTGGTGGTTCCCAAGATCGCCTGGTCATCCAGGTCGTCCACCTTGACCACCACGCCGTCCAGTTCGTGCAGAATGGACGGGTCATGACGGTGCTGCCCCACCCAGGTGACGTATTCGGCGATCTCGGCGGGCGTGCCAACTACCTTGTAGTAGGGGGACGTCGGCAGGCCCCAGCCGGCCATCAATTCGTAGGCACCCGACTGAACCGTCACATCAACCCCGTCATGGACGCCCAGCCCGTGGCAGATCATTGACAGGGGGCGTGAGGCCGTCACCTGCGGGTCTTTTTGGCGCAGCGACCCCGCCGCCGCATTGCGGGCGTTGGCAAAAGGCGCCTTGCCGGCCTCGACCAGTGACGCGTTGAGACCCTCGAAATCGGCCACTGGGAAGAACACTTCGCCGCGCACCTCGACCAGGGGCGGCACATTGGCGCCGCGCAGCCGCTGCGGTATCGCCTTGATTGCCCTGACGTTCGGGGTGATGTCCTCGCCAACGCGACCATCGCCCCTTGTCGCACCTGACACCAGGCGTCCGTCCTGGTAGACCAGATCGCAAGCCAGGCCGTCGATTTTCAGTTCGCACAACCAGCGGGTGACCTCCCGTCCAGCGTCCGCGACGGTGCGTTGCGCCCGGGCCACCCAGTCCATCAGCTCCGACTCGGAGAACACGTTGTCGAGGCTCAGCATGCGCTCCGGGTGGGTGACGGGCGGGAACTCATTTCGTACCGCTTGGCCGACGCGCTGCGTGGGCGAGTCCGGCGTCCGCAAGCCAGGTAGGGCCTCCTCCAGCGCGATGAGATCGCGCATCAACTGATCGTATTCGGCGTCCGACAACGTCGGGGCGTCCCGCCCGTAATACTCGTCTTGAGCTTCGACGATGCGATCCACCAAAGATTGCCACTGGTGGCGCTGTTCAGGCGTCGGGTCGATCAGTTCGATTGTTGATTCCGTCATGGGTTACATTCTTGCAGGCCTGGGTTGTCAACGTCGCCAGATTCTGCGACTGCGCGCAGAATGACGAATAATCACACGCAGAATGACAGACAGGCTGCTTCGTCGTCAACGTCACCAGATTCTGCGACTGCGCGCAGAATGACCGGGAATCAACGCCGGATGACGGAGTTATCTCCGCTGTCGGTTATGGTAGGGGTCATGGATATCGTTGTCCTGCGCCCGCTTTTCAGCCTGGCTGACACAATCGACCAACCCGACAATCTGGGCCAAGGCGTTGTTGCCGTCAGCCAAGCGTCACTGGCCCACGTCATCGGCAACAACGACTACGCCCTGACTCCGGGGCGCCTGGTGGCGAATCTGCTGCGGTCATCCCACCGCGTCGACAAGATCGCCGCGGCCGTCGAAGCTGGCGAGGTTCTGGGGTATGCCAGCTTCGAAACATCGCTGGACGACGCGCTGGCGCTGGCCGAGATCGATGTCGTGGTACACCCGGCCAACCGGCGCGCCGGGCTTGGATCTCAACTTCTGGCCTGGGTCGAAGCCGAGGCGAAAGAGCTGGGACGAACCACTCTGCAGGCCCAGGCTTTTGCCCGTCCCCCCGCTGACGGTGCCGCGATCGTGACGGCCCCCACGGGCGCCGCCATGCCAGCCGACTCCCCCGGGTTGGCGTTCGCCGCCGCCCACGGGTTTGACTTTGAACAGGTCGAAGCCAGCAGCGTGCTTGACATACCGATCGCCCAGACGCAGCTTGACGCCTGGGCTGCCCAATGCCCGATCGACGGCTACCGGCTGCACACCTGGGGCTTGCCGATGCCCGACGAGTGGGTGGAAGAGTTCGCCCGCCTGCGCAGCGACGTGCCTGGTGAAACGCCAAATGCCGGCCTTGATGCCGGGGCCGAGACGTGGAGCGCCGAGCGTCTGCGCGACCGCTGGCACGATTGGCAGGTGGCAGGGCTGGACGCCCTGACGGTAGCCGCCGAGCATATCGTCTCCGGGAAACTGGCTGCCTTCACCCAGCTCAACTTGATGGATCACCCGACCGCTGCCTTCCAGGGCTATACCTACGTCGAGCCCGGCCACCGCGGGCACCGGCTAGGTTTGGCCGTCAAGACTCAAGCCTTGGCTGCGCTGCAAAACCGCTGGCCCCAAATGAGACGCATCCACACCGAGAACGCCACAGAAAACGCCCCCATGCTGGCCATTAACCAAACCATGGGCTTTCGTCTCGATTGCCTTTCAGCCGTCTTTCAGAAACGTTTGGCGTGAGCGAAAACCGGTAAAGTTGACGCCAACCCAGGAAGGCGTCAAACATGAACATCACCCGCGAAGAAGCGTTGAACCGCTCCGCACACCTGAGCGTCACCTCGTATGACGTTTTCGTCGACTTGACCGGCGCTGACGTCGAACAACCTGAGGTCAACTTCATCTCCAAGTCGGACGTCGTCTTCACCAGTGACGGCGAGCCCACCTGGGCCGACCTGATGGTCGACGCCGTTTTGGAGGCGTCCCTGGACGGCGAGCCAATCGATCCCTGCCTGTACGCCAACAACCGCCTGCCGCTTGCCCCCACCGAAGGCGAGCACCTGTTGACCGTCAAGGCGCTGGGACGGTATTCGCACACCGGTGAGGGCCTACACCGCACCGTCGATCCGGCTGACGGACGGGTGTACCTCTACACCCAGTTGGAACCGGCCGATGCTGGCCGCCTCTACGCCTGCTTCGAGCAGCCCGACCTGAAGGCCCTCTTCCACCTGGTGGTCAAGGCGCCAGCCCACTGGGTGGTGCTGTCGAACTCCGCCAACCCTGTGATCGACCACATTCCGGGCGGTGTCCTGTGGAACTTCCCGACCACTCCCCCGCTGTCGACGTACATCACAGCGCTGATCGCCGGCGAATACCACGTCGACAAGGGCACGGTTGTCTCGCGCAAGGGCGAGCTACCGGCCGCCCTGGTGTGCCGCCAATCGATGAAGGATTACCTGGACGTCGAGCGCCTGCGCACCACCACGCAACGCGGCTTCGACGTCTTCGAGAAGGCCTTCCTTATCGACTACCCCTTCGATTCGTACGACCAGATTTTTGTGCCAGAGTACAACGCCGGGGCCATGGAGAACGCCGGCTGCGTCACCATCAGGGACGAATACCTGTGGCGTTCGCGGGTGACGGCCGCCGAGCTCAACGCGCGCGACAACACCATATTGCACGAGCTGGCCCACATGTGGTTCGGCGACCTGGTGACGATGCGCTGGTGGGACGACATCTGGCTCAACGAAAGCTTCGCCGAGTGGGCGTCCCACTATTGCCAAGCCGAGATCGTCAAGAAGTATGGCGGCACCGACCCATGGCCGGGTTTCACGGCCGGACGCAAGGGCTGGGCTTTCCGTCAAGATCAACTGCCGACGACGCACCCCGTCGCCGCCGACATGGTCGACTTGGACGCTGTGCGCCAAAACTTCGACGGCATCACCTACGCCAAAGGTGCATCGGTGTTGCGGCAACTAGTAGGGCTGGTCGGCGAGGACGACTTCCTGGCTGGCGTTCGGGCATACCTGTTGGCCCACGAGTATGGCAACGCCAGCCTGGACGACCTGCTAGGCGCGCTGCAGGACGCCTCGGGCAAGGATCTGTCGAGTTTCACCGCCGACTGGCTGACCACGGCCGGCATGAACACGCTGCGGCTGGACGTCACTGCGGACGACCAGGGCGTCATCACGGCAGCCAGCATCATTCAGACTGCCCCTGACACCTATCCCACGCTGCGCCGTCACCACCTTGGCATCGGCGGCTATGAACTGAAGGACGGCAAGCTCGTTCGCCAGTCCGGGTTCGAATTGGACGCCACTGGCCCCACCACCGAAGTGCCGCAACTGGTCGGGCAGCCCCGCCCCGCCATGCTTCTGTTGAATGACGGCGACATGACGTTTGCCAAAGTGCGCCTTGACGAGACGTCACTGGCCACCGCTGTCGCCCACGTCGCAGATATCGAGGACGCTCTGGCTCGCGTGACGGTTTTCTCAATTCTGCAGGACATGTGGCGCGACGCCGAGTTGCCGTCGGGTCAGTTTGTCAACGTCATTCTGGCGTGCCTGGCGAACGAGACGGACATGACCGCCCTGCGCAATCAGCTTCAGGTCGGACGTCAAGCCGCCATCGACTACTCGTCCCCAAGCGTTCGCCCCACGAACCGGGCTACCTGGACCAAGGGCCTTGGTGATCTACTAGATGCCGCTGCCCCGTCCAGCGACACGCAGTTGGCCCTGGCGACCGCGCTGATCGTCGGCGCAGCATTGGATGACACTTATTTGATCGACCACTGGCTTGTCGACGAAAAAATCCCGCAAGGCCTGCCCATCGACACCGATCTGCGGTGGCTCATCGTGACGGCACTGGCTCGCTGGGGACGCGCCGACGACGCCCTGATCGAACGGACTTTGGCCTTCGACCACACACAAACAGGCATGGAACATGCCGCCGGTGCCCGGGCCGCCCGCTCTGATGCTGACGCCAAGGCCACTGCCTGGCAGCTCGCCACCCAAAGCGAGGACGTCCCCAACGAGACGCTGGTGCAGATTTGCACGAACTTCTGGTGCTTTGGCCAAGAGGACTTGACCAGGCAGTACGCGCCGCAATACTTCGACGTGGCCGAGGCCATCGGGGCGGCCGCCGGCATGTGGAAGGGGCGCGGCGACGCTGCGGCTGAGACCGTCCTGACGCACCTTTGGCCGGCCCCCGTGGCCGATCAGGCCTTCGTCGAAAAGGCGGAACAGTGGCTGGCCGCCCGTCCTGACCTGCCCACCCCGGTGTCCAAAATCGTCCGTGAGTCAGTCGACCGCACGAAGCGGATGCTGAAAGCCCAAGCCGCATCAGTGGCATCATGACGGACCCAGCCTCTTTGGACGATCTGCACATCGTCAACAAGGCCCATTGGGACGAGGTGGCCGAGTTGCACCGAGCTTCCTACGACACTGAATCGCTGCTTGCTTCGCCCGAAGCGTTGTCGTCCGTCGTCACCGAGGACGCCAGGTTGCTGGAGCCGTTTCTGCCGGATGTCGCCGGCCTTGATCTGTTGCACCTGCAATGTCACATCGGCACAGACTCTCTATCGTGGGCTCGCCTCGGCGCGCGAGTCACCGGGCTTGACTTGTCATCTGAGTCATTGCAGGTAGCACGCGATTTGGCAAGCCAAGCCGATTGCGAGATCGAATACATCGAATCTTCCATCGAGCAGGCCGACCGTGCACTGAAGGGACGCCAATTCGATGTCGTCTACACATCGATTGGCGTGATTTGCTGGCTGGAAAACCTGGACCAATGGGCCGCCCTGATCGCCAGCGTGCTGCGTCCGGGCGGAGTCTTCTTCATTCGCGACCATCACCCCGTTGCGGCCGCCCTTGAGTACGAAGGCCCACCCGGCGAACTGCGATTGACCTGGCCGTATTTCAATACCGGCCCACTGGTCTGTGACTCGGATGCCGACTACTCGTCCCCTGAACCAGTAAAGAATGGCCGCACGATTGAGTGGGCCCACAGCATGGCGGAGGTCATCGGCTCGCTTCTGCGGGCGGGCTTGACCATACGCGACTTCCAGGAACACAAAATGCTGCCCTGGCTGATGGTGCCATGGATGGAACAAGACGGCGACTCATACGTCCTGCCGGCGCCGCTGCGCGACATCTGCCCGTTGACCTTCAGCCTGGTTGCGACGAAAGACTGACGGCGAAGGACGCAATCGCGCCGCGGAAATGCTCTTGCGTTATGTCTTGGCTTGCATAATACTATTTGTTGTATAGTATTGGTCAAGACATAGCAAGGAGGTCCTATGCAGACCACACCACCGGCGGCCATCGGCGTGGCGGGCGCACTGCTTGACGCCGCTGTGCTGGCCGTCGTCGCCAAGGGCGACACCTACGGCTATGCGCTGACAGCCCGCGTGCGCGACAGCCTTGACGTCGCCGAATCCACCATCTACCCGGTGCTGCGGCGTCTGGAAAAGGAAGGCAGCCTGTGGTGCTATGACGTACCGAGCGATGGCCGAAACCGCCGTTACTATGCCGTGACGGACCTGGGACGGGCCAAGCTCGAAGCGCTGAAAACCCAATGGGGCAGCTTCAAAACCAAGATCGACGACGTCTTCGACGAGGAGTCAAAATGACCATCGACCAATACCTAGAACAATTGCGACACGCCGTCCGATCACTGCCGCCCGATGACGCAGCCCAGGCCGTCGCCTACTACGACGAATACCTTCATGATGCTTCCGACCCTGACGCCACTATGGCCGGGCTGGGGACACCAAAGGAGGTGGCCGCCGAAATACTGGCCGACTACGTTGGCAAAACCGACTCCAAGCCTCGCATCGGCGTGCTGTGGGCGGTGGTGCTGGGCATTTTCGCCGCGCCCGTGGCGGCGCCACTGGCGATCGGCCTATTCGCCGGCGTCATGGGGCTGGTCATCGGTGCGTTGGCCATCGTCCTGGCCCTGTTCGTGACAGCCGTATCACTGGTGGGCGGCGGGTTGTGGATGGTGGTCACGGGCTGTCTCGTCATCACCCAGAGCCTTACCACCTTCGCCTGGTTTGTCGGCGGCGGCCTGTTGCTGGTGGCCGTCGGTCTGCTAGCCGCCTTCGGCATGATCCAGGTCGGACGCCTGGCAGTCCGCGGATTGGCCCGCTGGGTAGGCGGCATCATTGACCGAATCCGCGGACGTCGCACCCCTCAGGAAGGACAAGCATCATGAAAAAGGCTTGGAGCATCATCTGGAAAGTCGCCTTGGCGTGTGGTGTATTAGGCATCGCGCTGATGGTGGTCGGGCTCACCCGCGGCTGGCCCAACGCCATATCTTTCGACCGCCATGGCACCCATGTCGCCGTGCCGCGGGACATAGATGTCGACGAAACGGTGGCCACCTTCACCGCGATCGACGTCAATGTCTCGATATGCGATGTGCGGGTTGTCACCGGAGCCCATTACGGCGTGGTGATTCATTGGCCCAACACCACCCGAGACATCACATGGACGTCCGACGGCTCGACTTTGCAGATCAAGGAAACCGGACCGAGTATGGTGATGCAATGGCTGTCCAGCAGTTGTGTCACCACCGTCACTGCGCCCGCTGACTCGAAGCTGACGAACATCAACGTGACATCAAGCACAGGGAATGTCAGTGTTGATGTGGCGGCAGATCGTATGGTGCTGCAAGACTCCACAGGTGACATCCGTCTCAGCGCAGACGCCGCCACTCAAGCCGATCTGATTTCTTCGACGGGCAGCGTCACCGTCACGGCCGATGTTGCCAACCTCACTGCGTCAAGCTCAACTGGTGATGTCGCCGCGGAAGGCCACTTCAGTGTTGTCAAAGCCACCTCATCAACCGGCGGCGTGTCGGTGTCCGGCTCGGCTGGCTCGGTGCAGGTTTCGTCGTCCACTGGAGACGTCCGGTTGACGCTGAATTCCCCGTGGGACGCGGTTTCGTACTACTTCCACACCGACACCGGGCGCATCACAGTAGCCGGGCCAGGGTCTCCATACTTTGGTGGCGGATCTGGGCCTCACCAGATGCGCAGCCCCGCAAACCTGTCGCAATCGGACTATTTTGAAGTCGGCAGCAGCACTGGTGACATCTATGTCACCTTGGGGGGCTAGCTAGAAAACCCAGAAGTAGAACGCCGCGGCGATAACAACACCGGCGATGAACCCGACCACCACTTCCAAGGGACGGTGCCCCAGTTCTTCCTTGAGGCGTTGTAAACCGTTGGGTGTCTCGAACACTGCGTCGACGAGCTGATTTATGCGGGCCGCCTGCTTGCCGGACTCCCGACGCAAGCCCATCGCGTCGTACATGACGATTCCCGAGAACACCATGCAAGCCCCGAACAGAGGCGTCAAAAACCCGACGCTCAAACCCACCACCGTCGTGATCGAGGTTGCGAAGGCTGTGTGGCTCGACGGCATGCCGCCGGTACCGTTGAACAGGCGCCCCCATTTGATGCGCCTCGCATTGACCGATTCGAGAACAAACTTGACGAATTGACAGATCGCCAGCGTCGCAATCGGAATGACTATGTATTCCACAACAGCCTCTCCCTCTAACAGGACGGCAACTCTACCCGGACCGGGCGGTCTGAAGCGAGGCGGAGGAGCGGCGGCAAGGCAGGCGGAACGCCGGTTTGGGCTGGCGACGGCGCACACGATTGAGCGAGTGGCCGCAAGCTTGCTTGTGAGCCGCGAGCGATTGAGTGTTGACGAGGCAGTTCAAAGAACTGCCGAGGAACCGAC
>WQYR01000013.1 GCA_009781145.1 Propionibacteriaceae bacterium | reverse complement strand
TCAGGAGGCGGCGCCAGATTCAGCGGGGTTGGCTTGGCCTGACCCGGATGTGTGGTTGGAGGCCTTGCGGGCCTCTCGCCTGATCGGTGGTGCGGGCGACAACCGTCCGCTTTGCCTTGATGGTGATCTGTTGTACCTGCGTCGCACCTGGGACGACCAGGCACGCATTGTCGCCTCGCTGGGCGCCCGCTGGCAGGCTGACCCTCCGTCCACGCCTGCGTTGACGGGCGACGAGTTGACGGACGCCGTGCTCACCCAGTGGGTGACGGTGTTGACGGGCGGACCGGGCACGGGGAAGACGTTCAGCATCGCGCAGGTGATTTCGCGTCTGAAGACCATGCCGGGTTTCGCTACCATCAGCGTGGCCGCGCCGACCGGCAAGGCGGCGGCCCGGCTGGCTCAAGCGATCGGCGAGGACGGGCCGCGCCCCACCACCATTCATCGGCTGCTGGGTGCCCGTGGGCCTGGGCGCGGCAATCGGCACACCGCCAACAGTCCCCTACCAGCAGATATCGTCATAATTGACGAATTGTCCATGGTTTCACTGCCGATGATGGCTGGCCTTTTGGACGCGTTGAGCCCGCGCACGAGGCTTCTGCTGGTCGGTGATCCAGGGCAATTGGCCTCCGTCGAGGCTGGTGCGGTGCTGGCCGATCTTGTTGATGCCGACGTCACGGCCAGCGCCCACAGCGACGCCCCGTTGGTACGCACCTTGACCAAGGTTCACCGCTACGGTGGGGCGCTGGCAGATCTGTCGGTGGCTGCCGCGCGCGGCGACGCCGACGCTGCCTTATCGGTTCTTCAACGCGATGACCCTGCCTTGACGCTAATTGAGGCCGATGCGGCCGATGTCACCTGGGCGTCCTTGCCAGATGTGGCGGCCATGCTGACCACAACGGCCAGGGCCACCCAGCAAGCGGCCAGTGCCGGTGATTCTGGCGCCGCGCTGGAGGCGCTCGACAATCACCGATTGCTGTGCGCCCACCGTCATGGGCCGTATGGTGTTGCAACCTGGGCCCGCCGGGTGGCCGAGCTGACGACGCCGGTTGGGCGTCGTCCCGACGACTGGTGGCCCGGGCGGGCGGTGCTCGCCACCGTCACTGCGCCAGACTTGGGGGTTGTTAGCGGTGACCAGGGAGTTGCCATTGCCACCGACGGCGGCCCACGGTTGGTTTTCGAACCATCCGGCCCGAAACTGGTTCCGACCGCACTGCCGGGCCTGGCCACGCTGGACGCCATAACCGTCCACAAGTCACAAGGAAGCCAGTTCCGGGCAGTCACGCTGGTTTTGCCGCCTCTGGATTCGCCGCTGCTGATCCGCCCCTTGATCTACACGGCCATGACGCGGGCACGGGAGCACCTGACGATCATCGGCACCACCGAGCAACTGCGGCAGGGCTTGACGACGTCCCCCCACCGGGCATCCGGCCTCGCGGCGGCATTGCGGGCGGTCATGGCCTCAACTGCGGTCTAGCCAGTCTGACTGCTCGACGTCGGCCACCAGGTCGGCTAGGCGGTCGTCGGTGCAGGCTGGGTCGGCGGCGACCAGGCGCTCAGCCACCTCTCGTGCGTGCCCGATCAGGTCTGCGTCGTCGATCGCCCGCAGCAGCTTGAGGGTCGAGCGCCCTCCGGCCTGCTCTGAGCCCAAAACATCGCCCTCACGCCGGGCGATCAGGTCAAGTTCGGCCAGCTCGAAGCCGTCCCTGGTGTTGGCGACGGCCCGAAGCCGTTCCGCAGCCGTCGAGTCGCCTTCGGCGTTTGTCACCAGCAGGCACAGGCTGGGCCTATCGCCGCGCCCGATACGTCCGCGCAACTGGTGCAGTTGCGAGATGCCGAAACGGTCGGCGTCCATCACGACCATCATGGTGGCGTTTTTCACGTCGACACCCACCTCGATGACGGTGGTGCACACCAGGACGTCTGTTTGGCCATCGACAAACCGGGCCATCGCCTCGGTCTTTTCGGCTGCCGGCAGGCGCCCGTGCATCAGCCCAAGCCTCAGGTCTGCCAGCGGCCCCGCCTTCAGTTGTCGCAGCATTTCGACGGCGGCAGCACTGGGTGACCCGTCGGCAGCCTCACGGAAAACGTCGTCGTCCCGCAAGTTGATGCGTGGGCAGACCACAAACACCTGGCCCCCGGCGGCGACCTCCTCGTGCACCCGAGCCCAGATGCGTGCCAGCCAGCCAGGATGGGTCTCGAGCGCCACCACCTGGGTGGCGACGTCGCCCCGACCGGCGGGGATTTCGCGAAGTGTAGAGACCTCCAGGTCACCGAAGACGGTCATCGCGACGGAGCGGGGTATGGGCGTTGCCGTTAACACAAGAACATGGGGACGATTCCCTGGCCGATCCGTCAACACCGCTCGCTGTTCGACGCCGAACCGGTGCTGCTCGTCGATGACCACCATGCCGATTTCGGCAAACTTCACGCCGTATAGCAGCGCGTGGGTGCCAATGATCAAACGGGCACCACCCGATGCGATGGCATCCAGCGCGTTTCGTCGGGCAATCGCCGTCATCGAACCTGTCAGGGTCGTGAGCCTGACCTCAAACTCCAGGTCGCCCATCAGCGATGCGATAGTCGCGGTGTGTTGGGCCGCCAATACCTCTGTCGGCGCCAACAGCACTGCCTGATATCCGGCGTCGACGGCCGCCAGCATTGCGCGCAACGCCACCACCGTCTTGCCTGCGCCGACCTCACCTTGTAGAAGCCGCTGCATCGGCACCGGTTTTGCCATGTCGGCGGCAATCTGGGCGGCAATGTCGAGTTGCTCGCCTGTCAACTGGAAGGGCAACCGTGCGTCCAAGGCAGCCAGAAGCCCGTCTGAGCGTGGCTCTATGACCGGCGATGCCTCGCCTGCCCGGTTGGCCCGCCGGTAGGCCATCGTTAACTGAAGCGCCAGCGCCTCTTCGAACTTCAGGCGCGCCAGGCCCGCCTCAACCCGTTCAAGGCTTTCTGGACTGTGCAGCGCCTCGAAGGCATCGATCAGGCCCAGCAAGCCCTCGTCCGCCACCACCTGGTCCGGCAGGCTGTCCGTAAGGTCGGTAAGCAACAAAAGGGCAATGTCGGCGCATTCACTGATCTGCCAGGTAGGTAGTTTGGCGACCGAGGGATAGATGCCAACCAGGCCGCTGCGACGCACTTGGCGGGCCATCGTCACGTGCTTCGCGTCTTCGCGTCCAACGATCCTGCCAGCCTCGTCCAGCATGACGAAATCGGGGTGCGACATCTGCAGGTTGCCGCGGAACTGCCCAACCTTGCCGACGAAAATGCCCTTGACGCTGTCCTTCACCGTCAACTGCCTCTTCCAGTAGTCAAGCAGATGGTCCTTGCCGAAGAAGGTGGCCGAAAGACGACTGCGCCCGTCGGTCAAGATGGCCTCCAGACGTCCCTTGTCGCCGGCGCCGTGACGGTCGCACCGGACAACCCGTGCCACCACCGCGACGTACTCCCCTACCCGCACCTCCGTGAGGTCGGTGGTCTGGGTGCCGCTGAGATACCGACGTGGCAGGTGGTGCATCAGGTCGTCGATGGTTGTCAGCCCCAGCCTGGCCAGCGCTTTGCCTGCCTTGTCTCCAAGCACGTCAATCAGCCGCGTGTGCAGCATCCGTGCCGTCGGGGTGCGCCAATTGGTCATATGACGACTTTATCGCCCTCCACCGACACCAAACGACAAAAAGCCCATCCCTCGCAAGGGATGGGCAAAAAGTCTATGGTCAGCGAGTGACCTTGCCGGACTTCAAGCAGGCCGTGCAGACGTTGAGGCGCTGGGCCGTGCCGCCGATGTGGGCATGCACAGTCTGGATGTTCGGGCTCCAACGACGAAGCGTCTTCTTCTTCGACCACGGCTTGTTGTGGCCAAAGCTAGGGCTCTTGCCGCAGATGTCGCACACCGCTGCCATTTCAGACTCCTTGCCAGATCGCGTTGCCACTTATGACAACCACACAACTTTAGCAAATGGACCCAAATCTTGCCAATCCGTCCGTGTGACATCGTCAGAGCTAGGGGACGCGAAGGATTCGCAACGGATCACGGTGCGCGGCGATGATCGCAATGGGAGTGCTCGCCACTAGGGCGAGCAGGAGCACCAAGCCGCCGACGCCCGCAGTGAACCGCCACGCAGGCACCATGCCGGTCCCTATCATCAGTGTGCCCAGCCCGCTGACGATGCCCAGAACCACACCTGGGGTCGCACTGATCGCCGTCTGCGCGATGAGTGAAGCAACGAGCACTGAACGCGTGGCACCAAGCGCGCGACGGCGACCAAACTCAGCACGACGCGATGTGGTAGCGGTGAACATTGTTATGGCGATGAGGGCAGCACCAACCGCCATTATCAGTGCCATGAGTTCACGAGACGCAGCACTGAGTCCTCCAGCAATGGCGTTACGCCAAGCGATGGCGCCGACTGGTGTCTCAACGGTCATCGCAACGGGGTATGTGGCGGGTGTCGAAGTAGTCAAGACATGTTCAAGACGGTCGATGATGACCACGTTGACTGCCATCACATAGACATACCTTAAGGTGCCGACGTCCTCCGGTGCCTGGGCGATGAGTACCACGTCGTTCAGGTGTGCAAGCGGGCCAGTCGCCGTAAACACGCCAACAACTCCGATCGGATCAGAGTCGGCCTGCCCAATGGTTTGGATTCGACCCAAACCAGGTCCGAGGTTGAGGGCTGTGGCCGCACCGACTCCGGCTACCGCCTCGCCTGGTCGCGGGGCTCGTCCTTGGATGATCGGAAGCTCAGGCGGCAGCTCGCCTACCAGAACACGGGATGCCGCCCGTCCGACCGGCAGTATTGGGTTGGTAACATCAATCGCCGCGCCAAGGCCAAAAGCCCATGACACGTCCGACAGCCCCGAAATAACCTCTGGGGCAGTTGACAAGATACCCGATGCGCCGTCATTGTCAGACAGTGCGATCAGCCGTGTGCCCGCCGAATCGATCTGCCCAATGATATGGGCCTGGGTCGCTGCAGACTGGCCCGTTGTCACCAGGATCGTGAAGCAAACTGTCGCCAACACGAGTGCGGTGGTGAGCGTTGCGGCAATCTGAGCGCGGGCGCCAGCGATAGAGTCCCTCAATATCTCGCGGACCTGTGGCGTGCCGGACCAGCCATCACTGGTGGCCATTGGCACTCCTGACCTCGACTCCACCGTCACCGATCAGCCGCACCTCAACATCCGAACGCGCCGCCAATCCATGGTCATGTGTGGCGAGAACGACGGTGCCGCCACAGTCAGCATGGTCTGCCAACGCTTGCCACACCACTTGCGCCGAGTCGTCATCAAGATTGCCGGTCGGTTCGTCCGCGAATATCACTTTCGGGTCAGTCAGCAGGGCGCGACACAGTGCTACCCGCTGTGCCTGACCGCCCGATATCTCGCCAGGTCGATGATCAGCCCTGTGCTGCACACCGAACCGGGCCAGCAATTGCTGTGCCCGGGATACAGCAACGGAATGTGGCATACCCGCGAACAACCCCGAATCGCAGACATTGGCCAGCACAGTGCGAGACGGATCGAGCAGAGAGTCCTGAAACACGAACCCCATTCGGGCAGCGCGCATTTGTGACCGTGTGGCGTCCGGCAACCGTCCCGTGGGCTGCCCATCCCAGATGACTTCGCCACCAGTTGGACGAATCATCAAGGCTAAGAGATACAACAGCGTTGACTTTCCTGACCCTGACGGTCCCGTCAATGCCGTAACCGCACCCGCTGGCGCCCCGAAACTCAGGCCTTCCACCACCGCTGAAGAGTCCTGCCGGTAGGAGAAGGAAAGCTCGCGTACACTCACCATCAGCGGGCGATCTTCTGTCATGACGGCGCCTCTGTCGGCTGAGAAGAGGATGTCGGCGTCATCGGCCGTATGGACTGTCCGGCCAGCACAACGACCACTCCATCAGCGACACCATTCAGCACGACACCCCCTTCCCCTTCGGCCACAATTGTCACCGGCAGTTCGGTGCCATCACACTCAAGTAGGTACGGGTCTCCTGAGGCCCTAAGCCAGACAGCTGCCGCTGGCACACCAGGCCCAGTCACCTCGGGGGTCACCACTTGACGTGCTGAAAATACGGCCTCAGTCGGATCCAGGGAGACCTCACCGCACTTGTCTGCACAAATGGGGCCGCCGCTGTTGCTGGATAGGACCCAAATTGAATCGCCTGATCTGTCCTGGCTTGACGAGAAGACAACCGCCTGCACGACTTGGTCATTGATCATTACTTCCAGTGGTTTCGACGAGTCCAGAGCCGAGTTCGGAAGTACAGTCACCGTGAATTGCGGGTCGGCGTCGAGCACCGATAGCACCACATCCCCGGGAGCCAACCGTTTGCCCACTGCCATGCCGTCTACCAGCCTCACTCTTGCTGGCAGCTTGTCCGCAAATACGATGTCCCCGACTCTTACCACACCATCCTCTTTCACCCCTACGCTTTTCTGCCAAGCCAGCACAGCACGTGCTGTCGCCGCGTCAAATACACCATTTGGGGCACCTCGAAACAGTCCTTTGTCAATCAGCAATCCTTGCAACTGAGCAACGTCTCGCCCGACTATTCCTTGCGTCAAATCGCGAAACGATGGCACTGCTCCCACAGCCGCCAACACCGGTCTCAGATCCACGGTGTACAGAACGTCCCCCTCATTGACCATCGCGCCATCGGTGACACTGATCGACGTCAGCACACCAGATGCCCCACCAACCCCAAAAGGACGTGCTGGCCAAACAGCGCCCACAATCGCCGGAATCGACCTCCCAACTGTCATCTCAGTAACAGTGACGGTTGCCGGATTGGCGTTGATGTCATCCATCTGGGGCGCCAGGAACGCCCAGCGGCCAAATACGAACCCCAGCCCAGTTGCTCCGATCAAGGCCAGAACCCACACAAGGGTGCCCAGTCTTCCCCGTCGTGGGCTCCCGCCGCTCTGTTGTACGCCTAACGTTGCGTCGCCAACCATCACACCATCATCGCCTCACCTGGGTTGGTCAGACGGGCCAACAACAACGAAGTTCGGCCCTGGTTGCGGGCAGGCGGCCTCCAGCCCAAACAATTCAGACTGTTGCACCGCATGCTCCGGGCTTGGGCCGATAAAAAACTGATATGGGTTCCACGCATCCGCTAGGTTCGACTCTTTCCATGTTTCGGCAGTGGGAGGTTCCGGCAATGGATAACCATGCTCCATCACGCAGTCTCGCAATTGCACCATTTTTCCATAGGCCGCATCATCCAACACCTGGTCACCCACATATGCTGGCCGAGGGACTCGCACATCGCAGTCATCAAATGCCTTCTTCATCAATGCTTGCGTTGCGGGATCCTGTGGAACGTCGACAAATACCACATTCCCACCCATTTCGCGCACACCGCTGAATCCGTACTCGGCATAACAGGCAATCGTCGACGACTGATACTCATCATTCTCCTGCCGCACCTGCGCCATCCAACCTGGTTCAACCCAACCAGGAGATGCGCTCGGCCAGAGTGTTGACGACTCCGTTGGGGAAACTGCCGGCTTGCTGGTTAGCTCGCCTGGCTGCGAGGAACACCCCACAGCCAGGACGAAAACCACCAGCACGGTGCTAGCCGCGATCACGCGGCATGAGCCATGCCTGGGCAACATCAGACACCGCAATACCCAGTGCCAGAAGCAGCTCCATCCCCCACGACTTCCCAAGAGCCACCGCCATAGAAGTTGCCCTTCCAGACGACGGTCGTGCCTTTCGCATAGGCGCCTTGCCCTGATGAGTGTGATGCGGCATACTCAAGCATCTGGCCTGACCCGTCTGAGACTCCACTGGCGATGACCACAGTGCTGGCTGGGCAGCTCCATGAGCCATACCAATCACCGTCGGCCATTGCCGGAGTGGCAACGCAGCCAAAGATGGCGGCACTAACAGCCACCGCTGCGCCAGCTCCGAACATCCGCTTTTTTTTCGTGTTCATTGTTTCTTACCCTCCTTGTGTTTTCCTGCGACCAGCGTCGCATTCGGTTTCGACAGAGAAGCACATACGCCCCTACCCCCCGCCCCAACAGCAATCTGATGGGCCCCCTGTAGGTCAGTTTTTATCACACATTTTTGTCGCTGTCAAATCCCTGTGCAACATCATCTGCTGATCAGCGCAGGGTTTGGCCGCCAAGCCAACTGCCAGACACCGCTCACACTGCGATGATCACCGGGACGATCATCGGGCGGGTGCGATAGGCCTTCGACACCCAGTGCCTGACGGTGGCTCGCGCGAGTTGCGCGAGGCTATGCACGTCTTCTACTCCGTCCGCCAGCCCTGCCTGCAGTGCGTCCCGTACCTGCTCGGTTACGTCATCGAAGACGTGCTCGTCCTCAAGGAAACCACGAGCGTGCAAGTCGGGCCCAGCGACGATGGACGCCTGCCTCAGGTCTACGGCCGCGACGATCGAGATGAAGCCTTCTTCGCCCAAAATCTTCCGGTCCGTGAGCCCCGCCTCCGACACGTCGCCGACAGTCAAACCGTCCACGAAGATGTAGCTGGCGTCCACCTGCCCGACCACCTTCGCGTGCCCGTCTGCCAGATCGATGACGTCCCCATCTGAGGCAACGATGACGTGGTCTTCTGGCATGCCAGAAGACCTGGCCAACTCGGCATTGGCGGCCAGATGGCGCACCTCGCCATGCACCGGCATCGCGTTGCGAGGCTTCACGATGTTGTAGACATAAAGCAGTTCACCTTGGCTGGCGTGCCCCGACACGTGGACAAAGGCGTTGCCCTTGTGGACCACCGTGGCCCCGAGCCGCGTGAGCCCGTTGACAAGATCGAAAACTGGAGCTTCATTGCCAGGGATCAGCGAGGACGCCAACAGTACAACGTCGCCTGAGCCGATTTCGATATTTGCATGGTCACCGCTGGCCATGCGGGACAGGGCAGACAGCGGCTCACCCTGCGAACCCGTCGAAATGACCACCACTTGGGAGTCGTCAAAATTCTTCAGTTGGTCGATGTCGATCAGCGTGTCGCCGGGCACCGTCAGGTAACCCAGGTCACGAGCCACCGCCATGTTCCGCACCATTGACCGTCCCATGTAACAGACCTTTCGGCCATGCCTGGCGGCCAGGTCGACGATCTGCTGCACGCGATGAACATGGGACGCAAAACACGCCACTACGATCTTGCGTTGAGCCGTCAAAAACACCCGCTCGAGGGCCGGGCCAGTGTCGCGCTCCCAGGGCGTGAAGCCGGGCACTTCCGCGTTGGTGGAATCGACCATCAAAAGATCGACACCCTGCTCCCCCAGCCGTCCAAAACCTCGAAGATCGGTCAGCCGACCGTCCAGCGGCAACTGGTCCATCTTGAAGTCGCCCGTGTGCAGAACCGTGCCCGCAGGCGTCTTGATGGCAACGGCCAGTGCGTCGGGTATCGAGTGGTTGACAGCCAAGAACTCCAGATCAAAATCGACGGGTTGGCCGAGTTTGAGGGTGTCACCCTCATGCACCTCATGAAAACAGGCGGCACTCAAGCCATTCTCTTTGAGCTTCGGCTCCAGGAAGGCAAGCGTCAGCTTGGATGCGTAAATGTCGATATCGTCACGGCGCTTCAGCAGGAATGGCACGGCACCGATGTGATCTTCATGTCCGTGCGTCAGCACCAGAGCGACTATGTCGTCCAACCGGTCGTCAAGGTAGTTCAGGGCGGGCAGAATGAGGTCGACGCCGGGCTGTGACCCGGCCGGGAACAGCACACCGCAATCGACTATCAATAGTTGACCGTCGATCTCGAAGACCGTCATGTTGCGGCCGACATCGCCCAGGCCGCCGAGCGGGATTATCCGAAGCGTCCTGGGGTCGAGCTTTGGGGGGGATTCGATTACCACGACTCCAGTCTTTCATATCTGATACCGCACACATCACAGTGATCACTCAGCGGAGACACCGAGCAATATCACCGCAAAGACGTGGCGTGCCAGATTCGATCCAAGTAGTCGGCGACGGATCGGTCCGAGCTGAAGTAGCCGCAACGGGCGACGTTCAGAATCGCCGCGTGAACCCATGCCGTCTGGTTGCGATACGCTTCTTCGACGCGAGTTTGGGCCTCGATGTAGCTTCGGAAGTCGGCCATCGCCATGAACGGGTCGGAATGCGCCCAGTTGGTGAGCAGCGGTGTGAAGGCGGCCTGATCGCCGTCAGAAAACACCCCCGATGTCAACAAGTCCAGCGTCGCGCGCAGTTGCGGGTCGCCGAGGCAATCTTGCGGGTTGTAACCGCGTGTTGCCAAGGCCTCGACCTCCGGCTCGCTCATACCGAACAAGAAGAAGTTCTCATCGCCCACCAACTGGCGGATTTCGATATTGGCTCCGTCGTCCGTGCCGATGGTCAGCGCACCGTTGAGTGCGAACTTCATGTTGCCCGTGCCGGACGCTTCTTTGCCCGCAAGCGAAATCTGCTCCGATAGGTCAGCCGCCGGGATGAGCCGTTGCGCCACCGTCACGTTGTAGTTGGCCACAAATGCGACTTTGATGACGTCTTCCACACGCGGATCGGCGTTTATCACCTTGGCAACTGAGTTGATCAGGTGAATTGTGTCCTTGGCCAGCTTGTAGCCAGGCGCGGCCTTGGCCCCGAAGATGAACACCCTGGGCAGCACGTCGGAAGCCTTGACCGCCCCAGAGATGATCTGTTGGTACAGGCAGACGATGTGCAGCAGCTTCAGCGACTGACGCTTGTACTCGTGTAGGCGCTTCACCATTACATCGAGCATGTGCCCGCTGGGCAGTTCAATGCCGTCGCGAACCATCAAAACGTCCGCCAGCGTGGCCTTGTTTGCGGTCTTGATGTCGGCAAACTGACGACGGAAATCGTCGTCCTCGGCGTACGGCTCAAGCTCTTGTAGACGTTCAAGGTCGGTAAGCCACCCCACCCCGATGGCGTCTGTGATCAGATCGCACAGCCCGGCGTTCGACAGCCGTATGAACCGGCGCGGCGTCACCCCATTGGTGACATTGGTGAACTTGTCCGGCCAAAGCTGCGAAAACTCCGGCAGCACCTTGTCACGCAGCAACTGCGAGTGAAGCTCGGCCACCCCGTTCACCTTCGTCGCCGTCACCGACGCCAAGAAAGCCATACGGACAGCCCGAGGTGGCCCTTCAGCGATGATCGACATAGTGCAAGGCTTGGTCGGATCATCCGGGTAGGTCTGCCGCAGCAGCTCAAGGAACTCGTCGTTGATGCGGTAGATGATCTCCAGATGACGTGGCAGAAGACGGCCCATCAAGTCCGTCGACCAGACCTCCAGAGCCTCTGGCAGCAGCGTGTGGCACGTGTAGGCAAAGCAGCGCTGCGTCAGCGCCCATGCCTCGTCCCAGTCCCATCCGCGCTCGTCAACCAGTATCCGCATCAGTTCTGGAATGGCGATCACCGGGTGCGTGTCGTTCAACTGGAAGATGACGCGGTCAGGCAGATTGTGCAGGTCCTCGCCGTCTTCCAACTGGTTGTCGATGAAATCGCGCAGCGAACAGGCAACGAAGAAATACTGCTGCTGCAGGCGCAGTTCCTTGCCCTGCGGCGTCGAATCCTCCGGGTACAGCACCTTCGTGATGTTCTCGGCGTAGGTCTGGGCCCGAACGGCCTCGGTGTATTCGCCGGCGTTGAAAATCTCCAGGTCGAAAGCCTTTGTGGCCTCCGCGCTCCACAGCCGCAGCGTGTTGACGCGTCCGTTCTGGAAGCCAGGCACCATGTAGTTGTAGGGCACACCCAGCACATTCCAAGCCGGAATCCAGCGCGAATGCTGCGTGCCATCGTCATCGGTGTAATGCTCGGTGGTACCACCAAAGTTGACGCGGACGGCTGACTCTGGGTGGACGAACTCCCACGGCGCGCCGAGCGCCAACCAGGCGTCGGGCTGCTCGACTTGGCGTCCATCGACGAATGTCTGACGGAAGATGCCGTACTCGTAGCGGATGCCGTAGCCGATGCAGGACACAGCCATGGTGGCCAGCGAGTCGACAAAGCAAGCCGCCAAGCGCCCCAGGCCTCCATTGCCCAAACCGGGCTCGACTTCCTGCGCCCGCAGGGTCTCCAGGTCAAGGCCGCAAGACGTCATGGCCTCGGCGGCGATGGCTTCCAGGTCGGTGGCCAGAAGGGCGTTGCCCAACTGGCGTCCCAGAAGGTACTCGGCCGACAGGTAGGCCACGGTCTTTGCGCGACGCTCGTGCACCTTGCGCTGGGTCTCCAGCCAGTGCGCCATCAGGTAGTGACGAACGGTGCGTGCCAGTGCCAAGTATTGGTCGTTGACCGACGACCTGGCCAGTTGCACACCAGAGCCGATGTGCAACTCGTGCAGGAACTCGCGCACGAAACCGTCCACAGAATGCTGCGGCGGCACCACGGGCGCCACGGCCAGCGGGTGGACCGGCTTGAAAGCCGGCCCGACCTGCCCGCGCATCTTGGGAGCTTCGTCAACGGGCACCGGGCCATAACCAGCCTGGGCCTCCAAACCTTCGTACTCGCTCACCGTGCCCACCTCACTCTTCGGTCACGGTGTCAGCCGAGCTCTCTCCCTCTTCGATGACCGGAATAAGGCTTAACTTCCCGCGGTCATCGATCTCGTTAATCTCAACCATCAGCTTGCTGCCCACCTGCAGAACATCTTCGACGTTCTCGACGCGCTTGCCACCGTTGAGGTCGCGCAGCTTGGAGATGTGAAGTAGCCCGTCCTTGCCCGGCAGCAGCGACACAAACGCGCCGAAGGTCGTCAGCTTGACGACGGTACCGAGGTAGCGCTCGCCCTTCTCAGGCATGGTCGGGTTGGCGATGGCGTTGATCATGGCGCGAGCCGCCTCGGCCGCCTCACCGGTGGTGGCACCGACATAGATCGTGCCGTCCTCTTCCACCGAGATGTTGGCGCCCGTGTCGTCCTGCATCTGGTTGATGACCTTGCCCTTGGGGCCAATGATCTCGCCGATCTTGTCGACCGGGATGTGGATAGTGATGATGCGCGGCGCGTGCGGGCTCATCTCGTCAGGTTCAGTGATCGCCTCGTCCATGACGTCCAAGATGGTCTGACGGGCGTCGCGGGCCTGGCTGAGCGCGGCTGCCAGCACGTCGGACGGGATGCCGTCCAGCTTGGTGTCGAGTTGCAGCGCAGTGACGAACTCCCTGGTGCCGGCCACCTTGAAGTCCATGTCGCCCAGCGCGTCCTCGGCGCCCAGGATGTCGGTCAAGGCGACGTAGCGGGTCTCGCCGTTGTCGTCGGGCTCGCTCATCAGGCCCATTGCGATGCCGGCGACGGACGCGCGAAGCGGCACGCCCGCGTTCAGCATGGCCATGGTCGACGCGCACACCGACCCCATTGATGTAGAGCCGTTGGATCCGATCGCCTCAGACACCTCGCGGATGGCGTAGGGGAACTCCTCGCGCGTCGGCAGCACCGGCACCAAGGCCCGCTCGGCCAGACGGCCGTGGCCCACCTCGCGGCGCTTCGGGCTGCCGATGCGGCCCGTCTCGCCGGTCGAGAACGGCGGCATGTTGTAGTTGTGCATGTAGCGCTTGGTGTGCACCGGGCTCAGCGTGTCGAGCTTCTGCTCCATGTCAAGCATGTTCAACGTGGTCACGCCCAGCACCTGGGTCTCGCCGCGCTGGAACAGGGACGAGCCGTGGACGCGCGGGATGATGCCCACCTCGGCGCTCAGCGGCCGGATGTCGCGCGGGCCGCGACCGTCAATGCGGACGGACTCGTGCAGCACACGCTGACGGACGATCTTCTTGGTGATTGCCTTCCAGGCGGCGGCGATCTCGGAGTCACGACCCTCGAACTCGGCCAGCGCCAGCACCTGATCTGCGACCTCATCGCGCAGCGCATGCTCGGCGTCCTCACGCTCTTGCTTGCCGACGATCTGCATGATCTCGACAAGGCGGGCGTGGGCGCGCTCGTCCAGCGCCGCCACCATGTCGTCCTCGTACTCCTTGAAGACGGGGAACGGGTAGGTCGGCTTGTTGACCTGCTGAGCCAGATCGACCTGCGCATCGCACAGCGTGCGAATGAACGGCTTGGCGGCCTCAAGGCCACCGGCCACGATCTCTTCTGTCGGCGCCTGCTTGCCCGACTTGACGATGTTCCAGGTGGCTTCAGTCGATTCGGCCTCAACCATCATGATGGCGACGTCACCGTCAGCCAGCACACGCCCGGCCACCACCATCGAGAAGGTGGCGTGGGTGTCTTGCTCAACCGTCGGGAAGCACACCCACTGGCCCTCGATCAGAGCGACGCGCACGCCGCCGATCGGGCCTGAGAACGGCAAGCCGGCGATCTGGGTGCTCATCGACGCGGCATTGATGGCCACAACGTCGTACGAGACATCGGGGTTCAGGGCAAGGACGGTGACGACCACCTGGACCTCGTTGCGAAGACCCTTGACGAACGCCGGACGCAGCGGCCGGTCGATCAGCCGGCAGGCCAAAATGGCCTCTTCGGTGGGGCGACCTTCGCGGCGGAAGAAGCTGCCGGGGATACGCCCAACGGCGTACATTTTCTCGTCAATGTCGACCGTCAGCGGGAAGAAGTCAATCGCTTCGCGCGGTTGCTTTTGGGCAGTTGTGGCAGACAGCAACATCGTGTCGCCGTCCAGGTAGACGGCTGCCGAGCCGTCAGCCTGTTGTGCCAGCACGCCAGTCTCGAAGCGGACGACGTGCTTGCCGAACTTGCCATTGTCAATGATGGCTTCGGCGAATTTTAGGTTTGGACCTTCCATTGGTATTTCCTCATCACTAGTGGAGGCCCGGAAGTCACTGCATTCGGTCTTCGATCGAAGCGCTCGGGGCTCTAGACCCGAACGCCACTACCGAGGACCAAAAGCACCTGCAATTCCGGCCTCAGATTTGGGTTGTGTTCAGTTGTGGGGCGGCGGGCGCCAAGGCGCCCACCGCATAGAAAAACCCGGTCAGCGGCGAAGGCCGAGCCGGGCAATCAGTTCACGGTAATGCTCGATGTCGTTCTTGGCGACGTAGTTAAGCAGACGACGGCGCTGGCCGACCATCAGCATCAAGCCTCGGTGTGAGTGGTGATCGCCCTTGTGGACCTTCAAATGCTCTGTCAGGTGGGCAATACGCTTGGTCAGCAGGGCGATCTGTACATCGGGCGAGCCCGTGTCACCCTTGTGGGTGGCGTACTCTTCGATGATGGCCGTCTTGGTGGCTGCATCCATTGATGGACTCTCCTAATATCTCGCTGCGCGGCGCTGCCCCGTACACTTCAGGGAAGCCGACATACCCGCGGCCGTTTCACGGCAACAAATTAGCTTACCAGGCGGGATTGGCCAGGCACGAATCACCCGCCGCATATTCTGCGTGCGCAGTTGCCTGTGGCGCCGTCAGTTGGTGCGGTTGGCTTGCAGGGTGGACGCCGCGATGTCGATCAGGGCCTGCGGTGAATGGTCGCCGTGTCGCTTCCGAACCAGAGCCCGGGCCACCTGAAGCGCCCCACGAACCGCACCCTCACGCAGGTCTGGAGACAACGTTTCGATGTCAGATGTCTTGGCCAGGCCGACGATGCGACGCGACAGCTCGCAGGCAGCAAACAGCCACGTCTCACTCCCCCATCGGTCCAGCAGCGCATCGAGGAAGTCGTCGCCCCAGACGCGGGGGTCGATGCGGGACGGCCAGAGCCGACGGAACTCCGTCTCGAACCCCTGCCAGCTCTCGGCAATCAAGTTCAAGCACCAGGCGGCGCGGTCGTCCTCACCCAGCGCATAGGCACGAGCGGCCGCCAGCACATAGTTGGCCAGCAGAATCCCGATGTCGAACGCAACCGGGCCGTAGAAGGCGAATTCGGAGTCGAAGGCCTTGACAGAGTCACATGTCGTCGAGCCGTCTGGGCACCGCACCATCACCGAACCCGTGTGCAGATCGCCATGGATGAGAGCCTCGGCGTGGGTCATGAAGGTCCACTTCGCCTCACCCATCGCGGCCATCATCTGCGGGTCACTGCTCAGTTCGACGGCGTCCCTCTGGTTGGCTGGCAGCACCTCGTTGCGTCCGGCGTCGACCACCGGTTCGGTGAAAATCAGATCCTCGGTGATTGTGCAAATCTGTGGGTTCTGGGTACGAGCGATGGCCTCCGACAAGGCTTCTCGATCCATGGCGAAAAGCGACGTCCCAAAGGCGTATGACGCCATGTACCGTCCCATCGCCGCCGCCGCGCCCTCATCGCGCTCGCCAAGGTTCAGCGCCGTGCGCCACACCTGGTGATCCGACAGGTCTTCCATGGCAATGATGTGGCGCGGCTCGTCGAACAGGAAGATTTCCGGCAGCAGTTCTGGAACCAGGGCATGGTGAGCCTGGATGCTCTCGGCTTCGTGACGGGCACGGTCGGGAGTCATGGGCCAGCCCTCACCGGTTAACCGCACATACGGCAGAGCCTGCTTCAGGCACATGCCGCGGCCCGATGAATCCTTGACCAAGAAGACGAGGTTCAGGTTGCCGTCGCCGATTTCGTTGAGCCTGACCAGGTTCGCGGCATCAATGCGGCTAGCCAACTCCGGCTTGGACGCAATGTAGGCGCCAATCGTGTCTGTGGTCAAAAATTCATAATTAGCCATCGTTTTCCTCCTTGAACTGCGTGATGTTGGTTGCCGGGACAAACCGCATGGGTTTTCGGGAAAGCGTATACGAGAACAGCAAGGCCAACAACAGCACCAAGCCCTTGGCTGTGTCCTGAATGTAATACGGCTGACCCATCATCGATAGGCCCGTCACAACAATGATGATGAGCACCGTGCCAAGCAAGGTGCCCCACGGGTTGGGACGTCCGATCGCCAGCACTGATGTACCAACGAGGGCGACCGCAACAGCTTCCAGCAGGCTGGTCGACCCGGCCGTCACGTCGCCCTGACCAATTCGGGCGACCATGATCAACCCGGCGATGGAAGCCAAGAACCCGCTGATCACATAGGCGAGGCCGCGATACAGACCAACCCTGACGCCAGCCAGTTTGACGGCTGTCGGATTTGCCCCGACCGCGTACATGATGCGCCCCCACTTGGTTCTCGACAAGATGAACCAGCCCACGACAAACAACACCAGCATGATGATGACCGGCACGGGAATCGGGCCAACGTTGCCATTGTTTATCAGCCGGAAGCTGGCCGTCACCTTGCCGGGCGCAATATGGCCGTTTGTCATGGTCATGCCTGACGAAATCGATTGCCCAGCCACCGGGATAAGCCCAGCACCTTGTATGACGAACATCATCGCTAACGTCGCTAACAAGTCGGGCACTCGGCACACGACAATCAGAAACGCGTTCACCAAGCCGACGCAAAGTCCGATCAGTATCACAAAGACCACCGCAGTAGACGCGGTCATGTTGTAAAACACCATGATCATGGCGGACATCTGCACGGCCAAACCGGCCTGAGCCCCCACAGACATGTCCATGCCACCGACGGTCATTGTGAACGTCATTCCCAAACCCAGGATGGCGGTAACAGAAGCCAGTTTCAGCATGGTCAACAGCATGGTCGATGTACGGAAGGCGGGCTGCGTGGCGGCGAAATAGGCGAAAAGCAAAATGGTGACTGCGATAAACCCATACTTGACAATCGCCCCCTGAGCACGGACTCCCCAAGGGTTGTCCTCCTTAGGCGCTGGCAGCACAACGGGCGCGGTTTTTGCGGAAGGCTTTTCAGACATTGGCTTTCTCCTCGGACATGCTTGCGACAATGGTGTCTCTGTCGACTTCGGTTGTATAGCGGTCGAGCACAAAGTGTCCTTCGACGAGCACCAATACGCGGTCGGCTACTTCTTCGATCTCTTCAATATCACTTGACAAAACGACCACGCAGGCGCCGTCTTTGGCTGCCTGACGGGCTTTGGCCGACAGGTCATGGCGGGCGCCAATATCAACACCGCGGAATGGCTCGTCGAGCAGGATTATGCGCGGGTCGCCACTCATCCAGCGTCCCACCACGACTTTTTGCTGGTTACCACCAGACAACGCGTCGACGCGCTGATCTGGACCTGTGCTGACCACAGCAAAGTCGGTCAGAATCCCTTGGCCGTGTACTTTTTCGCGCTTGAAGTCAATGACCCCCGCTGGCGAAAATCTTGAGATGAACGGCAGGCTGGATGTGTGTGAGACGGTCCACTTGGGCAGCATAGCCTCTTTCGCCCTATCCTCGGGCACCAGGTAGATACCGTTCTGCACACCGTGATGCGCGTTGGTCGGACGGTACGGCTGACCGTTGAGCGTCATCGAACCCGCCCGCAACGGGTCAACGCCGAAGATGCTGCGTGCCAACTCGGACTTTCCCGCACCCAACAGACCGATTATCCCGGTGACCTCACCGTAACGAAGCTCCAAGTCGACGGGGGTTGAACGCTTCAACAACTGAACCCCGTGCAGTTCGATTGCCACTTTGTCGCCGCGCTGTTCGGTGACGGCCGCCGCCTCCATGGAGACGTCCTGGCTGAGCATGGACCGCACGGCTCTGTCCATGTCGAGGGGCGCCTGCTGGCGATCCTCCACGCGCCCGTCACGCAGCACCGCAAGATCATCTGCCAAGGTGACGATTTCCGACAGATGGTGCGACACATACAAAATCGCCATGCCCTCGCTACGCAGCCGACGAATGACATCAAACAGTCGCTCGACTTCAGCCTGCGAAAGGGCCGACGTCGGCTCGTCTAGAACAAGCACCTTTGGGTGCTCAACCAGCGCCCGAGCTAACAGCATCAGCTGGGTGTCGGCTGTGCCAAGTTCGAAGACGTCACTTCGCATCTTCTTGTCTGGCCAATCCAGATCCAGCGTCGCCGCCACCGGTTTCGCCAATTTGACCAGCTGGCCGATTGACGACACCTTCGGGGCCGTACCTTTTACGATGTCCTCGAACAAGAAGTTTTCGGCCACGGTCATGCCGGGCACAACACTTTGATCGATGCGTTGATGCACCGTTTGGATGCCCTGTGCTGCGGCCGACATTGGATCGTGAATGTCGACCTCAGCACCGGACACAAGTATCTCGCCGGCGTCTCGCTGGTAGGCGCCAGCCAGAATCTTGATGAGGGTGGACTTGCCAGCCCCGTTTGCACCGAGCAGCGCCATGATCCTGCCAGGCTTCAAGGACAAACTGACATCCTTGAGAACTGAGTTGCGCCCAAATGACTTGGTGATCCCGCGCAATTCCAGTGCGTAACCTGATTCAGCTTCGGTGCTCATGACGCTGCTTCCTTCGGTGCTAACCGTTTGTCGTCAGTTGAATACGATAGACGGAATCCACGGCGCCGACGCAATGTCGGCAATGTTCAACGTCGGCTCTGCCTGGCGCAGGCCCGACATGCTGGTGATGTTGTTTGTGCGCAGCATGTCCTGGGTCACCAGGATCGGCGGGAAGTCGACCGTCGTCACATTGAGCTGACCGGCCAGTGCCAGGAACATGATCCTAGTGTCGGCAGCGCCGATGGCGTTCGGATCGGTGGTGCCGGTGGCGACCCATGGGCTGCCAGCCGCACTCATGATGGCGATGTCGGCGTCAGAAATGTCAGCACCGTAAACCTTCACCTTGTCGGTCATGTTGGCCTGCTCAAGGGCCGTCACGCAGGCTTTGGTGAGTTCGTCGTACGGGCAATAGAGACCTGTGACATCGGGGTTAGCCTGCAAGGCTGCGTAGACCAGCGGCACCGAGTCCGAGTTGGACGAGTCGGTGTACTTACCGGTCTTGAACGCCTGCTGCCAGTTGTTCTTGGCCACATACTGTTGCCAAACGGCGTCACGACGATCCAGCGGGGCGATACCCGAGACGTTGACGTAGCCGACCTTGGCACCCGTGCCGAGATCCGTTGTCATCTGATCCAGCACCAGCGACGCAATCTGCGCATCGGACTGCTGGGTCTGCACCGTGTTCGGAGAGCACGTCTGAATGATCACGTCGTAGATGACGACCTTGATGCCCGCCTGCTCGGCCTTGTTGATACCCGGGCAAAGAGTGTCGGGCAAGCCGTGGGTGATGATGATGCCATCAGGATTTGTGGCAATCGCCTGGTCGAGCTGTGCAGCCTGCTGGGCGTTGTCACCCTTGGCGTCGTAAACGTCAAGCTTGACGTCCATGGTCGCAGCCTGCAGCTTGACACCGTTCAGGTACTGCTGGAAGTAGTCGCCGCCACCAGACTGCTGGATAAGCGCGAGATGCACCTGCTTGTCGGAGAATGGCGCGGGCGCAGCACCGGTTGCCGTTCCCACAGAGGCATTGTTGTTGGTCGACGAGTTGCCAGCTGGCGCACCCTGCGAGCAAGCGCTAAGCCCCAGGGCCAAAACGGCGACCAGTGCCGCAATTGGGCCGGCCTTTGATTTCATTGTCATGGAGGGTTTCCTTTCTTTTTCCTTTTCTATGGACTTTCCATGTCTTTGGCAGTTCATGCCAGACTCGATAGCCGGCCTTTGCCTGCTGAGGGCTCGACGATGCCCCGCTCGGTAACGATCGCCGAAATGAGATCGTGGGGCGTCACATCGAAGGCCGGGTTGAAGCCAACACTCGACAGCGGCGTCGTGCGCACGCCGGCAAACCCGAGCACCTCGGCTTCATCGCGTTGCTCGATTTCGATCTCATTGCCTGATTCGGTGGCAAGATCGACCGTCGAGAACGGCGCCGCGACGACGAATGGGATGCCCCGACGTTGGCAAGCCAACGCCAGCGCCACGGAGCCAATCTTGTTCGCGGTGTCGCCGTTGGCGGCGATCCGGTCGGCCCCGATGATGGCGACGTCGACCTTGCCCGAAAGGATCGTGCTGGACGCGGCGCCGTCGGCCTCGACGACGTGCGGTATGCCGTCCTGGGTCAGCTCCCAGCTGGTGAGCCGGGCACCCTGCAGCAGCGGGCGGGTCTCGTCTGCGAAGACGCTGATCAGTGCCGAGCGGTCAAACAACTCATGGATGATTCCGTAGGCCGTGCCCCAGGCTGTCGTGGCCAGCGCGCCGGTGTTGCAATGCGTCACGACTCGAACGGCGTTGGCCTGGCACCTGGCCAGAATCCAATCGGCCCCCAGTTTTGACAGCTTCCGGTTGGCCGCCTCATCTTCGGCGGCCACCTGCTTGGCTCGCGTGACCACCGCATCGTAACCTTGCGGCGCCACGGCCCAGGCTTGATCGACCCCCCATGACAGGTTGACGGCTGTTGGACGGGCTTGCCGCAGATGATCCACCTCGGTGACGAGACGGTCTTCGCTCCAGCCCTCTGATTCCGCCTGACGCATGGCGATGGCCACGCCAAAGGCCCCGACCGCTCCCAACGCGGGGGCGCCGCGCACGGCCAGCGTGACGATGGCATCGACAAGTGCGTCGACAGTGTTGACGTTGAGGTAGCGCTCTTCTATCGGCAGCACGGTCTGGTCAAGCATGCGCAGCACGGAACTGTCATCGAGCCATTCAAACGCGCGAACCATGACATCGTCCTTCTCTGGAAAACTTCGGTGTTACTACCATGTGTTGTCTAACAACTTAATGCACATGTCAAACGATATCAACCAACGACCATGTCTTGTCCAAATTGTTACCGTCCGGCTAAACTGTGATCGGTGTGAAGACGTGGAGGCGACGAAGCCGTTACCTGAAACGCGCCGACGGTATTGAAATTCGGACCAGAGGAGGATGGGAACGTGACGGCCAGACAGACGTTGGTGTCCCAGATATCGGGAAAACTCCGTGACCAGATGTTTGCCGGCAGCTATGTTCCTGGGTCCAAATTGCCGCCAGAAATCCAGCTCGCCGAACAGTTCGGCGTGTCGCGACCGACTGTCCGAGCAGCACTTCACGAACTGGAAGCAATCGGATTGATACAGACCCAGCACGGCGTCGGGTCATTCGTCGCCGAGCGGCCTGCCGTCCAGGCAGGGTTGGAGCGACTGGATTCGATCACAGAGTCGATTCGAGCCACTGGCAAGGAACCAGGCATGATCTACGCCAGCCGCCAGATCCGCCACGTCCTGCCCGATGAGGCGGCGGACATGCACCTGCCGGGTCAGGCCTTGGTGCTTGAACTGCGCCGCACAATTCTTGCCGACGGGGAGGTTGTCGCCTACTCCTACGACCTCATTCCGGCTTCGGTACTGCCTGACGGATTTGACCCGGAAACTCTCACGGGCTCGCTGTTCGCCTTCTTCCGCGAGCACCTTGGCATCGTCCCCCACCACGGCAACGCCGAGATCCACGCCGTCTATTCGAAGCACATCGGTTGGGGCGCGGAGGCGCCGGCTCACCACCTGTTCGTTCTTCTTAACCAGCTTCATTACGACCTTTCTGGAGAGCTTCTGCTGCACTCGCGCACTTACTTCATCGAAGGTCGCTACAACTTCACGATTTTCCGCAACGGGTAGCCCGTCTCTCTTGACATGTGTGGGTGATCTCGCGTAGGTTGTCAGACATCTTGTAAAGTAACGACGCGCAGGTGGTCAGAAATGCAACACTCATGGAACTGCAGCGTTCCACAAACACTGCTGACCGAATTCCTCTCTGCGTGTCAAACGCTCGGAGCGGACCCGTCCCTGGTCATGGGAGGCGGCGGAAACTGCTCGCTCAAGACATCCTTCGTGGACATCACTGGACGAACCGTGCCACTTCTTCTGGTCAAGGCCAGTGGGCATGCCATGTCCAGCCTGGAGACGGACGGGCTGGCGCCCCTGCGGCGCGACGGTGTGCAGGCATTGTTGCCACCAGTTGTTGTTCCAGACGCCGAGCTTCTCAACGCCTTGCGCTGCTGCCTTGTGGACGCCTTCGCCCCTGATCCGTCCGTCGAGACATTGATTCACGCGCTGCTGCCACAGACCGTAGTGCTTCATTCCCACGCCGATGCGATACTCACCCTCAGCAACAGCCGCTCCGGCATTGCCAAGCTTCGCGCGTTACTCCCGGATTGTGTCTTCGTCGAATACGCCATGCCGGGGCCCGACCTTGTTGCCGCCTGTGACGCGGCGTGGAAGGCGGCACCGGCGGAAGCCGCCGGGTTGGTTGTGTTGGGCCACGGCTTATTCACTGTCGGTGACTCGCCACAGCAGGCCCTGACGCGTCACCTTGGCATTGCACAGCGTGCGCAGACGGCACTGAACGCCCTGCCCGGCATGGCGGATGGGCCTGACCTGCCACCAACCGACATCGCTGCCCTTGCCAGACTGCGTCGCGACTGGTGCGCCCGCGCCGACAAAGCCTTGATCCTGCGCCACTTCGCTGACCCCCAAGTCAGTGCCTTTGTAACATCCCCTGCCCTGCTTGACGCCTCACAGGCCGGGCCGTTGACACCTGACCACGTCAACTGGACCAAACGAGTGCCCCAGATCGGCACCGATTTTGACGCTTACGCCGCGGCCTACCAGGCATATGTCGAAACTAACCGTCACCGTCGCGGCGGCGAGATAACCGCCGTTGAACCGGCACCTCGGGTGCTTCTCGACGAAACCCTGGGCATGGTGACGGCAGGGCGTACCCCTTCCGACGCTGAAACAACAGCCGAAATCTACCGTCACACGATGACGGCCATCGAAAAGGCGACCCACCTAGGCGGTTACCTTCCCGCCGACGCCAGCCACGTTTTTGACCTAGAGTATTGGTCCTTCCAACAGGCAAAAACTGAACGGCGGGACGACAGCGGACCGCTGCGGGGGCAAATAGCGTTAGTCACAGGGGCCGCCTCGGGAATCGGGCGGGGCTGCGCCGCAGCATTGCTGGGCGCCGGCGCCACCGTCGTCGGCTGGGATCTGTCGGAATCCATCACCACCACATTCGATTCCCCAAATTTCGTCGGCCTGCGGGTGGATGTCACCGATGCGGCGGCCGTGGCCAAGGCTTTGGCCACCCAGGTTGACCTGTTCGGTGGTCTCGACATCCTCGTGCCCAGCGCCGGCATCTTCCCCACCAGCGCGAACCTGGCCGAACTGCCGATGGCCGATTGGCGACGCACCATGTCGATCAATGTTGACTCGGTTGTCGATCTTTACCACCAGACCTATCCACTGCTGGCTGCCGCCTACCCTTACGGACGCGTCGTCCTCGTGGCGTCCAAGAACGTCATTGCCCCCGGCCCCGGTGCAGCCGCGTACTCTGCGTCGAAATCGGCCGTCGCGCAGATTTCGCGGGTCGCCGCCATGGAGTGGGCCGGGGACGGCATCCGAGTCAACATGGTGCACCCCGATGCGGTGTTCGACACCGGCCTTTGGACACCAGAGCTTCTACAGGCCCGCGCCGACCATTATGGCATG
>WQYR01000012.1 GCA_009781145.1 Propionibacteriaceae bacterium | reverse complement strand
GATTTTGTCAGAGGAATGGTGTAGACTCGAACGTATGTTCGATACAAGCAGGCTCGTGGATTTAGCCAACACACTGGCTGATACGAACCTGCCTGGCATCATGAAACTACGGGCTGTCGTTGAGGCCACCAGGCTACTGGACGCGGCCGAGGCTGAGGTGATAGCCGACATGGCGTTTGCTGACGGCTGGGATAAAGAAGACGAAGACTTCACCTACTACCCGGACCCGACCGGGCGGCGCCTAGTACGTGTCGGGGCAGACGGTGTGCTGTTGGATGAAGCGTTAGCGTTAGAAATCGCTGTCGCGAAACACGTGTCAGTATCAGCGGCCACATGTCTGGTCAAAGACGTGGTTGATCTTCGCACTCGTCACCCAGAAACCTGGAAAGCCGTAGTCGCCGGCAGAGCACCGGCATGGCAGGCCCGTGGTGTTGCTCAAACCTGTAACCGGTACGAGTTCACCCATACCCAGGCCGAAGCGATCGATAAACGAGTCGCACCAATGTGGGGCAGGCTAGGATTCCCCAGAATCAAAAAAGGCCTGCAAGCCGCGATCATGACAGAGGCACCCCAGGTTGCCGAGGCTCAAGCTGAACGTGCCGCCCAAGCCAGGTTTTGCCGCACCCAACACGGCGACACCCCAGGCACCAGCTACATTTCTGCCCTGCTCGACACCGCCGATGCTGTGTTCCTCGACGCCACCATCGACCGGCTCGCCGACCTGATCGGTGACCAAGGCGACGACAGGGACAAAGACCACCGCAGAGCCACCGCCCTAGGAGTCCTGGCAACACCAGCCCTAGCACTATCCATGCTCGGCACCCACACCAGACGCGGCATGACCCACGATCAACCCGACCCGGCACCCATCCCCATCGCAATCGCCGAAACCGCCCTACCAACCACCCAAATCTTCGTCCACATCCACGCCGACACATTGCAAAACGGCAACGGCATCGCCCGCATAGAGGGCATCGGCCCCATACTCGCAGGCCAACTAGCCCGCATCACCGGCAACAGCCGTATCCGCCTCACCCCCGTCCTACACATCGGCGACCCCGAACCCGTCACAGACGCCTACGAAACCCCAGACCGCATCCGACAACACGTCATCCAACGCGACAACTTTGAGGCGTTCCCCTACTCGTCACGGCCATCCCGACACCTCGACCTAGACCACACCATCCCCTACAAACAAGGAAACCTGGCCCAAACCAGACCCTCCAACCTCAACCCCCTATCGCGCCGAGTCCACCGAGCCAAAACACACTGCAACTGGCAGTTAGAACAACCAACCCCCGGCGTCTACAACTGGACAACCGAAATGGGCCAAACCTTCACCACCACCCCTGAAGGCACAACCGACACCACCAACACCGGCCCACCCGACGACAGCTGACGCTCAGGCGAGATCCAGGAAATCGTCCATCTCAAGGTAATAGTTGTAGGCGTCCACAAGTTGTTGTCGTGTGGGCGAACCGACCTGTTGCCTTGCCAGGCCGATGACATCCGTCAGTTGCTCGCCGAGATAGCAACAGTCGACCTGCAAGCTGTTGCTATCGGCGAAAGCTGCCACCTCCGCGTCGCCAGTCCACTGCCAATCAGGCAAGACAAAAAACCGGCTTTCAAGCGTGTACGGCCCGTCATCTTCTGGGAACAATTTGGCTGAGTCGAGTTCATCGTTGTGTGTCCCGGCACCGTAATAGTCCAGAATCTCGACCAAAGTGTATTGCCGCAACCCGCCTGACAGCGGGCCCGATCTCGTATCCTCCATGCCGCCACTCTATCGGACAGGTAGTGTTGCGACCATGCCAGCCATGCCGCCCCAGGGGTTTCGGGCCGTCTCTGAGACGGTTGTCAAGAAGTCGCGCTTCATTGCCACGGTGGCCCGCTGCGACACCCAACCCGAGGCCCGCGCACTGGTGGACGAGGCCCGTCACACCTACCCCGACGCCCGACACCACTGCTCCGCCTGGCTGATTGATGACGACGGCACCACCACGTCCCACACCTCCGACGACGGCGAGCCAGCCGGGACAGCCGGAATGCCAATGCTGAAAGCGTTGCTGAACGCCAACCTTGTCAGTGTTGCGGTCGTCGTCACCCGGTACTTCGGGGGCGTCAAACTGGGCGCGTCGGGGTTGACAAGGGCGTACAGCACAGCCGTTGCCGCTGCGATCCGCGACATGCCACGGGTAATCAGGCAGGAGCGACAGTTGTGGGCGCTAGACGCCCCGCATGCCGAGGCCGCCAAAATCGCAGACGAACTGATTCGCGCGGGGGGAATGATCACCGAACAAACCCACGACGAAAACACCACAAGTATCGTGTTCGTCTTTGATGGCGACCCTGCAGCGCTAGTTGCCCGAAGCACGCAGGGCGCCAATCACGCCCGTCTCGTCGGAACCTACCGCTGTGAGCCCTTGAGGGACGACGTCAAACCCCCACTGGGGTCCGTGGCGTAGCAAGTCAACGTCTTGTCGCCCTGGCTCCAACTGGTCGAACTAGGGTAAAAGTAGCTGATGTCGAGGCTCGAATCGTTGTAGTCGACGCCGATATAGCTGGCGAAAGCCGGCAGGCAATACTGCTGTACAAGACCAGTCCAGTCGTCATGGGTCGGATAGGTGACGGCACTCATCTTCTGGTTGAGGAACACCTCGGAATCGTGGGGCTTGGTGCAAGCCACCGTCTTGATCGTCGACACTGTGTCGCCACTGACGTCTGTGAAGCACGCGCCGACTTTGATGCTGTTGGCGCTGACGTTCCCACTCGCAACGTAGGAGATCCCGGCGATGAGAATCACAGCCACAATCACAAGACTGATAATCGTCCTGGCTGACAGCTTCCTTTTTGGCGGGGCGACGACAGGAGGCATACCGCCGGCGTACGGGTACTGGGTACCTGGGGTGTATGGGGCACCTGGGGTGTATGGGGCTCCTGGCGTTGGCGCAGGCCCTTGGTTCCAAGGGGCAGGTTGGGGGGCGCCGGCCGGATAGCTGCCGGGGTTGTTGCCGGGGTAGCCTGACATGTCACTCATTTTCTCTCCTTGAATTGGGGACGTGCCAATGCTATACCGAGTCATGGTATCTTCACACAATCCGTCCTGAAATGACGACGATTGAGAATGCTGGTAAGCTGGGTCACCGCCAAGCACCACTAGCTCAACTGGCAGAGCAACAGACTCTTAATCTGTGGGTTCAGGGTTCAAGTCCCTGGTGGTGTACCAAGCAGAGTTACACGCTGGGAGACCATTCCTTGGATCGCTTCAAAACTTGAGTCGGGCGTGATGTTACACCCCAGATCGTGGTCCACCTTGCCTGTGCCGTGGTAATCGGACGATCCTGTCGGGATCAGCCCGCACTCGCCGGCCAACGCCCTCAGGGTCGCTCGCGTGTCGGCATCGTGCAACTGATGGTCTACCTCCAACCCGTCCAACCCTTCGGCCGCCAGCCCACCGATGACGTCCGCCGTCAGGACACTGCGGGACTCCCGCCCCCAAGGGTGGGCCAACACAGCCACTCCCCCAGCTCCGGTGATCATCGCAACACCCTCCGCCAGCGGCACCTTGTAGTGGCCGATGTAACCAGGACGACCGATGTCGAGCCACCTGTCGAAGGCCTGCTGCCGGTCAGACACAACCCCCAACGCCACCAGCGCGTCGGCCACATGAGGGCGTCCCAAAGTGGCACCTGGACGGGCCGAAGCCTTGATGTCGTCAGCACTGATCTCCACACCGGCAGCATTCAGCGCGGCCACCACCTTTGGCACGCGATCATCCCGGCCGTCCCGAAGCTCCTGCAGCGCCCCTGACAGCGCCGAGTCGTCGGAGCGGCACCCATACCCGAGAAGATGGACGGTGACGTCCTCGTATTGGCAAGTCAACTCAAGTCCGCCGACGACACGGACACCAAAATTCTCCCCTGCCGAGTGGGCCTCGGCCACGCCCGCCATGGTGTCATGGTCGGTCAACGCCACTACATCCAGCCTGGCCCGAGCCGCCGCTGCCACCAACTCGGTGGGCGAATCGGTGCCGTCTGACACGCGCGAATGGGTGTGAAGATCTATGCGCATAAGCCAATTCTGCCCCTTCCAATCTGTGATACTGACACACAGTTGCAACATAGGCGTGGCATCATTTGCCGTTAAAGGAGGTTGCATGACTGTGCAAGAAGCCGACGGGTCGCCTGCGGTAGACGCCCCAGTGATCGTCTCACTGCAGAATGTTGACAAGTACTTTGGGCCTGTTCACGTGCTGAATGGGGTCAGTCTTGACGTTTCCCAAGGCGAGGTTGTTGTCATCATCGGCCCATCCGGTTCGGGCAAGTCGACGCTATGCCGCGCCATCAACCGGCTGGAGCCCATCGACTCGGGCCAGATCATCGTGAACGGCCAACCACTGCCGGAGGAAGGCAAACAGCTCGCCTTGCTGCGTGCCGAGGTCGGCATGGTGTTCCAAAGCTTCAACCTGTTTGCTCACAAGACAATCCTTGACAACGTGACGTTGGGCCCCCGCAAAGTGCGCAAGACGCCGAAGGCCCAAGCCGAAGAAGAAGCGATGGCGCTGCTCGAACGAGTCGGCATCAAGGATCAGGCAGGCAAGCTGCCCGCGCAGCTTTCGGGTGGGCAACAACAACGCGCTGCCATCGCCCGCGCGCTGGCCATGCACCCCAAGCTGATGCTCTTCGACGAGCCAACCTCGGCACTCGACCCCGAGATGATCAACGAGGTGCTCGACGTCATGGTCGACCTGGCGAAGAACAACATGACGATGATCGTCGTCACCCACGAGATGGGGTTCGCCCGTCGAGTTGCCGACCGGGTCGTGTTCATGTCGGACGGCTGCCTGCTCGAGCAGGCGACCCCTGAGGAGTTCTTCACGAACCCCCAGACCGACAGAGCCAAGGACTTCTTGGCCAAAATTCTTCAGCACTGAAGGTCAGCGCTGAAGCCGGCCTAGCCGGCGAGAGAAAAGGTATCGAGGAAGGAAAGAAGATGAAAAAGTTGCCATTGGTTGTGGCCGCGACCGCTGTGTTGGGGGCACTCACGTTGGCGGGGTGCGCCTCCACTGCCCCGGGCGGGTCGTCGTCGGCCGGAGGCGTTCAACTGCGTGTCGTCGGGAATCCGTTCTCGACCGAGCGCTACGGCGTCGGCATCCCGAAGGACAGCCCCTACTGCCAGCAGATCAACGACGCGATCACCGCAATGATCAGCGACGGCACCTGGAAGTCCAAACTGGACGCTGAGATGCAGGGCGTGCAGTACACACCGAATGCCAAGGAGAACCCACCGACGGCTCTCGAGACCTGTGACGCCGCCGGCACAGCCGCGCTGGTAACCCCGGGCAAGCTGACGATCGGCATCAAGTTCGATCAGCCACACCTGGGCTACAAGGACGGCAACACCTTCACCGGTTTCGACGTGGACGTCGCCACTTATGTGGCTGGCAAGCTCGGCTTCACGCCGGACCAGATCGTCTGGAAAGAGTCGATCTCTGCTCAGCGCGAGACGCTGCTGCAGAATCACCAGGTCGACATGATTTTTGCGACCTACTCCATCACTGACGCCCGCAAGGAAAAGGTGTCGTTTGCCGGCCCTTACTTCGTTGCCGGCCAGGATCTGCTTGTGCAGGCCAATGACACCGCCATCACGGGCCCCCAGTCGCTCACGGGCGGCAAGAAGCTCTGCTCCGTGACCGGCTCGACGCCAGCCCAGAATATCCAGAACAACTACGCTGCCGATGTTCAGTTGGTGCAGTACGACACCTACTCGCAGTGCGTCCAGGCGCTCATCGCCGGTAAGGTTGAGGCCGTCACCACTGATGACATCATCCTTGCCGGCCTTGCGGCTCAAGCGGCCGGCGGCCAGTAGGCAATAGGTAAGAATCGATAGCGACCCAGATAGGACAAGCCAATGGGCTTTCTCGGTGGTTACGGCCAGGTATTGGCCGAATCATCGGTCCTTGGCGCCTTCTGGGTCAATATCACCCTGACATTCTGGTCGGCCATCATCTCCCTGGTGCTTGGCACTGTCGCCGCGGCCATGAGAATCAGCCCGTTCACATCGCTGCGGGCCGTGTCCACCCTGTTCGTCAACATTTTCCGCGACATTCCCCTGACCGTGGTCATGGTCATGATGTCGCTGGTGGTGAGCATGGCCCTTGGCGTGCAGTTCTCAAACGACCTGAACATGGACGCCTATGTGCTGGCCGTCATCGGGCTGGGGCTTTACCATTCGGCCTTCGTGGCCGAGGCTTTGCGTTCAGGTGTCAACACTGTGCCACTGGGCCAAGCTGAGGCGGCCCGAGCCATCGGCCTGACCTTCAGCCAGTCAGCCAGCCTGGTTGTTTTGCCGCAGGCCTTCCGCGGTGCCATCGCACCCCTCGGCAACACCTTGATCGCCTTGATCAAAAACACCACAGTGGCCACCGCAGTTGGTGTGGCCGCCCAAACCTCCGGCCTCATGAAAGGCATGATCGAGATCCACGCCAACTATGTGTTCGCGATCTTCATGACCTTCGCCCTTGGCTACGTCATCATCGTCATTCCAGTCGGTCTGGCGACGACGGCACTTTCGCGTCGTCTGGCGGTCAAACGATGAGCGCCCAGGTAGCCGCCCCACACAGCGTCCTGTTCGACGCTCCCGGCCCCAAGATGCGTCGCACCATCGGGTTCGTCAACCTGGGTGGCGGCCTGGTCATCTTGGCAATAATCGCGTGGGCCGGCTGGCGCCTCGACCAAGTCGGGCAGTTGAGCGCCTACCGCTGGAGCGTAGTGATTGAGCGCGACACCTGGGTCTACTACCTTCTACCTGGCCTCCTGCACACCCTTGAAGCCGCCGCCATAGCTGTGGTTGGCGCCATCCTTTTCGGGCTGGTTTTCGGTGTCGGACGCCTAAGCCAAAACGCATTGGTGCGCTTGGTGACTGGCGCGGTCGTCGAGTTCTTCCGGGCCGTTCCAGTGCTGTTGATGATGATCTTCTTGTGGTACTTCCTGCCGGGCATCTACAGCGGGCTGGGGTGGGTTCACCCGCCGGACCCCAGTTTCGTGGCCGTCGTCATCGCCTTGATCCTGTACAACGGATCGGTTTGCGCCGACCTGATACGCACCGGCGTCCACAATTTGCCTTCAGGCCAGGGTGAGGCCGCTGCCGCCATCGGCCTGACACCGCGCCAGGCGCTCAGCAGCGTGCTGGTGCCGCAGGCCCTGCTGGCCATGCTTCCGGCGCTTATCGCACAATTGGTGGTCGCCCTGAAGGACTCGGCACTAGGCCAGATCATCGCCTACTCCGAGTTGCTGAACGAAGCGGTGCTTCGCGGCGGCATCATTCGAGTCCTGCCGTCGCTGGTTGTTGCCGCGGCGATGTTCATCATCATCAACTACACCCTCGGCAAACTTGGCGAGTATGTTGGCAGCCGCATGCGCTCGCGCACGTCCCAACTGGACCCCGAGACCGCCGAAGATCTACCAATGAATGTGACGGCAAAAGCCGCCGCCACCATCATCGAATCCGTCGATCAGGACGGCTACAGCCAAGCTGAATGGCGCGATGAGCCGTGGCAAGACTGGCGCGGCGACCCGCTGCGCAGCCACCTACGATTAGGTCCGGAGAAAACAGATGCAAATTGACAACAAGCTTCATTTCGACGCCGCGCCGGCGGCCGTGCGGGCCATGCTGATGGACCCAGGGTTTTGGACGCAACTGGCCGTCGGGCGGGTCGACCATTGCAACGCCACACCCACCTCGGACGGGGTGACGGTCGACATCGGCGTGCGGTCCCCTTCGCAGGTCCAGCGGCTGACCGGCGACGTGATGTCCGCGACCCTGACCGCCACCTGGGCATCAGAGGGCGACGGCTGGGGCGGGCCTGTCGCAATCGATGTCCACGGCATGCCGGCGGCGTTCAAAGGCACGTCCTCACTGACCCCCAACGGGGACGGCGCCGACGTCGTCTACCAAGGTGACCTGACGATTCGGATACCGGTGGTCGGGGCCGCCCTGGAGAAAAAGACGGCACCCTTCCTGCTGGGCGTTCTCGAGGCTCAGCAGGATGTCGGCACACGCTGGCTGGCTGAACACGCTTAGGTGGAATCGGCTGTCTTCCTCTGGTAGACTAAAGCGCTGCTCACAAGCGGGCACACGGAAAGGCAAACCCAAGTGGCGAATATCAAGTCGCAGATCAAGCGCAACAAGACGAACGAGAAGGCGCGCGAACGCAACAAGGCCGCCAAGTCGGCGCTACGTACGCATGTCCGCGCAGTGCGCGAGGCCGTCGTGGCCGGCGACTCGGTGAAGGCTCAAAGCGCGCTGCCCGTAGCTACCCGTGCACTCGACAGGGCCGCGTCGGCCGGGGTCATCCACAAGAACCAGGCCGCCAAGCGGAAGTCGGCTATCGCCAGCCAAGTCGCTGCGATGTGAGCCCTTCGCGCATCAATCCTCGTTTGGGTCCGTCTGGGCGTCGTGCTGCGTCGCGTGAACGGTGCCTGGCAGATGGTCTGGCGGGCCGTACAGGGTGTAAAGCTTCAGCTCAACGCCACCAGTGTTGATGATGTTGTGCCAAGTGCCCGCTGGAACAAAAATCACCCAGTCAGGGCTGACCTCCGCGGTGAATGTAATCTCATGCTGCGCTGGGCCCATCTCGACCCGTCCGGTGCCCTGCTCGATGCGCAAGAACTGGTCGTGTTCCGGGTGAATTTCCAGACCAATGTCGCCCCCCACCGGTATCGCCATAACCGTCAGCTGAAGAAACTTGCCGGTCCACAAGGTGGAACGGAAGTTTGGGTTGGTCAAAGTCGCATCTTCGATGTCAAGGACATACGGATTCGGGCCGTGATCTGTCAAGTCTGCCATGCTTGCTCCTTTGTTGCGGGACTTGTTACTCCAGTGTAGGCCGCAGGCTTAACAGCAAATGCTCCAGGGCATAGCCAGGGTCGGTGCCTGCCCCTTTTACCTGTGCGTCGGCCTGTGCCACGGCCCCAATTGCCTCCGCTACCCTGCCCGCCGGCCAGGTGCGCGACTGACTGGCGATGGCGTCTAGCTTTCTGGGCCACACCTTGAGCGCGCTGGCGATCTCGCCTTTGCTCAAGCGCTGGGCAGCCAAGTCCAGGTACCGTCCCTGATTCCTGAGCGCCGCAGCCAATGCTGACGTGATCAGCATCGGCGCTGTTCCGGCCTCAAGCGCCCAACGCAACAGTCCGAGGGCCTGCTGCGATTGGCCTGCCATGACGGCGTCCGCGATGGCGAAGCCGCTGACATCCGAGCGTCCGGAAAAATACCGATTGACGACCTCTGGCGTCAACGTGTCGCCCGGCCAGTCGGACGCCAGTTGGTTGACGGCGGCCGACAAGGCGTAGAGGTCTGCGCCGACCGCGTCGACCAGGGCCGTGGCTGTGGCCATGTCGATTCGCATCTTGAGCCGCCTGCCCTCCACGACAACGAATTGCGGCATGTCCCAAGGCTTGATTGCCTCGACCGAAACTTTTCGCACCTGGTGCTTCGCCAGTCTGTCAAGCAGCGCCTTGCCTTTGACGCCGCCTGGGTGGGCGATGATCAGGCAAAGGTCATCGCCAGGGCGGTCTGCCGTTTCGACCAGCAGGTCAGCCTGGTCGGGCGGCAGCGCCGTCAGATCCCGCAGCACGACGATTGATGACGCTGCGAACAACGACCCGCCGACTGCTTCGGCGAGCTTGCCGTCGGCAATCTCGGCTGGGCCCAGGTCCACAGTTTCAGCACCTGGGCGCTCCTGCCTGGCGATTTGGACGCGTTCGTCAATCGTCCGTTCAACCAACAGCCCCTCAGCGCCAATTATCAACAAGCTCGTGCCAAACACATCCATGCCATCAATAGTGCCAGTTACGGGTGACGATGCTGTGCATGAACACTGTCTGGGCCGATGGCAATCGCACCCAACTGATCGGTTCGATACACCGTCATGCCGTCGGCCTGAAGGATTTTGACGGTGCTGGCGGCAGGGTGTCCGTACGGGTTGTCGGCACCGACACTGACGACGGCGACGCGCGCCCCGACGGCCGTCAAGAAGGACGGGTCCTGATGCGCCGACCCGTGGTGCGGAGTCTTCAACACGTCGGCCCGGATGTCCACGCCGCTGGAGGCGACCACGGCCTGTTCCTCAGGCTCGGCGTCACCGGTAAACAGGACGGTCAAACCATCGACAGTAATCAGGCCGATGGTGCTGGCGTTGTTGGCCTGAGGGTCTTCGCCCTCACCCGTCGTGGTCACAACGGGCGTTGAGGGCCCAGTCCGCAAAGTGACCCACCGCACCAAGGCATCGCCCGACGATGTCACCCCGACATTGACGACCTGCCCCGTCCATGTGGCGGCAACCGGCACGTCGGCGTTGCCAAGCAGCAAGCCAATCTGGCCTCGATCGCCCTCTGGCAGGCCTGCGCGCACCAGTACAAGATCAACCTGCACCCGTTTGGCCAGACCGGCCGCCCCAGCCATGTGGTCGCTGTGCTCATGGCTGAAGATGACCAGCGCCAGGCGTTTGACCCCGAGGCTGCTCAGGCACCGCTGCAGTGATGGTGGGTCGGGCCCGGCGTCGATGAGCACCCCAACACCGTCCGTCACCTTCACAACGGCGGCGTCCCCTTGCCCGACATCGCAAAACGCCACCGACCAGCGGCCCGGCCAGCCGGGCGTCGGCAGTGTTACTGCCACACTGACGGTTAGGACGGCCAGCGACAGGACTGTCGTCCACCAACGCGCCAGCACCCAAGGTATCAGACGGCTGATAAGCCAGCAGATAGCCGCCAACACCGCCACGGCCACCATGATCGAGCCCCATTGCGATGTACCCCAGGTGATGGTCGCCCCGGGCAGTGACGCCCCGAATCTAGCCGTCAAAATGATGGGCTGCGCGCACCAACCGGCCAGCCAGCCGAATGGCACAGCGACCCAGCCCAGCGGGGATAAGACACAGGCCAGCAGACCGAGAACGGTGACGGGCCCGACGAAAGGCTCGGCCACCATGTTGGCGAACAGCCCGACAAGCGACACCTGCCCGCTCAGCGCGGTGATCAGGGGTTGTGTGGCTAATTGGGCGGCCAAGGGCACAGCGATGGCCTGGGCCAGCCACAGTGGCATCCACCGTGTCATCACGCGCACCCAGGCGGGCGACCACCACAGGATGGCGGCCGTTGCCGCAGCCGACATGGCGAAACCCCAAGTGTGCGACATTGCCGGCTGAATGAGGCAGACGGCCGTCACGGCCACACCCCAATGCCTCAACCCGCTGCCGGGCCTGGACCCGACGCCGGTGGCCGCCAGTGCCACCAAGCCCATTGCGGCCGCCCGAAGAACGGACGGCTCGCCCCTGCATAAGGTGACGTATGCCACGACGCCGCACACGGTGACGCCACGAAGCCACCACCCACGGGCGCCCGCCAGCCGGGCGCCGGCGATCAGGAACACAACCATGAGCGTCAGGTTTGTGCCGCTGACGGCGTTTAGGTGGGTCAGGGACGTGGCTTGGAAATCATCCAACATCTGGGCTGACAGCTTTGATGTGTCGCCCACAACCAGCCCCGGAACTAAACCTGCCTGGTCAGGCGGCGAGTGGGCCATCGCCGCGCGCAGACCGTCCCGCAGGCTGTTGATGGCGCGACCCACTACCCCCGGCTGAGACACTACTGTCACATCGCCGAGCGTGCTGAGACGCACTTGTGGCGCCAGACCACTATCCGACCAGCCCGCTTCGGCCTCAACCGTGATGACTTGGCCCACCGCCAGCCTCGGACCGTCCAAACCCAGCAGCAAGGTGGCCTGCTGTCGCAGGCGGTAGGTGACACCGTGCCCGTTGACCTGGCGGACGCTGACCGCCACCGCTGTGCGGCCGGGCAGCACTCCGTGAGCCGCCCATACCTGCGGGTCGCCCGTCACCAGGACCCGCACCTGAACAACCGACCCGGCGTCTGCGAAACCTGCCAGCGGCGAAGATGTCGTCGTCCATTTGTAGAGCGCACCCGAGCCGGCAGATGCGAGTATGCATGCCGCGCCCAGCAGGATAGCCAGACTGGCCCTGCGCCATGCCAACAAGCCCGCGCCAAATGCCGCCGCCGCTGCGCCTGCCCAAGCCCATGCGCCAGTGACACCGCACCAGGCGCCGGCCCATACCAGAATGGCCACCCACACCATGCGTGCATCGGCAACGGACTCAGACCGTGACATAGGGCTCCAGTTGTGCCATGGTCTTGGGGCCGATGCCGCTGACCTCCTGAAGTTCTCCGATCGTCGAGAACCGCCCGTGATCGTTTCGCCAGGCGATGATCTTCCCGGCCGTCACCGGGCCGACCCCTGGCAGTGTTTCAAGCTCCGTCTGAGATGCCGTGTTGATGTTCACCTTGACGCCTGCCCCGTCCGATGAGCCACCACCCCCGGAATCACCGTTTACTTCGCCGGCCGGGCTGCCCACCGTCCCTATGACGATCTGCGAACCGTCCGCCACGACGGCCGCCAGATTCAGCAGAGCCGGGTCGGCGTCTGCCCTTAACCCACCGGCAGCGATGATGGCGTCCTGCACCCGGGAGCCTTCCGGTATCGTCACCACGCCGGGATGAACGACGGCCCCCAGCACGTGCACCTTCACCATGGAAGGAGTCGGCGTGGGCGAAGGTTCCATTGACACACTGACGGACGGCACCGCCGGCAGTTCCTGAGCCCGGCTGTGCTGAAAGGTCATGACCGCGAAAATGACACCCACAACCAGTGCGACCACCACCACGACGACGTGCTCGCGGGAAAACGACAGCGCCGACAGCAACCAGGAGGGACGCATGGGCGCCGCCGGGGTCACCTCATCGTCGAATGTCTCATCGGGAAACGCGGGGTGCAGCAACTGCCAGCGTGCCCGCGCCGCCTGGTCTGCCTGACTTGCGGACAGCGGCTCATCGTCGCGATACTTCACGCCTCACTTTAGCTGTGAGACACCAAATCCGGCACCCCAGTTTTTTTCCTGTGGATAACTACCCGGCAGGGACGATGCTGACCAGCTTCGGTAGACGCATGATCACCTTGGCGACCGTTCGGCCGTCCAGTGCTTTGGCGACACCCGGGTCAGCCAGCGCCAGCGCCTCGGCTTCGGCCTCGGTGATATCGGGCGACACATCAAATTTGCCCCTCACCTTGCCTTGCACCTGGACGACCAACACCACCGAATCGCGCACCAACAGCGCCGGGTCGGCGGTCGGCCAGGTCGAAGTGGCAACCGACGGCTGGTAGCCAAGCCCTTCCCACATTTCCTCGGCCACATAGGGCGCCACCAAGCTGAGCGCCTGTGCGATGAACCCACAAGCCTCGCGGACGGCTGGGTCGGCGCCACCCACCTCGGGCGCGTCGATGGCCCGACGCGTCGCATTGACCAATTCCATGATGCGTGCCACCGCAACGTTGAAACGAGTTGACGCCAGCAAGTCCGTGATCTCGGCGATGCTGCGGTGCGTGACCTGCCGCAAGCCGACATCGCCTTTGGCGAAGTCCACGCCCCCCGGGCTCGTGACGCCCTTGACCAGACGGAAGGCGCGTTGCAGGAACCGCAGGGACGATTCGGGTGACATGTCGGCCCAGTCGATGTCCTCGTCCGGTGGCCCGGCGAACACCATCGTCAGGCGCACCGCGTCGACACCGAACTTGTCGATCTGTTCGCCGAGGTCGACGCCGTTGCCCAGCGACTTGCTCATGGCCTTGCCCTTGTTAATCACCTGGCCTTGGTTGAGCAGCCGCAGCATCGGCTCGTTGAAGTCGATCAAACCCATGTCGTGCAGGACGTGCGCGAAGAACCGCATGTACAGCAGGTGCAAAATCGCGTGTTCGACGCCACCAACGTACTGATCAACCGGCATCCAGCGGCTGACATCCTTCGGGTTGAAGGCCCCAGCCTCATCGCCCGGTGAGCAGTAGCGGTAGAAGTACCAGGACGAGTCGACGAACGTGTCCATGGTGTCGGTGTCGCGCTCGGCCAGCGCGCCGCAACACGGGCAGGCCACATTGCGCCAGGATGCCGCGGCTTCGCCCGCCAACGGGCTGACGCCACGCGGGGCCAGATCAGCGCCGCGCAGGTCCGGCAACTGGACGGGCAGTTGATCCTCCGGCACTGGCACCTCGCCGCAGGACGGGCAGTGGATGATCGGGATCGGGCAACCCCAGAACCGTTGACGGCTGAGCAGCCAGTCGCGCAGACGGAAGGTGGTGGTGGCCTTGCCGGTGCCGCGTTCCTTCAGAATCTCGGTGACCTTGGCAATACCTTCAGCCTTGTTTGTCAGGCCATTCAGCGGGCCAGAGTTGATGTAGATGCCGTCGCCAGCCGTGGCAATACCGGAAACAGTCGGGTCGGGCTCACCGGTGTCGATGACCATGCGCACGAGGATGTTGAACTTGTTGGCGAATTCCAGGTCGCGTTGGTCATGGGCGGGCACTGCCATAATCGCGCCCGTGCCGTATTCGGCCAGCACATAGTCGGCCGCCCAGACCGGCATCGACTCACCCGTCACCGGGTTGATTGCCGACACACCAAGATCGACGCCCGTCTTGACGTGCTCAGTCGACTGGCGTTCGATCTCGGTGGCTTTCTTGACCTTCTCCAGGTACTCCTCGAACACCGCCCGCTGCGCGTCCGACACCAGCTCGGCCGCCAACTCGGAATCAGGTGCCACCACCATGAATGTGGCGCCCCACAAGGTGTCTGGACGGGTGGTGAACACGGTGATGGGCTCGGCCCGTCCCTCGACCTGGAAATCGACGTGCGCGCCGGTGCTGCGTCCAATCCAGTTGCGTTGCATCGCCAACACGCGGTCGGGCCACTTGCCCTCAAGCTGGCCCATGTCGTCCAGCAGTCGCTGGGCGTAGTCGGTGATGCGGAAGTACCACTGGTTCAGCACCCGTTTGGTGACCGGCGTGCCGCAGCGCTCGCATGCCCCGGCGACAACTTGCTCGTTGGCCAGCACCGTTTGGTCTTGCGAACACCAGTTGACCCAGGAGTTTTTGCGGTAGGCCAAGCCGCGTTTGAAAAACTGCAGGAACAGCCATTGCGTCCAGCGGTAGTACTCTGGGTCGGACGTGTGAAGCTCGCGCGACCAGTCGAGGCTCAGGCCGTACCGCTTGAAGCTGTTCTTCTGCGTGGCGATGTTCTCGTAGGTCCAGCGGGCCGGGTGCTCACCCATGCGAATCGCGGCATTCTCGGCTGGCAGACCGAAGGAATCCCAACCGATCGGGTGCATGACGTCGTAGCCCTGCATGCGCCACAGCCGCGGCAGCACGTCGCCGATGGCGTAAGCCTCGGCGTGCCCCATATGAAGGTCACCTGACGGGTAGGGGAACATGTCCAGCGAGTAACGCCGTGGAAGCACCCCGTCGTCCACCGCCCGAAAAGTCTGGTTGTCTTCCCAAAAAGCAGCCCATTTGTCTTGGGCTACCACCGCGTCATAGTTGTCAAGCACCCATATATCCTAATCGACGAACCCTAGCCCACTCGCGAGGGTGAACCCCCATCACATTAATGGCCTCAATCAAGCGCAACAGCGAATGGCTGGGGTCGATCGCCAGGCCGCGCTGCATGCAACACACCTGCAGGGCACCCTCCCCCATCAGCCAGGCAGCCAGACCGAGAAGCCCAAGCACCGCCGGTGCCGCTTCCGCAGGCGCCTTGGTGACCACAAGCCGCCACAACTCGGTGTGGTGCCTCGCCGACTTGATCGTTATCAGCGCCGTCATCACGTCGCGAACATGGCCTTGACGTGCCAGTGCCGCCAGTTCCAGGCAGCTTTCTGACGACAACCCACCCGGGACCTCCAGACCCTGCTCCATCAGGCGCCTCGCCCTGGCTCGCTGTTTGCCCGGCGTCAAGGCTTCAACCGAATGGCAAGCGCACGCCCACGCGTCAGCCATCGTGGCCCACTCGGCATCGGAGGGCCCGGCGACACTGGCCTCGAGCGCGTCCCGGCTGTCTAGCACAGTCAGCCCTGCCTCGTCCGCCTCAGCCAGATGATCTACGCATTCCTGCCATGGTCCGCCATCGGCCTGGCAGCGTCCATGGCTGACGATGACCGCCATGTCGGGCAACCCGGTGGCGTTGCCCACCACGTTGATGGCCCGGCGAGCGTCGTCCACGTCGTCTATCCACGCCACGACAATGATTTGGTGACTCGGCGCGGTGATCGACGACAATCGGCCACGCAATACTTCGACATCGAACCCCGCAGCCAGCACGACAGAGGCATCCACCCGCGCCGTCCCGTCAATGCGTCGCCCCTGGAGACCAAGAATGATGACCGAATTGTCGGGGCGAAACCCGAAAAGGTATGGCAACGTGGCCACAAGCTGAGCGGGCGAGCCCGCACGCAGACGAACTGGTGTTGTTTTTGAACTATTCATGCCCCATCATGGCGATGCACAGCCCATATCCGGCAGGCAGTTTTCGCCCTGTGGAAAACTTGCACACTAGAATCGTTACATCATGAGTGACCGTATGCCAGGGCAAAGATTTCAGGGTGAGCCAACCAACGGGCCGGATCGGCCGACCGACAATTGGCAATCCCCCGACGCGAACACGCCCCCTGTCGCCGTCCAGCGTTACCGCAGCCATGCGCCAGTGATCGCCATCCTGGTGGGTGTGGTCATTTTGGCTTTGGTGGCGGTCGGCGTTTGGGCTGGTACCCGCCCACGAACCGATGCACCAACCCCTGGGGCCACCCCGGTTACTAGCGTCCCGTTACCAAGTTGCCCAACCCCATACGATGGCTGGCAAGCAATTCCCTATGAGTACAACGGCACCAGCACTGGCTGCTGGGCGGTGTCGGCCGGGCAGTGGGACGGCAACACCGTGACACTCAACACCACCGTCAAATCGGATCAGGGGACGCTCGGCATTACTTTCTTTGCCCTCGACAACAACAATTCCAACAATGAGTACGACCCCATCGGTGGGACGATGACGGTGACTCGGGTCACATCGGGAGAATCAGTCAGCGGAACCTTGATGTTTGACATACCGCGCGGCGATTTCACCTTGTACATGCTGAAGAACCCGTCAGCGAGCCAAGACCTTCCTATCGCTGCGCTAGTCGTCAAGGGCTAGCCACAAAGCGGGTCCGTGTCTGTTTGAAGGGCCGCAATGTTGGCCCAGATGGCGTCGGTGTCGGGTATTCCGGAAACCGAACCCTTCGATAGTGCGTCCTGCGCCGTTTGGAGGTCACCGACGACGGTGTCGATCTGCGGACCCAGCACGGTCGGCGGGTCGGCCTGCTGCATCGCGTGAGCTTCCGAGTGGAACTGTGTGACCATCGTCAAGGCGCCCGAGGCGTTGCCCTTGGCGACCGTCGCGGCAAACGTTGGCCAACCGGTGGTGACGTCAATTGAGAACACGTAATAGCTCAGGCAGAAAGCATCTGCCGCAGTTTCCGTGCTGGACGGCAGCGGGGTCGGCACCGTCGTCACGGTGGGCGACGGCGGAATCGTCGGCGGTGCGGGCGACGGTTTTGGCACCGCCGCGAACCGCACAACCGCCACCACTATGAAGACGATGATCAACCCCCATAGCCAGTTGATCTTCCCCTGGTTGGGTGGCCGATTGCCACCACCTGTGCTGTAGGCAGCCGCTGGAGCCGGCCACTGTGGATACACAACCGGCGGGGACGACGGAGACTGCGGTGGCTGAAAATCGATCAGTGGGTTTGTCACAGCTTGATGATCTTCGACGGGTCGATCTCGTGACCCGGTTTCGGATCGCCTGCGGCGTAGCCAAGCATGACGGACAGCGCGAAGCGGAAGCCGTCGGGAATACCCAGACGCTTCGTCAATTCCTCGCCCTGCGGGCCGGAGAAAAGCACTCGCGGCATTCCCGCGATGCACGAGTCCACGCCCAGGGACGCCGCCGCAAGCACAATGTGCGACGCCAAAATGCCGCAGTCCAGGTCTGGGTAGGCGCTTTCCGGTATCGGCCGAGCAATCAGGACGATCACCGGCGTGTTGTAGAGCATCCGTCCGCCGCGCCCCATTGTTCTTTTGTAACTGGCGGTGTCGTTGGCCTCCAGAAGGGCAACACCGGCGGCATCCATCTCGTCGATCAGCGCCTTGTCTTGGACGGCAATCAGCCGCCAGGGCTGGGCGTTGATCGCACTTGGGGCGTGGAGGCCGGCCGTAAGTATTGCGTCCAGCACGTCTTCCGGTAGCGGCTTGTCGGAAAAGGCACGGCAGGAGTAGCGCCGGGCGATGACATCAAGAGTTTCAGAAGTAGCCATGCTTCAATTTTCGCACCTTTTCAGGCGGGTTGTTTGGCCAAACCGTAGAAGAACAACGCCACTGGGCGGTACATGGCATGGGCCAGCTTGGTGAACGGCAGCAGTAATACCAGTTCCATGGCGAAAGCCACATGGATCAGGAACACCCAGTAGCCCCAAACCTGTACCGGTTGGACGTAAAGCGCCACCTCGATGAGAAAGCCCGTCAAACCGATGATGAAAAGCATTGCGAGCAGCAGCCAGTCCGTCGGCTTGCTGACCAGAAGGCCAGCCTTGGTCCGGTCCAGACGCCGAAGCGCCAAGAAGGTGACTCCATACATCAGGCACAGCCCGGCCACGGTACCCAGCAGCCTCACGGGGTACCAGATGGGTACGGCAGTGCCCGTCGCCTTGAGGCCGAAGATGTCCAGGCCGTAATCCAGGATGGTCGCAGCGAACAGGCCCAGGAAACCCCACACCGTCAGCGCATGGATCAACCAGCGGCGTCTGTACAGCGGCTCAACAGGCTGGTCATCCTCGCAATCTTGGCGGTATCGCTTTTGCCCCAGAGCTTCGATGCCGACGGCGTACCAAAACGCCCGCCAGGTGCGTTTCCAGGCGGCGGCCCCGCCGAAAAGCGACTTGGCCGTTACGCCCTGTTTCCGGGCGAAACCTCGCGCCAACATGACGATGGTGAACACGGCATACAGGAAGACGACGATGATCAGCACCAGCCCGACGGTGTGTATCAAGGTGTTCGGGATGAAGTCGAACAGCGCCAGCGTGACATTCGACGCGTTCGACCGGGTGGACGCGAAGAAAAGCGCGAATGCCAAAGCCCAAGCCGTCGCTATGATGGCGGCCGCCCACAGGCTGGTGTACATGGCGGCGGCCATGCGAGTCTTGTCCAGTCTGGCGATGGCCCAGCGACGGGCCGTCGCCATGAACTCGGACGGGTCAGCCTGCTGCGGGCAGCGGTCTGTGCAGCGGCCACACTGGTAGCACGTCCACAGTTCCTTTGATGCGATCAGATCGTCCGGCAGACCCACCTGGGCCAGGCGAATGATGCGGCGCGGGAAGGTGGCGTCGTCGTCCGCCAAGGGACAGATCGCGGTGCAGTTTCCGCAACTGAAGCACGCGTCGATTTCGGCGGCCCCGAACCGCCGCAGATCGGCCATAAGGCCGGTATCAACGGTAGTCATGACTCGTCCCCCTCCTCTTGCGGTGCTTGCCAACCGGGCGCACAGTAGCTGAAATACCCGTCGTCGTCGGCTTCTTTCGATTCGACCAGCAGGCCGTACCGCCGCATGCCCATGACCCAGTACACAACCTCCTGGGTGGGTGCGTTGACACATTCGGCGATCTGCGGCACGGTCAGTGGACCGTCGGCCACCGCAGCCAAGATGGGAGCATGCATCAGAGGTTCCTCGCGGATGACCTCTCGGGGTTCTCGCAGCTTGCTCATGCCATAACCTCCTCAGACGCGATCAGTTCGTCGATGGCCGCCGTCATCTGGGCGTCGGTGTAGCCGAGTAGGTCGATTGCCCCGTTCGGGCAATAGGGCACGCACCCGCCGCAGCCCTTGCAGACGGCCGGGTCGACGGATGCGATCTGCTTGGACTCCCAGTCGATTGTCGTGATGGCGTTGTATGGGCAGGCCGTCAGGCAGGCTCCGTCGTGCAGACACTTGTCGGCGTCGACGCGGGCCACCAGAGGGTCCAGCTCGGCAAAGCCCTTCCTCAGCAGGGCGGCCGATTGGGCAACCGCCGACAACCCGGCCGACACCGACTCCCCGACAGTGCGCGGGCTTTGGCAACAACCCGCGATCATCACGCCGTCCACCACCGTCTCAACAGGCCGTAACTTCGGGTGGATCTCGTTGTAGAACCCGTCACTGCCGAGCGGCAGCTTGAGCAGTTCCGTCAGGGCGGTGTTGTCACGTGGCACCATGCCCGTCACCAGCACCACCATGTCGACCGGTATCGTCAGCTCCATGCCTTGAGTCAGCAGGTCGGTGACGTTAACCTGCAGGCCACCATTGGCGGCCTGCTCGACGACGGGCGGGGTTTCGTCCGGGAACTTGATGTATGTGGACCCACCCTCGCGCGAGGCGTTGTAGGACAGCTCGTTTCGGGCGTATGCCCTGATGTCCCGGTAGAGGTGGAATTGCCTGACCGCCGGGTGTAGCCGATCCACCAGGGTGGACGTGTGGATCGCCGCGTTGCAGCAGTACTTGGAGCAATACTCGTTTCCGCCGGATTCTTGCCGGGAGCCCACACAATAGATGTAAGCGACGCTGCGCACCGGCCGTCCCTGGTAGGTCAGGGACCCTTGGGACGAGTCGACCAGTGCCTTGAAGTCGGGCAGAGTCATCACACCTTCGGTTCCGTACTCGTATTCGCCGTCGGTGGGCATATAGGAGTCGAAGCCGGTAGCGACGATGATCGATCCGACATCCACCGTCAGCGTCTTGTCGCCGTCCGCTCGATGCAGCGTGATCTCTGCGGCGTAGTTGCCGAAACTGCCGGACTTGCCGGTCAGTTCGGCGCCCGTGTACATGGTGATATCGCGGCGAGCCCGGCATTGGGCGAGCAGGTCGGCGATCTCCTCGGCACCCGAAGCATCATTGGGGAAGGTTGCTCCAAGCTTTGCCACCCAGCCGCCGAAGTCGGCCTCGCGCTCAATCAACAGGGCCTCGATGCCCACGTCCGCCAGGCCGATTGCCGTGCGCAAGCCCGTCACCCCGCCGCCGACCACCAGGGTGCGCGATTGGGTCTGGACGATCAAGGGCTCCAACGGGTCGGACAGCCGCGTCTTCGCGACACCCGCCCGGATCAAGCCGATCGCCTTGGCTGTGGCACCGGCCCGATCATGGGTGTGGGCCCACGAGTCCTGCTCGCGGATGTTGACTTGCGTGTACGCGAATGGGTTCATCCCGGCACGTTTTGCGACATTCCGGAACGTCACCTGGTGCAGTTTTGGTGAGCATGACGCAACCACCAAACCGTCCAGGTGATCCTGCTGGATGTTGTCGATCATGTCGTGCTGCGTGCCGTCAGAGCAGGCAAACATCGGGTCGTCGCTGATGACGACGTCTGGTTCGTCTTTCAAGGCATCGCGGACGGCCTCGACATCGACGTAGTCGGAAATGTTGCCGCCACAGTGGCAGATGTAGACGCCGATGCGGCGCCCGGTTGGCTTCACCTCGGTCATGCTGTGACCTCCTGTGTGAAATGGTGATGGAGGTGGGCCGCAACTTGGGCGACGGCGGCTCCGGCATGCAGGATCGTGTCAACGATGTCCTTTGCCCCGGCAGCCGTACCTGCCACAAAAACACCTGGGATGGTTGTCGCACCGGGGCTTAGCTCTGCGCTTGGCTCAGCGACGTAGAAGTACTCGTCCTGGCTGAGGGTGACGTCTTTGAACAGCTTCTCGACGTCACGGTTCGGCCGGATACCGACGGCCAAGACGACCAGGTCATAGGACGATTCGGCGATCGCCCCACCGTTGTCGATGTCCTCGTAGCGCAGCGTCAGATCGCCATTGTCCTGCTGGGTGATCTCGGCCACACGCCCTTTGATGTATTGGGCGCCCATGTCTTTGCCCTGCGTGTAGAACTCCTCATAGCGCTTGCCGGCGGCCCGGATGTCGATGTAGTGCATCGTCACATCGGCCAACGGAAGCGCGCCCATGATCAACTGGTTCTGCTTCAACGAGTACATGCAGCAGAACTTTGAGCACAGCGGATTGCCTACCGTCTTGTCGCGCGAACCCGTGCAGGAAACGTAGGCGATGCGCTCGGGCATCTTGGCGTCCCCTGGCCGCAGAACGGCGTTGAAGGGACGGGTGGGCGCCAGCAGACGATCCATTTGCATGCCGGTGATGACGTTGGGGAACTGCCCAAAGCCGTATTCGGGCTTGAGGTCAGCGGCGAACAGTTTGTGCCCGGTGGCCACAACGACGGCACCAACACTGAACTTTTTGGTTTCGCCTTTCTGATCCATACGGATGGCCCAGGCCGGGCAATTGTTGAAGCACTCCTGGCATTCCGAGCAGACCCCGCAGTCCAGGCAGGACCCGGCGCCGGCCTTGGCGTCCTGGGGTGTCAGCGGCGCCTCGACCTCGGTGAAGTCCGACGGCTGTGAGGCCAGCGTCACCTCGCCACGGATGGGCAGGCGGTGGCCGAAGGCCTTCTGGCGAGCCAGCACGGCATCCGACGAAATCGTCTCCAGCCGGTCGTCCAGCGCTGTGAATCCGTCTAGACTTTGGCCCTTCAGCCACCGGTGCACCATGTGGGCGGCGCGGCGTCCCGAGCCGACGGCCTGGGTGATGTCGGTCGCACCGACGGTCACATCGCCGGCTGCAAACAGGTGCGGGATGGATGTCTGTAGCGTCTTCGGGTCGACACTGATGCGTCCCCGGTTATCAGCCAAGCCCGCGAACGGCGCAGGGTCGACAGCCAAACCAACCGCCGAGATAACCAGATCGGCATCGATGACGTGCTGTGCGCCCGGCACCGGTTGGGGGCTGCGGCGCCCCGAGGCGTCCGGTTCGCCCAATTGCATCGTCTGGACGCGCAGCCCGACCACGTGGCCGTCTTGAGCCACAACTCCCGCTGGCGCCACCAAGAATTCGAACGCGACGCCCTCAGCGGCAGCGTCCGCCGCTTCGACCTGGTGGGCCGGCATCTCGTCCTTGGTGCGCCGATAAGCCACCTTCACCTCGGCGGCGCCCAGACGCCTTGACACCCTGGCCACATCCATCGCCACATTGCCACCACCCACCACGACGACGCGGCGCCCCGTGAAGTCCGGGGCATTGCCGCCCGCCACCTGGGCCAACAGATCCAGCCCCACCATCGAACCGTCGGCGTCCTCACCGGGCACATCCATCAATGTGGCCTTCTGAGTGCCGGTAGCGACGATAACGGCGTCATAGCCTTGGCCGGTCAGGCCAGCAGGATCGTCCACGGCGGTGTTGCAGACGATTTCGACACCGAGGGAAGTCAGGTTGGCGATGTCGGCGTCAACCACCTCGTTCGGCAGCCGGTAGGACGGAATGGCGTAGCGCAGATAGCCGCCCGGCTTGTCGCGCTTTTCCAAGATTGTGACGGCATAGCCGCGGCGGGCCAGTTGCCAGGCGGCGGTCAAACCTGCTGGGCCGGAACCGACCACGGCAATCTTCTTGCCGTTGGGCGGCGAGACCCGCACCACCGGCCCGTCCGGGCTGCCGACCGTCGCGTAGTGCTGGTCGGCAGCATAGCGCTTGAGCAAACGGATAGGGATCGGACCCTCCAGCTTGGCGCGGGTGCAATCCGCCTCGCATGGGGCGTAGCAAGCCCGCCCCAAAGTGCCCACCAGCGGGGTGGCGTCCAACACCAGTTGGAAGGCCTCTTCGTCCTTTCCGGCCCGCACCAGCGACACGTAGCCGTGCGCCTTGATGCCTGCTGGACAAGCACCAATGCATGGCGACGTGCCCGCCCGCTCAAGCACGGCCTTCTTCGGAACGGCCTGGGGAAAGGCGATGTAGGCGGCCCGTCGCGCGGCCAGATCGGCATTGAACTGGTCTGGGACGGCGACGGTGCAAACCTTCTGGCAGACGTCACAGCCCGTGCAGGCCGCCCAATCGACGAACTTCGGCTTTTGATCCACCGTGGCGATGAAGCCGTCCCCGTCCCGCTCGATACCCGCCACCTCACTCAACGTCATCGTCGTGATGTTCGGGTGGTTGATGGTCGACGACATCTTCGGGCCAGAGATGCACGAGGCGCAGTCAAGTGTCGGAAACACCTTCGACAGCAGAATCATGCGACCGCCGACACTGGCCTCCTTTTCGACCAGCAGCACCTTGTAGCCCATGTCGGCCAGCTTGATCGACGACTCCATGCCGCCGATGCCAGAGCCCACGACCAGGACGTCGTAGTGGGTGTTGTCGGCATCGCCGCCGGTACTTTCAACCAGTTGGCCTGGCGCGCATTCCACGTCAGTATCGATCATGGTGGGCCCCTAGATGAACAGGTTGACGTTGGCCTCGTCAGCCTCGGCCAGGTAAGTGGCGACGCCAGCATATTCGATGCCGTCTATCAGCTCGTCCTTACCGATACCCAGCACGTCCATTGACATGGTGCAGGCGATTATCTTGACGCCCTGCTCTCGGGCAGACGCCATCAGGTCGGTGACGGACATGATGTTGCCCTGCTTCATCACTTTCTTCATCAGGGCGCGCCCCATGCCACCGAAGTTGAAGTTGGAGATGGGCGTCGTCTCAGCCCGGTGCGGCAGCATTCCTGAGAACATCTTCTGCAAGAAGCTCTTCTTCACATCGGCCTTGCCTGGCTTGCGCAAGGCGCTCAGCCCCCAGAAGGTGAAGAACATCGTCACCTCGTCGTCCATGGCCAACGCCCCGTTGGCGATGGTGAACGCGGCGATAAGCCTGTCGTATTCACCGGAAAAAACTATGATCGTCTTCTTTGACATTTTTGGTCTCTTTTCTTGTGTTGTGGGGATGTTGCCTATGCGGGCAGCGCTGACAAGACGCCGGCGAACTCACGCATGTAGTTGGCGAAAGGCTCGGCACACACCGAGCAGACGGCCGCCATCTTGAGCCGCTGCGGGTTGATGCCCCGCTCGGCCATCATTGATTGTGCGGTG
>WQYR01000011.1 GCA_009781145.1 Propionibacteriaceae bacterium | reverse complement strand
GGGCTGTGTTCGCGGGTGATTGTCATGTATGGCGGCCTGATCATGGAAGAGTCGCCGGTCGCCGATCTGTTCTCGCGCCCCCTGCACCCGTACACAATTGGCCTGCTTGGCGCGCTGCCTGCATTGCAAACCTCAGCCGATCGGCTGGTTTCGATACCGGGCAGCCCGCCCGACATGACCGCCCCGGGGGACGGCTGCCCGTTTGCCCCGCGCTGCCCCTATGCCCGTGTGCGCTGCGAGCAGCGCCTGCCTGGTTATTACAGCGCCGGGCCTGGGCACCGCAGCCTCTGCTGGCTGCTCGACCCGGAAGCGCCCGCCAGCGACTCCCCCTTCGGCGAGGCGGACGGCGCACTGCGTCAGGGGGTGAAGCCGCTATGAGCGACAAGCCCGCCATTCTTGAAGTCGAAAACTTGACGAAGCACTTCCGGTCCGGGGTTCGCGGCCACCCGGTGCGGGCGCTCGATGGCGTCACATTCTCTGTTGCGCCCGGGGAAACTTTCGCCCTGGTGGGCGAATCGGGTTGCGGCAAATCGACTTGTGCCCGCACCATCATCCGCCTTTACGAGCCGACGGACGGACGCATTTTGCTCGAGGGCACCGACATCAGCCACCTCGGCGCGCGACAACTTCGTCCTCTTAGACGCAATATACAAATGGTATTCCAGGACCCCTATGCGTCGTTGAATGCGCGCATGACGGTTCGCGACATAATTGCCGAGCCGTTGCGCGTCCACCGTCCAGACCTTGCCCCGGCTGAGGCCACCGACCTGATTGTCGACGCCCTGACGGCGGTGGGGCTGGGCCGGGAGTATCTAACCCGATACCCGCACGAGTTCTCCGGCGGCCAGCGTCAGCGAATCGGCATTGCCCGGGCTCTGGTCATCCGTCCCAAATTGGTTTTGTGTGACGAGCCGATCTCAGCCCTGGACGTTTCGATTCAGGCTCAGATCGTCAATCTTTTGCGTGACCTGCAAGACGAACTGGGCCTGACCTACATGTTCATCGCCCACGACCTTTCAATGGTCTGGCACGTCGCCGACAGTGTCGCCGTCATGTATCTTGGGCAAATTGTGGAGTCAGGGCCAACAAGAATGGTGTATTCCGACCCTCTTCACCCGTACACAAAGGGGCTTTTGGCCTCGGCTCCCAGGCCCGACCCGTCCGCCGATTTGCTGTCGCGTCCGCCGGCCATCGAGGGCGAAATCCCAAGCCCCATCCACCCACCATCGGGTTGCCGGTTCCGCACACGCTGCCCGGCGGTGATGCCTATTTGTTCCGATGTCGCACCGAATCCGGTGGACGTCGGGGACGGCCGCACAGTTAGCTGCCACCTTTTTAAGTGAAAACAACCAGGAAGGAAAACAATGAAAATAAAACCCATGCTTGTCATCACACCGCTGCTGGCGGTAATGCTGGCGGTAAGCGCCTGCTCTTCGCCGACGAGCAGCCCGTCCGGTACGGATTCGTCGACGGCCCCGGGGGTGACGCAGGCGATGACTTTTGCCCTGCAAAACCAGCCTGACGGCATTGACCCGACTGTCACGAATAACAGTTTCGCCATGCCGATTATCGACCAGGCTTTTGAAGGTTTGGTCACCTATTCGCGCACGGACGGTTCGCTAATACCCGGCCAGGCCGCGAGTTGGGATATCAGCACCGACGGCCTGACGTACACGTTCCACCTTCGTCCGGGGTTGAAGTGGAGCGACGGCAGCCCACTGACTGCAAATGACTGGGTGTACACGGCCCAGCGGATCCTCACACCCAGCACGGCCGCCCAGTATGTCAACCTTTACACCGACTATGTGGTTGGCGCGCAGGAGTTGTATGACGATCCGACCGCAACCGCCGGCCTTGGCATCAAGGCCACCGACGACTCCACTTTGGTGATAACGCTTTTGGCGCCGACCCCGTTCTTCATCGACATTCTCGGCATGTGGGCTTGGGATCCTGTTCAAAAAGCCACCATCGATGCCAATGGCGACCAGTGGACGAATAGCGCGTCGAGCTATATCACCAATGGCCCGTTCATGATGACGGACATCAAGTTGAATGACTCGTGGGTTATGGCGAAGAACCCCAATTATTGGGATGCCGCCAACGTCAAGCTCGACAGTTTGACGCTGAAGCTGATCCCCGACCAGTCGACCGCGCTCACCGCGTACAAGAACAACGAGGTGCAGGGCTCCTACACGGTGCCGCCGAGCTCCATTGCGTCCCTCAAGACGGGTGACCAGGGCTTGGTTGTGACGGGGGCCTACGCCACCACGTTCTTCGACATCAACAACAAGAAGGCGCCGTACGACAATCCGCTTGTGCGTAAGGCTCTCAATCTGGCGATTGATCGCAATTCCCTGATCAATGACGTCCTGCAGAACGGCGGCACGCCGGCCTATTCGCTGATTCCGCCGGGCTATTCGGTGGACGGCAAAGATTTCGCCGATGGACGGTCGACCTTCGATCTCGGCCCGTCCGCGAATGCTGATGCGGCCAAGCAGGCGCTGGCTGACGCCGGCTACCCGGGCGGGGCTGGTTTCCCGACGCTGCAACTGTCGTACTACACGGACGACACAGCCAAGCTGATGACGGAGGCTATCGCGGCACAGCTTGAGCAGAATCTGGGCATCAAGGTGCAGATTTCGAATGAGGACTGGGCAGTGTATTACGCCGATATTCAGGCCGGCAATTACGATGTCGCAGCCATGGGCTGGGGTGCCGACTACTTCCACCCAATGACCTTCATGCAACTTCTGGTCACCGGCGACGTGAACAACAACGTCGGCTACTCGAACCCGCAGTACGACTCGTTGGTCAAGCAGGCTCAGACCGAAACCGACCCGGCAAAGGCCCTGGCTGTCATGCAACAGGCCGACGCGATTGCCTCAGCCGAATACCCGATGCTGACGGTGTTTTATCGCGCCAACATGATGTTGGTCTCCCCCAACATCCAAGGCGTCTACCGTGACGTGTTGGGCAACATCTATTTCTCGGCGGCAAGCGTCACAACCTAGCCTCCGAGCCAATCGATACTGTGGCGGTCCGGGTTTCCGGGCCGCCACAGTCATGTTCAGCACAACCCAACCCCGTCATCTTGCCCACAACCTAACCTGTCATCCTGCGCGAAACGCAGTTTGTCATGCTGCGCGCAGTCGCAGTACGCAGGATCATGCCAAATGACGCTGTAGCTCAAACCAGATATTGGACCTACCTGTTCAGTATCTCGATGCGTCCTTCTACTTGGGCGTCCAGCAGGCTGGCTGTCGACAGGTGCTCTATGAGGATGTCCTGGATTGAGCTGCATATCACTTGGGCGTCGCCGTTGGCCAGAACCTCTTCGATTGGCACATTGAAGAACTTCTCGAAGTTCAGGAAGTGGAACTCTTGCAGGCCGACTCTGTAAAGCCGGTCGTCCTCGATTGGCTCGCCGTTCAGTTCCAGCGTCACGAACTCCTTCTTGGCCCGGTCGAAGACGATGTGCATGCCTTTTGAGTATTGGTAGAACTCGGTGTGGTCGCAGTCAAACATCTCGTCGCGGAAGACAAACGCGAGCATTCGCCGAAGCTGCGCACCGGTAACGTGAAGCTGCCGCAGTTTGTCGTCATATGGGAACAGCTCGATGAACTCCCGCATTTTCAGCAGAGTCGAAATGGACGTCTTGCGAACTGACCCGGAACCTAGCATCACGAGGTCGACGCCTGTGGCGCTGGCGATGATGTCGGCGATCAGGTTGCCGAGTTCGGTTTCTTCGTAACGGCTGGGGTGGGTGAGCCGGTGTTTGAACCGGCAGAGCACGCGATTGTACTTCTGGTCGGTTTCCTGTTTGAACTCGTTGATGGTCTTTTCCATCTCCAAGTCGCGGGGGCAGGTGTGCTCTTCGATGGGCAGGCATTGCCATTTGAATTCGTCGAAGGTGTTCGTGTCGGTGTTTATCAGCAGATCGAATCGTCCGATCTGTTCGGTGCCTTTGCCAGCCTGCACAATCGGGATTCCATTGACGATTGTGGGGTGATCCATAAGGGTGTGCGAATGCCCGCCGATTATCACGTCCACGCCCCATTCCGGGTCGAGCATGGCCGCCAGTTGCTGGTCCTCTTCGAAGCCGATATGCGTCAATAGGACGGTGAAGTCGATATCCACGTGTTGATAGGCGTTACAGATATGCCCGACTTCTTGGGCGGCCTCCTCAAGGCTGACGAAGCTACCCAGAACGTCCTCCTGGATGCCGCTGATGATGTCCTGTGTGGTGACGCCGATGAACATGATGTTCATGCCGTCGATTTTGAAAATCTTCTGGGGCGTGAAAAGACGCGTGAACGGGTTCTTGATATACAGGTTTGCGTTGACGATGGGGAACTTGGCGCAGCGCTCCAAAAACAGCAGGTGCGCCAGCCCGTAATCAACCTCGTGGTTGCCGACGGTGACTACGTCAGGGGCCAGCATGTTCATGATTTCGATGGTTGAAATGCCGCGGAACTCGGTGTCGATGATCGAGCCTTGTAGCATGTCACCAGCGATGCAATAAAGAACGTTCTTCTCCTCTGAACGTACTTTTGCGACGTAGCCGGACAGCATTGAGATACCGCCGACCAGTTCCTTGTCGACCTCTTGCGCCATGAAATCTCCGTGGAGATCATTGGAATGCAAAAGTGTTAATTTCTTGTGATGCGCCATAGTACCTCCGTTGGTCATGGATGTCTTCATTATGCCACTAGCTAACGGCGGTTGACAACGGGTTTTAGACAATTTTCGGACTACGTCATCCTGCGCGAAGTCGCAGGATCTGCCCGGCCCCTCTTCTTACGTCCTCCTGCGCCCCTCTTCCTGCGTCGTCCTGCGTCCTTCTTCCTACGTCATCCTGCGCGTAGTCGCAGGATCTCCCGACCCCTCTTCCTACGTCCTCCTGCGCCCCTCTTCCTGCGTCGTCCTGCGTCCTTCTTCCTACGTCATCCTGCGCGTAGTCGCAGGATCTCCCGGACCCTCTTCCTACGTCATCCTGCGCGAAGTCGCAGGATCTGCCCGACCCCTCTTCCTACGTCCTCCTGCGCCCATGTTCACCCGTCCAACCCCAGACGCCGACTGGTCAACTGCCACAGTGCGTCTTGCAGGGCAACATCGTCCTGAAGTGGGATGGGTGACGGTTTGCCGTGACGGTCGAACAATGTGCCGGGTGGCGTGTCTGTTAGGTCGGCAAACACCAGGTTAGCGAGGCCTTTGGCGGGTTCCGCGGGGTTGGCCAGAACGAGCCCACTAACGGATTTGGCGATGCGTCCCATGCCCCGGGCCACAGTCGCGCTCAAGCCCGTCTTCATTAGGCCGGGCGAGTAGACCACCGCCGTGACGTTACCAGCGTGGCGCGGCACGGCGGCGGTGAACAGGTTGAGTGCCGTTTTCGATCGTTCGAACGCCGGCATGAATGCGAATGACTGTTCGGAGTCCAGGTCGTCCAGATCGGGTTTCGCGTTGAGTGGCCCGCCAACACTGATCAGCCGGAGGGGCGACTCCGCGGGGCGCCCCGCCAGCATCAGCCGCGTCAGCAGGCATGGCCCCAGATAGTTGGTCGCCAGCATTGTCTCGCTGCCCTCGGCGGTCACCGTCCTTGTGGGGGTGACGACTGCCGCGTCATGGACGATGACGTCCACGGTGACGCCGCTGAGCTCCGCGGCGGCTTGACGGACGGACGACGCCAAGCTCAAGTCGCACTCGATCACATCGACCTGCGCGGCGCCGGCCTGGCGGGCGTCGGCTGCGATGTCAGCAGCCTTGTGCTGGTTTCGTGCCAGCAGCACCAGCCGCACACCTCGGCCGGCCAGCAGTGGCACAGCAGCCCGGCCCAGGCCCGCCGTCGCCCCAGTCATCACAATCGTCACGTCCGTCATTTCCGAGTCTCTTTTCCGGTTCAGGCCCACGCCAGGGACAACCTGCGCTCGCTAGTAGCGCAGTCAGCCAGATAGAGGTTGATCAAACTCTGGTAGGGAATGCCAGTACGCGAAGCCAGAGCCTTGAAATAGCTGACCGTGTCCACGTCCAGACGGATAGTCACCTGCTTCTTCAGTCGCTGGCTGTATGGGTTCGGGCGTGCTCCCGCGAAGTCATATTCTGCCCTCATGTCATCGTCCATGTTTCTCACCGTTTTCAGAAAAGCCACTCAAACTGCAGATCATCCATATTTACATTGTAGTGACCCCCTTGGGACTACACCAGCCTGCATGAAAAGACGAGGCTAAATGGCGATTCCTACCTCAGGCGTGTCACCAGCGCTTGTCCAGCAACTCGATATCGTCGTCCTCGGCGAAGTAGTACTTGACTGCTTTCTTGAAGTCATCGGGTTTCAGTGGCGAGTCGCGGTGCCCGCGAATTGCCTCATAGATCGATTGACCCAGCCCAACCACGGCAAAAGCCAGTAGTAGCGACGCTGCGTACTTAACCCAGTCGACGGATACAAAGATCAGACCCACGCCGATGCCAAGCAGCACAAGGGCCACCAGCCACATCTTGCCGACCTCGACCGTCTTGTTTGACGCCTCCTCGATGATCTCCGACTTCGTCACCGCACGGCTTTTGCCCCCGGCCTCCCCTGGCGCCCGAATGAACACGAACACCGCCACTGCTGCGAAGGCAGCTACCATCACCCATCGGGCAATCCGAACGTCCAACAGATTAAGGAGGGTGGCACCGAGCAGGCCGGCAACGGCCGCAAAGAAAAGTATCAACGGTATCTGCCCCCGCCGAGTGAAGAAGCTGTTGCGGTTCTTGTCGTTGACGTATGCCTGCAGGCACTTCTGGCAAAGGAACACCGGAACATCGTCCTGGCTGATGAGCTTCTCCCCGGCGTTCCATGTTTCGTTGAACAAGTTGTCATGCACATATTGACGTTGGACATATCTGATGTCCATGGGCTCGTACTGTGACGTGGCCGCGCCGCAACGCTTGCACTTGAATGGTTCGAGTTTCGTTACGAGCAGGTAGATCCGTGGCTCGGCCTGACGGTAACAGGCACCGACCAGCAAGGCGACGAGTACGACTGACAAAGTCGTTTTTCCCAGAAGAGCACAACCAGCGTGTCGCCATCACGCGCCCCGGTCCAACTCAGTACTGTTATTATCATGATGGCCAGATGGGTCAGCAGTGGCGTAGTGGACCAGGTGCGTTGCTCGTCCGTTGACGATGGTATGTTTGTCTCGTCGGAGACCCGCCGGACTGGCCACTGCATGGGTCAGGTCCAGAACCCGATTGCTTACTTTGCGGAACAGTAGGCTATGGTCACAACCATGAGGAATGATTCTCTATGAGCGCAGATTCAGCCATGACGGATGTAACTATCGACGATTTCACCGCCGGCCTGCTTGGTGGACTTGGCAAACTCGGCGTTAGGACCCTTTACATGGAGGGCGCGAAGTTTTACGATGCCGCCATTCGAGCATTCCGTGACTTTGCAGCACGATGCCAGGGAGAGGGCTTGTCGCCCGACTTTCGAATCCAGAAACGAGCATTTTACGATGACTCACCCGACTTCCGTGATGCTCTCACACGCGCCAGCCAGTCTGGACTCGTCAGTTTTGATAACCCCGGTTTTGTGGACATTCGCCTCAAGTTCACCGGAGAAGATGCCGGGCTCATTTTGGATACCGTTGACGGTAGCGCGGACCTCTACATTGGTGTTGCCCGATCCTTTCGAGACGCAGCATCGTTGTGAAGCATGGACACCCGAATCAAAGAGGACGAGTTGCCCCTCGCGGATGCGCTGGGTACTTATGTCCAAAGCATAAACGAGTTCACCCAAACGCTACTGAACGATTATCTTGCTACCGTTGAGGCACGCCAAACCGAGAATCAAACATATTACCCCAAAGAAGTCAATGACCCTGTATGGGGAACAATAAGGCTTGACGGCGCGGAGGTCGTAATACTCGACAGTCCACTCCTTCAGCGTCTCCGCATGATCAGGCAGCTGGGAGTTGTTCATTATGTGTACCCGGGAGCAACCCACACTCGTTTTGAGCACAGCATTGGAACATGCTGTCAGGTTCAGCGTATGGTTGACTCCATTCTTGCACATCAACACATGTCTTCTCAGGGAGATGATCGCGTTGACAGGTTGTTCCGGGATCGCGAGATCTCTGACGGCCAATGGCTACCCGTTTTGCGAATCGCAGCGCTCTGCCACGATATTGGTCATTCCGTGATGTCCCATGTCAGTGAAAACTACCTTAAGTACACCCGGGAGTACCGCGACCTTGTTCGAGAGTTCCAAGAAAAACATCCTGAAAAGACTGTAGCCCCACAATTGTCCGAGATCGCTGCGTATTACATGGTCTTGTCTCCAGCATGCAGGAAACTCATTGCGCTCGCCCGAAAGGCAGCAGGCTTGGGGGAACTTCGGGACGCACCGTCCAGAATTGCCAATACTATCCTCGGCGTTACTTCTGACGCAAGACTTCCCTTGATTCATGAGCTCATCTCCGGCCCGTTTGACTGCGACAAGATCGACTATATGAGCAGAGACGCCAGAATGTGCGGACTACCTTCCGTGGTTGATTTCACCCGGTTAGTTCAGAAAATCCGCCCCGTCACCCTGAGCGATGATCAACTGCCAGAAGCCATACAAGAACAAGTAACAACCGGCAGCGGGCCTCACACAATCGTCGCGCTTGACCCGTCTGGAGCGAACGCCCTGCATGAGGTCGCACTCGACCGGGCCCTAATGCACGACAAGGTATACAAGCATCACAAAGTACGCGCAATCGAGGCGATGATAGCGGCACTAATCAGCCAACTACGCAAGGTTTCTCTCAAATCGGCGTTCGAAACATGTTTGGAGATTCATGATGACGAACTTTTGCGGCTAACACCCGAAGGGCTGTCTGATCGCTACTCACCTCTGGACACAGATTCCGTTAGAGTTGCTGTAGATGTGGCAGCAGACATTTCTCAGCGGTTACGCAATCGGGACTTGTTTATGAGGGCATTTGCTTTCTCCAGCAACATGGTGGGGGAGCCGTACCGCAATGACGCCCTTGCCGCAAGCCAGATTGCTCAACTGATGCGGCATCTAAGTAACGGAAGCAAACGAAAAGCACTGGCTTCACAAATTGCCGATGAGTGCGCGAACATACTGGCGATTGCTGGTCAGACTCATCGACTCCAACCCATTCCAGGCAACGCCGTTACGCCGTACATCTGGCTCAGTACACCATCATCGGAGTCGACCCACGATGAGTCGGACGACGTGTTGGCCGGGTATCTTTCCCGCCCCGGCCAAGTCGGGTTGGTTCCACTAAAGCAGGTTTCGCCAGCCACCCGTGCGTGGACAGATGCCTATAACAATCCCCAAGTAGGGTTTGTCTTCTGTCCCCGGGAGTTTGTTGACGTCGTGCGCATTGCTACAGAGGTTGTGGTTTGGAAGAACTATGCGATCTCCGTTCCGAAGGACATGACCGAATTTGCCCGCGTTTGCACAACTGGGGTTGACGGTCTCAGGGCCATTCTTGACCAAAACGGCTATTTCCTGGACAAGCCGAAAGTCCTGGGACCAGTTCCTGAAGAAGCCAAGACGGTCGCATTTGCCTTGACTTGTGACAGGGGGGCAAAGACCCTCTCTGCATATGTTGGGCCAATTGCGCCTGAATCCTCGCATGATCACCAATCCACGATTCGTCCCGAGGCGATTCGGCAGTGGGCCCTGCAGTTTCCCAGCAACTTGATTATGCCAGCAGCCAAAGTCGTTGAAAACATGGAAGTTATCGATAGGCGGTCGTTCATTGACGCCATAGGCGGGTTCATGGAGACACCCGTTGGCAGCACACAATTTGGCCATGCGGCGTTGGTACCCCTTGGATCACCGAAAGACGGTGCTTCTGTTGCGTCCTACTGGGTAGGCGATGTCCAGCAATACTATCCATCACTGGAGGTAATGTCGCTTTCAAGCGCATTGGCCACAGAGCGCCCGATCATTCTTGTGGATGATATCATCCAGCATGGTACTACAGTGGATGAGTCTCTTTCGGAATTACTAGGTGTTACTCCGAAACAAACGCAGGGTGTGAGCCGCGAGATGCCCTTGAACAAACAGTATCGCGAAGCCTTGAAATGCAGGCCATTAAGCATTGTTACTGTTACGGCATTTCCCGAAGGGGTGGAGACTGTCAACAGCAGAATGAAAGAACTTGAACTACATGGAGAGGTTTACGTGTGGAAAGCTCTTGATCGTGTTCCCACCATAATGAGCGTGCTGGGCACCGGGGCCCCGCGCTTCGAGGCAGAATGCCAGCGGATTGGCTTGCAGCTTGCGAACCAAGAGGAACAGCGGGCTCTCGGGTATGGAAACAGAGGACTGTTGATCACATCAACTTACAATACGCCTACCTCATGCCTGACTGCCCTATGGCGTGATGGGACCGTTGATGGTAGGCCCTGGGTGCCACTATTCCGACGCCGCGGAAAAGCATAGCGTTTCAATGGAGAAACTTCGAGCGCCGCAGTTGTGCGCACGCCACTTCGGTGTGACGCTGCGATAGATGAAACGTCTGAAGTCATCTGACTAGACACAGAGGTACCGGATGCGACTAGAATCGGTAGTCGACAATCTTCGAGCCAATAACACCTACGACCAGGCAGTGCCAAAATGCTTGTCCAGACCAAAGCTGCCACCCAAGCCCTAAGGCACGATCGCCAGAGATAGCCACCTATTCTTAGATGACCCCACGAGTTCACTCACGTTGATCTCAACGGAGTAGTTGCCTGGACTGACAGATTCTGGAATTGCACCATTCATACAGAATCTTCCCTTGTCATCTGCTTGACCGTTCGCGAATTGTTCGTATGCGGGATACACATCCAAAGAAGCTGATACTGTCGCGTACGGTTTAATGCCGGTACCACACACCTGGACGGGCGCCCCCTGCCTTGCGGGATCGGGTGTGATCCAAAAATGCTCGCCGATGTATCCGAGGTTCCACGCGAGTGCCAGCGTGGCCACCAGAATGCCAACAACGATTCCCACGACAACCAAGACGTACCGTCTCCTGGTCAACCCAGGCGCTCGTTGCACAATCTTCGTATCCTTCAATGCATCCTTGATCTGAACGGCGTTGGGTGTCACGGCGCCATCTGTCTCAAGGTTCGCCACTATGGACTCACCCACTTTCAGCAGACATGGGTTGAGTATGATTCGGCCTTCGTCATCGACGACGATCTGGTGATTAGCGCCTCTTTCTGGGAAAGAAATGCAACTTGCGACCTTTTCGGCCTTGACTCCGAGTGACACGACGACAGGCTTGCCACCGACGAACCTTTCCGGAGCAATGTCAGACGACCCACAACTCTGAAAAGTAACCGAACACCTATTTGCATCGCTCTCCTTGAGGGTATTGACCATAACATTCAGCGCACGTCGTGGCGATCGGGTGGCGCGGAAACCCAAGTAGGCCGAAGCGATAGTGACGCCGAGGCCGATGACAGTTGCCACGTTCGCCACAATCTGCAGCATCGGAAACTCCGTTCAATTGAAACGATCCTTCGCCGACTTTTCCGCGAGAGCTTGAGGCGATCGTGTCTATTAGCATAATCTTAGGCGGTAGCATAACCCATTGTTAGGTCCAGGTGTTGTGAGAGTCGTCTTGATGCCGGCTTTGGTTGGCGGAAGAATGGGCGCCATGCCTGGAAGGAAGGCTCAGCGTCATTTGTCTGGGCAGATCGTGATGTTGTTGGGCAGGGCGAATGCCTATCTGGTCGGTGGTGGCACGGTAGCTGACGCCTACCGCGACCTGCAGGTGCCGGACGCGACCTACTACCGGTCGCGGAAACTGCAGGTTGGGCATGAAGGCCGGGGAGGCCAAGAAGCTGAAGTGGTCGGAGAAATAGAGTGTTATGTTGAAGCATCTGTTGGCCAAGGCGGAGCTGGAGAAAGCTCGTCTGAAGAAGTTGGCTGAGAGAAGCTTTTTTTTAGCCCCGGCCAGTAGGCTCCGGGCCGTGGATTATCATCAAACGACCCCTGGTGCGTCGTAGCGGTTGGCGTGCCGAGTTGCTGGTACAGACTCGTTCCGCTTACCGGCGTTGCCCGGCTGCGCGTGCGGGCTTCAGAACCCTCGGTAACCGCCGGTCAGGATTCGTACAACGTCCGAGGTTGACAGACCTGGCCCGCGCCCCACGTCCCCAACGGCGCCTGTGCCTGTGGATACTCTCGCCGAATCTCCCCGGAGGACCTGCCACAACGACAGGCCCCTTGTATCCCGCACGAGGCGCCCGTCAACCAGTACGCGGGTGGTTTCGGGATGAAGGTAGTAATCTCCCTGTTTGGCTCCGCAGGCCGGGCAGAGCCACATGGGATACGAGGCACCAACTGTGTGCGAATAGGTAGTTCTCAACGGCGCGCACCACCTCTCGCCGAGCACGCACAGTTCTTCGTCCGACCACGGGACTTTGTCACCCCACCTGACGCCTCTGGGATGGAAGTAGAACACGGCTCCGCATTTAGGCTTGTAGCAGTGGGCTTTCCCGATAACAGAGGCCTGGTCGGGAATGTCAACACGGGTCTCCATGTACTCCAAACACCGGTCGATGGTGCGGTCAAGGGGAAAGCCGCTGGTGCCGTCACTGATAGCGTCCTGGCGAAATGGCAAGGCTTGAACGCCAGTCTCAATGTCAACCCACGTTCTGGCCGCGTACCTTGCGAGCCATACAGTTTCGATACCGCTTCTACGGTAACGCACGGTGCGACGCTGATACTCGTCCAACGTCTGGGGCGTCCACTGGACCTCAAAGGCGATCTGCATCCCATGGCCAGTCACGAGCACATCCGCCTGCCACAGTCCGTCGGGGTGACGAGCCTCGATCTCAGCCGTCCACCCGCGCTTCTGGGCAACATCCCCCACGACCCTCTTAGCGAAAATGTGATGGGAAGTCTCAGGTTCCGTCTCCCCAATGTGACCCGGCATGTGCGCGAAGTGCGCACCCACAGACGCGCCGCTACGCGGTACTGCTCTGCTGCCGTCACGGAACTGCAGGCATTCCGGGTTGCCGCGGGATGCAGCCTTGACCGCCTTGAACTCATTGCTGGACATGTCCATGGCGATCACCGGAGTGCCATTGAACACTGCCACCTGCATGCGTCCATTGTGCCATGTGGCCCAGATACTGACTCTGCTGCAGGATCCGTCGCTGAAGAATAGATCGGTATCGTTTGGCAGAAAAACATGAGTCGGGATGGGCATTGGCAAAAGCACGTCGCGCAAAACGTACGTCACAAATGACGTACCCCTAAAGACCAGGGGAGGGTAAGTTTACGTCATCCATCTCAAAGTACGCCACAGACTCATCGGAGCTGGATGGATCAATTCGAACGCCAAAGGCGATTGTGCTTTGCCCGCGTTGGTAGTTGCATTGTCAGGACACCAGGATGCGTCTCGTTAGAATTGGAGTTCAAGAATGCTCGTGATCGGTCGCTTACGGTTGCTACGCGGAGTGGAGGCGAAGTGAACATGCTACGAAGGTTCGTCGCTGGAACCCGCTACGAGATTGCTGAGTCAGTGGTCACTTGGGTTTGCCTCCTGTGCTGTGTGGTGATTGCTGTCGCCAGCTTCTTCGGTGTGGATCTGGGCGTGAAGAGGAGCGTGCTCCTTATCCTTGGCTTGCTGCCCATCATCTGCTTCGCCATCCTGATCAGGCTTTGGAGGATCGAGCGAAGGCTCAGCGAAGAGTCCCGCTACTTCTCAGACAGCGAGACGGTTGTGCATGAGATGATCCGTATGTGTGATGACGCTTCAGACTTCATCATGGCCGCCGGAACACGCACCAAGAAGCCTCTGCTGGACCATATTGAGAGCGCCTTGGCCACAAAAGAAGTCTATTACCGCCGTATCGTGACCGACCCTTCCTACATGTCGGCTGATCTCATTGACCACGCCGACCGGCTCACGCAGTCCGCCAAGCAGACGATCAAGGTTGTGAAAATGAAGAATAGCCCGAACTTTTTGCTCACCGAGAAGGAAGTGATGGTCGTTCTTCCCGTGTTGGAGAGCGGGAAATTCCGAGGGGTGTTGCTGACCGCCCAGAGTGCCGTGGATCAGTACAGGGAGTATTTTGACCAGTTGTTCTATGGCAGGTCCGCCAAGAACTGGGTGCCAAGCTAATGGAATCGAGGTGGTGACCAATGCCCGGCGACCTCAAGCCTGAGCACTTGGCTCAACTCCTGTTCACTGCCCTGCAAGACGACAAACCCGACCAGTGGCATCTACCCGTCCCAACGGATGAGACCTTCGCTTTCCTCGGCCAGCTACTCACCGAGACCAAAGACCTCCAAGCTCTCGCGACGATGCAACGGTGGGTCACGGGCGCGGACACTAACACCAACCACATGATCCTGCGTTACGCACTCACACAGTTGGCTGGCGACGAGCACCAAGCCCCCCAACTGCGCGGCATCAACCTTGCCGGGCAGAACCTTGACGACCTGCAGATTCACGATTGCGATTTGACTGGCGCCGACTTCACCGGGGCGTCCATGTGCAACATCATCATCAACAACTGCAACCTTGAAAATGCGGTGTTTGACGGAACCGACCTTTCCTTCAGCTTCATTCTCAGTTCCCAATGCGCCGGCACACGGTTCGACAACGCGTCCCTGCGCGGCGCGACAGTGCGACGCACTGATCTGAGCCAATCCACCTTCACCGCCGCCGACACCCAAGGCTTGTGGGTCATAGGCTGCATGCACGTCCCAGAATCTTTGACGCTGCTTCCCGGCGTCGTCCAAGCACCCGACCCGCTAGCGGAGTCGCCGCCGTCCCTCACAATAGTTGGGCACGCAGGCTGGGTCGGGTCGGTCGCCTGGTCACCCGACGGCCGCCGCCTGGACGCCGCCACCGGGCGCATCACCAACACCTTCCCGGAACCCACAGTCTGGGTGACATCGGTCGCCTGGTCACCCGATGGCACCCGCCTGGCCAGCAGCGGTGACAGCACGATACGTCTTTGGGAAACCACCGGGCGCCTCACCAACACCCTGCACGGGCACACCACGGCAGTGAACTCCGTCGCCTGGTCACCTAACGGCCGCCTAGCCAGCGCCAGCAGTGACGGCACAATACGACTATGGGACGCCATCACTGGGCACCTCGAGGCCCGGTCCGAATGTCTGCCAGCCTGGCCAACCCCAGACGCCACCAACGCTATCTCCTGGGATGCAAACGACAACTGCATATGGGCTAGCCCCAACGCTTGGCGTTTCTTGGCTATCGCCGTCCCTGGTGACGCCACCACCCCGCCTCACACCCTGCCCGCCGAGTACTGCGGCCCGCTACCCACCGACGCCCCAATGCCCGGGGGTGATTGAAGCCAGCCGAAAACTGTCTGCCCCCAGCAGACCGTCCCGCCGGGTTTGACGTCCATGATTGATGCTAGACAAGCGTCAAGGAGGCGACATGCCAGCAGCGCGAAAGGCGCCAACGCTGTATCGTGGGACGCAACCCACAACTGCATATGGGCAAGCCCAAACGGCTCCTCGCATATCGCAACGACCGGCGATGCGGAAAACCCCACCCCCACTGCCAACCAACACAACCACAGAACATCAGAGATTGGAGTGATTGACGATGTCCGCTGACTCCCTGCCCCCTGAACAACTCCTGTTCACCGCTTTGTGGGAAGACAAACCCGAGCAGTGGCATCTGCCTGTGCCAAGCGACGAGACGTTTGCCTTGCTGGGCCAATTACTCGCCGAGGCCAATGACCCCGGCTCAGAGCGTCCCGATCCACAGGTGTTTGCCACATTGCAAAGCTGGGTTACCAGACCCGACACCCAGACCAACACGCTGATTCTGCGCTACACCCTCAACCAGCTTGCCAGGGGCAAAGACCATGACCCGGTGCCGTCCCTTCGCGGCATCCAACTGGAAGGGGCCGACCTGGACGGCCTGAAAATCCAGAGCGCCTGGGGCTGCGACCTAAGTGGCGCCAACTTCACCAAGGCGTCCATGCGCAATAGTATCCTTGACGGCTGCAAACTTGACGAGGCGGTGTTCGACGACGCCGATCTGTCATTCTCCTTCATTTTGAACTCGCAATGCACAGCGGCGCAGTTCAGCCGCGCCATTCTTCCTGGCACCACAATTCGTGGATGTAACCTTGAGAACGCCCAGTTCCAAGACGCAACCAGTGACGGCTTGTGGGTCGTCAACTGTGCACAACTGCCAGAACCTTTGCGAGACCTTCCCGGCGCTGTGGTAGCACCCGGTGACCGAAAAGTAGCACCGTCGTCCCTGATGGTGGTCGGTCACACTGATTCGGTGGAGTCGGTGGCCTGGTCACCTGACGGCACCCGACTGGCAACCGGCAGCAGGGACTGCACCGTGCGCCTATGGGACGCGGCAGCTGAACGCGAAATCGCCACCCTTGAAGGCCACACTGATAAGGTGAACTCGGTGGCCTGGTCACCCGACGGCACCCGCTTAGCAACCGGCAGCTGGGACGACACGGTACGCCTGTGGGACGCGACATCCGGACACCAAACCGCCACCCTTGAAGGCCACACCAAGTCGGTGAACTCGGTGGCCTGGTCACCCGACGGCACCCGCCTAGCAACCGGCAGTTTTGACCGCACGGTACGCCTGTGGGATGCCGCGTCCGGACACCAAATCACCACTCTTGAAGGCCACATTGGTTGGGTGTACTCGGTGGCCTGGTCGCCTGACGGCACCCACCTGGCAACCAGCAGTGACGACTGCACGGTGCGCTTGTGGGATGTGGCATCTGGACACCAAACCGCCCGTGTGGGCCATACTAGCTGGGTGTACTCGGTCGCCTGGTCACCCGACGGCACCCACCTAGCAACCGGCAGCAGGCACACAGTGGCCTTATGGGATGTCGCATCCCAACGCCAAACCGCCACCCTTGAGGGCCACGCCGGTAAGGTGTTCTCGGTGGCTTGGTCACCGGACGGTACCCGCCTAGCAACCGGCAGCGGTGACGACTGCACCGTGCTCTTGCGGGATGCGGCATCGGAACACCAAACCGCCACTCTCGAAGGCCACACTGATTCGGTGAACTCGGTGGCCTGGTCACCCGACGGCACCCACCTAGCCACCGGCAGCGCGGACGCCACAGTGCGCCTATGGAATGCCGCCACCGCGTAAGTCGCGTCCCGTTTTCGAGTACCTACCACAATGGCCCACGCCCACCACCTTTGACGCTGTGTCACCAGCCGAAAACTGTCTGCCCCCAGCAGACCGTCCCGCCCGGTTTGACGACCATGATTGTGGTTAGAACAAGGTAAAGGAGGCAACATGAGAACCGAAAGAAACATCTGGCAGACAGTCCACGCGGTGGCAGGTGCTGCCGCCAACTCAGGGCGGGACTACCGGTCTGGGAACAAGTATCAGGCCAGCAGCGGACAACTCGAAGTCAAGGTCGGATACCTGCCGTCACAGCCCGTCCCGACCACCGTTAACACTGTATCGTGGGACGCAACCGATGGCAGCAGATGGGCCAACCGGCCTGCTGCCGACCAACACAACCGCGGAACAGTATGAGAGAAGGAATTGGAGTGACGATGTCCGCTGACTCCCTACTTCCTGAACAACCCGGCCATCTTGGCACCATCGCTGAAGGTGAACACGTCCCCGAAGCTCAACCGGCGGCAAGTGACCAAAAAGCGTCGTCCCTGTTGGTGGTTGGCCACACTGGTAGCGTGAACTCGGTGGCTTGGTCACCTGACGGTACCTGCGTGGCAACCGCCAGCGGGGACGCCACAGTGCGGCTATGGAATGCGTCATCTGGACGCCCAACCGCCACTCTTGAGGGCCACACTGGTTCGGTGACATCGGTGGCTTGGTCACCTGACGGCACCCGCCTGGCGACCGGCAGTGGCGACCGCACAACGCGCCTGTGGGACGTGGCATCAGGACGCCAAATCACCGCCCTTGAAGGCCACACCAGTCCGGTGACGTCGGTCGCCTGGTCACCTGACGGCACCCGCCTGGCGACCGGCAGTTTGGACACCACGGTGTGCTTGTGGGACGTCGCATCCGGGCACCAAACGGCCGCCCTCAAAGGACACACCAGCCCGGTGACATCGGTCGCCTGGTCACCCGACGGCACCCGCCTAGCAACCGGCAGTGGCGACCACACAGTGCGCTTGTGGGACGCCGCATCTGGACATCAAGTCACCACACTTGAGGGCCACACTGATTGGGTGAAGTCGGTGGCTTGGTCACCTGACGGCACCCGCCTGGCAACCGGCAGTGGGGACCGCACAGTGCGCCTGTGGGACGCAACATCCGGACACCAAACCGCCACCCTTGGGGGCCACACCGGCGACGTGGACTCGGTGGCCTGGTCACCTGACGGCGTCCACCTAGCCAGCGGCAGCGGGGACGCCACCGTCCGTTTGTGGAATGTGGCATCTGCACGCCAAATCACCACCCTGAAAGGCCACAACAGCCCGGTGACGTCGGTGGCTTGGTCACCTCACGGTACTCGCCTAGCCAGCAGCAGCGGGGACCATACCGTCCGCCTGTGGGATGCGGCACTTGCCCGTCAAATTGCCATTTTCAGAGCCCACAATAATGGGGTAGCCTCGGTGGCCTGGTCCCCCGACGGCACCCTCCTGACTGGCAACGACGGCCGCTTGGTCTGTCTGTGGGATGTGGCATCTGGACATCTGACCGGCAGGCTTGGAGGCCACACCGGCCCGATAACCTCGGTCGCTTGGTCGCCTGACGGAACCCGCCTAGCCAGCGCCAGTTGGGACGACACAGTGCGCTTGTGGAATGCCACCTCCGGACACCACATCACCACTCTTGAGGGCCACACAGGTTGGGTGCTCTCGGTGGCCTGGTCACCTGACAGTACCCGCCTAGCCTCCGGCAGTGAAGACAACACAGTGCGCCTGTGGGATGCGACATCCGGACACCAAATCCGCACCTTTGAAGGCCACACAGGTTGGGTGCTCTCGGTGGCCTGGTCACCTGACGGCACCTACCTGGCAAGTGAAAGTGGGGACAACACGGTGCGCTTGTGGGATGTCGCATCCGGACACCAAATCCGCACCTTTGAAGACCACGCTGGTTCGAGGAACTCAGTGGCTTGGTCACCTGACGGCACCCGCCTGGTAACCGGCAGTAATGGCGGCACGGTGTGCCTATGGGATGTCGCATCCGGACACCAAATCCGCGCCCTTGAAGGCCACACCAGTCCGGTAATCTCGGTGGCCTGGTCACCCGACGGCACCCGGCTAGCGGCCGGCAGCAGGGACGGCACGGTGCGCCTGTGGGATCTCGCCACACACCAAATCACCACCCTGAAAGGCCACAGTCGCCCGGTGACATCAGTGGCCTGGTCACCCGACGGTACCCGCCTGGCCAGCGCCAGCTGGGACGACACGATACGCCTATGGAATGCCGTCACCGAGTAGGTCGAGCCCCGCTTCGGGTACCCGCCACCATCATTCGTTCGTCAGTACTCCAACCGCGATGCGCACCACCTCAACGGCGCTCCCATTCACGGCCCAAGCAACGCCAGCGGGATCACAGCAACCCCGTCGGGGCGACGGTAGGCACGCGGCCCAGCCGCTCTACTGCGTGTTTGGACAGATCTGAATTGGGTGTTTGGACAGGCTCAAATCGCGCGTTTGGACAGGAATACCCTGCGGCAAGTAGGGACGAGATCATCTGGCTAGCCCTCACGCACTCCTACCGCACCCAGATCAACCAGGTCAACAGCCGCCTCGCCGAGTCCTAGACCGGTTCAATGCGTAACAACGCTGCGCAAGGTCAGTTTTGTCCGATACGGGGCGCTGAAACTGGAGTTAACTTGGATATACCCGATCTAAGGAGCCCGCCATGTCAATCCCACGCGCACCTTTCGCCCGTCACACCCGGTTCGAAGGCGTGTTCCTGCGTCCCGTCGTCACGGCCGCCGAGACCACCCGCCTAACCACGTCGGAAGCGTTCATCGTGCCTGACCACATCATCGAGCAGCACGTCCACCCAACCAGCGATGAGCACTTCTTCTTCATCGACGGCACCGGTGAGGTGTTCGACGGCACCGACTGGCAACCAGTGGCCAGCGGCGACGCCATCACCATCAAAGCCGGCACCACTCACGCAGTGCGCTGCACCAGCGGCGTCCCCCTGCACTATCTGTCCACATACAGCCCCCCGCTGGCATAACACCGTCCCCACCGCGCCGATAGGCCTGATGACACCTGCAGCCGAAACGCCGCTGGCAACTCGGCCACGTCGTCGAGTTTTGGGAGGCGGACGACGATGTGGTCCTATCTGTCAATGGTTTCAGGTATCAGATAGCCCGCCAACTATGGCCACACCGTCTCAGAAGCACGATTTGGATGCTATTTGGCTCAGTTGCCTATACCCGCCGCCCTTCCCGCCAGGCCAGTTCGGGGGATAACTGGCCAGCCCAATGACGCAACTATTCTAGCGTTACGCTAGAATAGTTGCATGGATCTGCAGATTCCGCTCGCTACAATCTCTCCCGGGCTCGACAGTGCAGCCTTGACCGTGCTCGCCGGCACCGAGGCCGCGCTCTCTGCTACCCAAATCCAACGAATTGCCGGCAGAGGGTCACGCTACGGCCTCGTCCTCGTCCTTGAGCGTCTCGTCGACCATGGCGTTGTCACAGCCATACCCGCAGCCCGCGGCAACCTATACCAGATGAACCGGGCGCACGTCCTAGCCCCAGTCGTCGAAGCGGCTGTCCAGGCACGAGCCGAGGCGGAAACAAGACTTGTCAACGCAGCAGGCGATCTGACACCCAGGCCGCTGAGTGCGGCCATCTACGGCTCAGTTGCCCGCGGCGAGGCATCCGCTGACAGCGACATCGACCTCCTGATCATCAGCAGCGACAACCTCGACCCCGAGGACGTGACCTGGGTTGGGCAGATTGACAGTCTGGAACGGCAGACCCGGCAATGGACCGGAAACCTACTTCAGGCCATGACTGTGACGCAGGCACAACTCGCGATCATGGCACACGCGAACGCCCCAATTGTTGACGAATGGGAGCACGACGCCCGCACTATCATGGGCAAGGACGTCCGCACATTGATCCGTGCAGCTCGCCTCCCGTGAAACTGTATTGCCCGAAGGGTGACAAGACCTTTATGCCTTGGACAACATGCCTAACCAATCGACCCAACAGGGGTTACCTTTACAGGTTGTATTTGGACAAGTCGATACCGCTTTGCGCCAGTTGCTCGAACACGCCGATGGCCTCAGCCGTCGATGAGCGCAGCGACTGCTTCAAGTCGTCCATTCCTCTTAACATGAGTTTCGCGCTTCCCAACTGGTTTTCCATGTCGGCCTCGGAAAACCGGCTTCCGCTCAGGCGATTGAACTCGCGGAGGGCTGTCTCATCGAACGTCTCGCAGCTGTCAAGATATGCCAGCGCCGCCCTATATTGATCGAGAATGCTGCCTGGTTGATCACCCACCTGGATCGAATCGTCGGCAGCACCCATTTCAGGCTGTGGCTGAACTCCATCTGGAAGAGTGTCGGTCGATGAGATGACATCGCCCTTGTTGACATCAAAGGCAGCGATTCCACGTAGCAGCAGTCCGACCGTCTCCCCGACCTTCGCCGAGTCGATTCTCGGGCCGCTGAACGACTCCAGCGCCGGAGCGCCAATTTGAAGGACTTTAGTTTCGATTGCGCTGCCATCACTTCTGAAAACATGCGCAACATCACCAGAGTTGATCGTCTCTCCCTGCACGCGTCCTGTGACAACCGTCCCCCTGCCAACCAGCACAAGCACATCTTCAACGAGCAAATAGAAGTGCTTCACCCCGGCCTCGTGTGGAATCTGGGTGACTGCCTGCTCAGGCGAGACTGACACTGTCGGCTGTTGACGGTTCCAAAAAGGGCTCATGACTAGTCATTATACGCCGCACCCGTCCCTCGCGTGGGGTCGGCCGTCCCATTCCACTCCCCTGCCGGGGACTCCTGCAGAACCGCGATGTTAGCATTGGCTGAAAGTCACCTGCCCAGGTAATACCGGGCTGAACACGCAGGGGGTTGTCATGTCGTATCAAGGGCTTGCGCCGGTCGCGCCGCCAAACAAACCGGGAGTGATCGGAATCGCCATGGGCATTGTCCTGGCGGTTGTCGGCTGGATCGCGGGCGGCGCAATAATCGCCATGTCCGTTGTCGGATCGGTCCAAAGCCTGACCGCGGCACCAACCCTTTACGCGGACGGGACAGACAATCAGGTTGACCTGGTTGGCGGTCAATCAACTGGCATCTGGACGCCTTACACTTCCTACATTTCGTGCCGGGTGACCGACCCGACAGGCGCGAATGTGAGCGTGGCCGGACCTACTATTAGCACGCACATCAACAATTACTATTTGTTGGGAAACTTCACGCCAGCAGCCAGCGGCACTTACACCGTGAACTGCGGGACGTCCATGCCGACCGGGTACACACCTGAGTCTTTCAAGATCGCGCCTATGGTTTCGGTCAACAACACAGTTGTCGGAGCCCTCTTGGGTGTTTTGGTCATCATCGTCCTGTTCTTTGCCGGCATTGTCCTGTTGGTCGTCACCATAAGCCGACGGTCACGCTGGGACAGCCAGTATGGGCCCAGCGCGATGGCTATGGACCAGCCAGACCCATCACCCTTCCCGCCGGATCCGCTGCCACGCTAGACGGGGCCTCACACCTAGGATTTGGGTGTTGATTCTCGCTGATGCCAAAATGGTGTTTCAGGGAGAATGCCATGATTGACGATGCCGAACTTGACCGTCTTGGCGCGGAGCGCAACCGACTATTCACGCTGCTCAATACGGCGCGCGACGAGCGCCGGCATCAACGTGAGATATGTTCGCAACTGAACAAGGACTTGGACGCCGCCTACAAGGCGCAGCAATCCCTCGTTCAGTCTGAGCAGGACGCCTGGGACGAACACCAAGTGTTCATGGATCAGTGCAGTGAGCGCATCCGTTTCTTTCGCTCGGAATCCGACCGACATCACGCCCTGATGATTGAGGCTTTCACCCAGTCGAACCGATGCTGGAGCTACGGTGACAGGACGGGATCGAAGTCATGGTCGGAGATAGGTAAGGTACACCAGACCGAGATGCGCGAGGCCAAGAAGCAGGCCTCCGACTGGGTTGTTCAAGCACGGAACGCCCAGCTTCAGACCAGCCACACCGTCACCGACCAGATGAGCGAGGCGAAACGCCGGATCCGCCAACTGAAAGACGACCTTACGGCCGCCACTGAGCGTCTCAATGCAGCAAAAGCTGACGTGGATCGGCTTGACCCCCAGTTTGAGCAAGTTAGAATCCAATTCCACACCCGCTTCGAGACACTCCGCCGGCTGGAACCTCTTGATCGCGAGTGGAGAAGGGATCTTGTTCACACAGGCAACGCCAATACGTGACGTCACGAGCGGACCGCTATGGCGGCAACGCAAGTAGCGTCACGCTAGGAAACTTGCATGTTTTTCTCCCTTGCCAGACCACCTTCGGCGTATCGTGAGCGTATGAACGCGGTATTTGATGATCCGACAATCGCGCCGGTCCCAGAAACCATCGACGAGGCTCTTGGTGCGTCTGCTCCGGCGTGGGCGCAATTGGCGGACGTCCTGGCGAACGCAGGCGTGGAGACTGCCTGGCGCTACTACAGGGACGGCGGCTGGGTGGTCAGGGCCAGTCGCGGCAGCCGCACCATCGCCTGGATGAGCGTGAACCGAGACTACGGGCGGGTGACGTTCTTCTTCGCTCAACGCCTGCGGCCAGCACTCGTCGCGGCGGACGACCTACCCGAATGGGTCAAGGACGCAGCGAGGGACGCAGAAAAGATGCTGTCACTGACGATCCAGATTCGAACATCGGCTGATGTGGCCGACGCCCAAGCCGTCCTGCGTTACAAACTGGCCCTGAAGTAAGGCCCGGACCGCAACTGCGCATTCCTGGCCATTTTGACGACCGCGGACGAGGATTGCGGTGGTCGCGTGACCCTCGCCCGCCAAATCTCTTACGCGACCGCCGCAAGGCTCCCCGCGCACCCCCAAAATCGGTGAGGAATGCGCAGTTGCGGACGCCAACCCACGAGCCGACGGGTCTGACACCGTGGCTCGACGCCGCGAGCCAGACTGCTAATCCACATGGCTCGGCGAACGCCTACGCCAAGCGGCGCCTCAGACCTAGCGCGGCGATCGTCGTGGCACCTACAACCAGCAACACCAGGGGCGCCCAGCCACCGGACATACCCGACGGCACGCCACCGGTTGTGACGACGACCCCTGTGCCACCCGATGCAGGGGCTGGGGGCTGAGTGCCACCCCCACCCACGGAAGGCACCGTGAACGCGGCGCGCATGGTTTGCGACGTGCCGGCGGCAACGAACGTATGAGCCCCAGCCGGTGTATCACTCGGGATCACCCAAGTGAACTGCACTACACCGTTGGCGTCCGCGTTCTGGGTGCCCAGGGCAAACGGGAACGACAGCATCGTCCCTTGCACCGACTCGCCAGTCTGGAAGCCGGCGGCCACACCTGTGACCGTCCACCCGATCTGAACCTGGGTGACGGGGGCGCCATCATGGGTGACGACGATCTCCGGGCCCGGCCAGTTGTGCTGCCGCACCACCACCTGCGCCTGCACCGGGTTCGCGGGGTCCGTCCCCACCACCGCCACTGTGATCGTCGCCGACCGCGTCGCCCATGGGCCACCGGTGAAAGAGTCGGCCGTCAAAACGAGCGGCGTCGAAGCACTGGCCGACGACGCCGACGCCGTCAGCCAACTGGGCAACCCGCTGACCTGCCAATTCAAACCAGAACTGGACGACACGGCAATCGACTGCGTACCGCCCGCCGAATCCAACACCCATGTCGACGGGGCAACCGATAGCGCGGCACCCGCCTGGGTGACCACCACCGTCACCGTCAGCCCAGGCACTGTGACGGAGGCCGTCGCAGTGCGGCTGGTGGCATTCGGGTTGGCGGCAGCGCTCAGGGTAATGGCGTTGCCTGCCCGAGTCACCGTGAGCCAGGCGTCTGTGC
>WQYR01000010.1 GCA_009781145.1 Propionibacteriaceae bacterium | reverse complement strand
TGTTGATTATCGGACAATGATCGCTCGCCGCGAAGACTGCTAGATGCCACGCTGTGGTGCGATAAACTCATGCTTATGAGCCTCCTCAAGAAATGCGCCTTGGCCCTTATTGTTTTGTTGGCCCCGCTGACTGTCGTCGGCTGCGGGTCGTCCGGCGGCGCCAGCATTGACACCAACGGCGCGACCATCATTGACGTCCGTACTGCTTCAGAATATGCCAGCGGGCACCTTCAGGGTGCGGTAAACATTGACGTACAGTCGGCTGATTTTGGCGCCAAGATCGCAACCATGCCAAAGGACGGCAAGTACATCGTCTACTGTCGCTCTGGCGCCCGGGCATCCACCGCGCAAAGCCAGATGAAAGCAGTTGGTTTCACCAATGTGACTAACGCTGGCGGCATTGACGCAGCCTCCACAGCCACCGGATTGCCGATCGTAACGTCCTAGGCTGCCCATCATGGCGGTGACGCTGTCCGACGCGGCATTCGACCGTGCCGTCAATGAAGCTATCGACCAGGTTCCGGAACAGTTCTTGGCCCTGCTGGACAACGTTGTCATTCTCGTTGAGGACGATCCGCCCGAGGATGATCCCGACATGCTTGGCGTCTACGACGGTGTCCCGCTGACGGAACGCGGCGACAACTACGGCTTTGTGGCGCCTGACCGCATCATCTTGTACCGCAATCCGTTGAAAGACATGTGCGAAACAACGGATGAGCTGGTTGACGAGATCGCCGTCACGGTCGTCCATGAGATCGGCCATTTCTTCGGTATTGATGACGACGAGTTGGACGAAATGGGTTGGGGTTGATCGCTAGTCAGCTAGGCTTGGCAAATGAGTTTCGCAATGGCAACCCGCACCCTTGACAATGGCGTACAGGTAACGGTCAGCCGCGACGAGTTCTCCCCTGGCTCGGCCTTGAATCTCTGGTACCGCGTCGGCTCGGCCGACGAGACGCCCGGATCATCTGGGTTCGCACATCTGTTCGAACATTTGATGTTTGCGGGATCTGCACACGTCCGCGGCGATCATACCGAGATCCTGGAGGCTCTGGGTGGGGTTAGCAATGCCACCACCAACCACGATCGCACCAACTATTTTGAGACTGTCCCGCCCGGCGCGCTCCCCCTGGCTCTGTGGCTGGAGGCCGACCGACTGGCATCGCTGCGTGTGTCCGGCACGGCGCTGCGCACACAGCGTGCAGTTGTCTTTGAAGAGAAACGCCAGCGCTATGACAATCAGCCTTATGGCGATCAGTTGGAGTTGCTCCTGGGTCTGGCATTCCCCGATTCGCACCCCTACGCCACACCCACCATCGGAATCATGAGCGAGCTTGACGCCGCCAGCCTGGACGACGTGCGGGCCTTTCACTCCACCTGGTACCGCCCAGACAATCTGCACGTCGCCGTTGTCTCCCCACAAAGTGATGACGAAGTATTTCACCTAGTAAACAAGTATTTGGGTGATGTCCCTGCGGCCAGCGGACCGCCGCCGAAGCGTGCGCACCTGGACCCTCTGCCGTCCTTTTCGAATGTGCCAAGGCTGACTGTGCGCCGGCCCGTCCCCCGCTCGGTGTTACACCTTTTGTGGCGCACGCCACCGGTGGCACACCCGGACCGTCCCGCCGTCGCCGTGGCGCTGGACATCTTCGGCGCCGGTCAGGCGTGCCGCCTGCATCATGACCTGGTGCGCGACGCCGGCATGGCTGAAGCGGTCGGCGCTGGCGATTTCGGGTTCACACGCGGCACGTCCCTGTCAACGCTGACGGTGCAGCCACAGGACGGCGTCGAGCTACCCCGCCTCGAGGCCACCATCGTCGATCACCTCACCCGCTTGGCAAACCATGGGCCGACGGACGCCGAGATCAGCCGTGTGCGCGCACAAATGGAACGCGAGTGGTTCGGTGGGCTGGCGGACGCCGGTGAGCGCGCCGACGCCATCAACGAGGACTGGTCGAACTGGGGTGACCCAGACCATCTCAACCAGCACCTGGACGAATGGTTGGCCGTGACGGCTGAGGACGTGGCGCGAGTGGCCGCGACTTGGCTGGGCCCAGACGCTCGAGCCGTCCTCGAGTACGAGGAGGCGAAGTGATGGCACGCAAACCTCAAGTTCAAGCCGCGCAACCGTGGCGCTTCCCACCAGTCGACGAGACAGTGCTGCCCAACGGCTTGCAGGTTAGCACGGTCAATCTGCCTGGTCAACGTGTCGTGACCATGACCCTCCTGCTCGATGTGCCCCTGACAGCCGAGCCGCGCCAAACTGAGGGCGTGGCAGCGCTGGCCATGCAGGCCTGCGATGAGGGCACACTTCCCCATCCCGGATCAGAATTGGTGGACGCGCTGGAGGGCTGCGGGGCCGTCACCCAGGACGCCGGGGCCGGGTTGGACGGCTCCACGATCACAATCGAGGCCCCCGCCAGCCGTCTTGCCCAGGCGCTACCCCTGCTGGCCGAAATGGTCGCTGAACCCGCCTATGATGAGGCCGACATCCAGCGGCTCGTCGAATCACGACTGCTGGTGATCGCCACTGGCCTGGTGTCACCGCCGGTTCAGGCATCCAAGGCCCTGCGGGCATGGTTGCTGCCGACCCACCGGGTTGGACGTCTGCTTTCTGGCGACACTGAAACTGTGGCCACCATCACGCGTGACGATGTCGTCGCCTGGCACCAGCGTGTGGCGCAGCCTGTCAGGGCCCGCCTGGTGCTGGCGGGAGAGTTGCCTTCGGACGTGAATGACCTTGTGCATGGGGCATTCGGCAGCTGGAGCCCAGGCAAAATGTCTATGCCAGAGGCCGAACCGTGGCCCCCAGTCGCAACGGGGAAAGTCGTCGTCGTCGACCACCCTGACGCTGCCCAGGTGTCGCTACGCATCGGCACAGTCACCCCAGGCCGGACGAGCAGTGACTGGCCAGCGCTTCAGGTTGCCAACGCCACCGTGGGGGCAATGTTCGGTTCGCGACTCAACCGCGTCCTGCGCGAGGAACGCGGGCTGACGTACGGCGCCGGCAGCGGGTTGACCTCGCTGCGTGATGCGGCCTTCTTCACGATGCAAGCCGAGTGCCGCCCGGAGGTCGCTGCCGAAGCCACGTCCCTGGCGCTTCAACTGCTCGACCTGAGCGCCGCCCCGGTCACGCCCGACGAGGCCCGCGACGCCATCGCCTACATCACGGGCGCCACTCCCCTGCACCTGGCCACTGCCGACGCGATCGCGGCACAGGTCACCAGCTTCGCGCTCTGCAACCTGCCACCCACATGGTTCGACGAATACACAGCGGCGGCGCGCCGCGTTACTGCCGAGGACGCGACCGAAGCATTTGCCCGCCACATACAGCCGACCAGTCTCGTCGTAGCCCTTTGCGGTCCGGCCGAGCTTTTGTTGGCAGATCTTGCTCGTCACGGCATTGATGCCAAGGTGGAAGGACGCAATGATCAGGATAATCGACGCAGTTGGACCGATGCTGGTGTCTGAGATCCGGATCGGGCCGATGGGTGGCAGTCCTGGTCTGGAGATCCTGCGACTTCGCGCAGGATGACGCAATAGGCAGCCCTAGGACGACGCTGAGCGTTTCGCGAGACCAGGGGACATCACCATCATCTATGCTTGTGCCGTGAGCAACGAACCACTTGTGATCGTAGACAAGATGTGCGCGGCCTATGGCAAGACCGAGGTGCTGCACGACATCGATTTGGAACTGCCGCCGGGGCGCATCACTGGGCTGGTCGGGCCTTCCGGGCACGGCAAAACCACGCTCGTCAGCGTCATCGTTGGCGCATTGCGCGCCAAGTCGGGTACCGTCACCGTGCTGGGTGAGCCGGCACCGCCGCGACGAGTCAAAGACAATGTCGGTTTCATGCCGCAATCGGAGGCCCTTTACGCCGATCTGACGGGCGACGAAAACCTACGGTTCTTTGGTGCCCTGTACGGTATGACGGCTGCCCAGATGGCTGAACGCATCCCCACGGTGCTGAAGCAGGTGTCACTTCCACAGCAGGGTGGAAAGGTCGTCGCCGAGTACTCCGGCGGCATGCAGCGCCGCCTCAGCCTGGCCGTCGCACTGCTTCACGAACCGCGGCTACTGGTGTTGGACGAACCAACCGTCGGCCTAGACCCCGCGCACCGCGTGGCCCTTTGGGCAACATTTAGGCAACTCGCGGACGATGGCGCCACCTTCCTAGTTACCACACACGTCATGGACGAGGCCGCCAACTGCGACACAGTCGTCCTGATCCATGACGGGCGGGTCCTGGCGTCTGGCTCGCCCGAAGACCTAGTGGCCAACTCTGGCACAGCGAACCTTGAGGCCGCCTTCCTACAGTTCGAGGCCGCACAGACAGGCACCAAGGAGGACGGCAATGCGTAACGCGATGGCGCTGGCCAAGCGCATCCTGCAACAGTTCCGCCATGACCCCCGCACCGTCGCAATGCTGGTGGTCGCCCCCGTCTTCGTTATGTGGCTGCTGTCGATCATCCTGGGCTCCCCCGGCTTCAAGCCCACTGTTGCAGCCGTCGGCCTGCCCGACCAGATGGTCCAGGCGCTGGAGAACAACGCCACCGTCGTCCAGGTCGACGCGAACTCCACCACAGATCCGGCCGACATCCTCACGGACCGCAGCATCGACGCAGTCGTTGCGCTTGATGGCACAACACTGCAGGTCACCGTGGAGGGCAGCAACGCCACCCACAATCGTGCATCCATCGCGGCCGTCCAGCAGGCAATGGCATCCATGACGCAAGCTGCACAGCCGGGCGGCCAGCAAGGCCCGCCACAGGCCACGATCGACATCAGCTACCTGCACGGCTCCTCCGACTGGGGCAGTTTTGATTTCTTCGGCCCGATATTCATCGGCGTCTTCGTCTTCATGTTCGTGTTCATCACCTCAGGCATGTCGCTGGTCACCGAGCGAACCGGCGGCACGATGGAACGACTGCTGGTCAGCCCCATCAAGGCCTGGCAACTGGTCGCGGGCTATTGCATCGGCTTCGGGGTGGCTGCAGCCATCCAATCGGTGCTCGTATTGGCTGCCAGCATTCTGCTTCTGAAGTTCCCCAACGAAGGTCAAACCTGGCTGGTTGTCGTCATCACGTTCTCGATGGCGCTGGTCTCGATGGCCTTGGGGCTGTTGGTATCTGCCCTGGCCAAGACAGCATTCCAGGTGATCCAACTGATGATCCTGTTGCTTGTGCCGCAAATCTTGGTGTCCGGCATTTTCGACCTGTCGACAGCGCCGCGGTGGATGCAGATACTTTCGCAATGCTTCCCGATCACCCACGGCGCCAACGCCCTACTTGGCGTCATGCTGCGGGGCGACCGATTCAGCGGCATCGGGCTGGATCTCGGCATTGTCTGGGCGTTCTTCGTCGTCCTGTTTGGACTCGCGACGATGAGCTTCGCCCGCCGCCAAACGCGGTAGGCCCGGCCAGATCCTGCGACGGCGCTGCGCTTGCGCAGGATGACGGTGTGCCGCAAGGTGGCCACTCCACAAGACCAGGGTCTCACACTGGCCCGCTTGCGCAGGATGACGGAAAAGTTTCTACTCGGCTGACAACCGGACGCCTTCGCGCACAAGCAGCCGGGCCTTCAGATCCAGGCCGTAGAGGTATCCGCCAAGGTCACCGTCTGCCCTCACCACCCTGTGACAAGGCACGAAGAGCGCAGTCGGGTTTTTGGCACACGCGGTTGCTGCCGCTCGCACCGCCGTCGCATTGCCGGCTCGCAGCGCCAGTTCCGAGTAGGTGATGGTGTGACCGCGCGGAATGGCGCGCAACTGACGGCGGCAATCGGCGTGGAACGACTGCTCAGGAAAGGCGACAGGTACCGCCAACATTGGCCCAAAATACCCCGCGTAATAGGCGTCAAGCCCAATCATCGCCTGCCGCATGGCATGCCCGGTTTGGTCACTGACAAGCTTCTTCGGTCGGTGCGTCGCGTCGATCAACTTGACGAGTTGGCTGGCATCGGAGGTCCAGCCGGACGCCAGCACCATGTCATCGGCGATTATGGTAAACGGACCATCGGGCGTCTCAACGGTGTTGAGTGCGGCGGTGCGCATATTTCCCTCCATCTTTGGGGGACGTAAAACTTACGTGACTAATACTAGGCTACGTTGTATGTTCAATCGTGTTCGTCCACCCGCTGTCGCGGGTATGTTCTACCCGGGCGACCCAGCGAAGCTGACCGCCATGGTCGAAAACTATCTGGCCGACGTGCCCAACCACGACGCTCCCCCGCCACCGGCCATCCAAGTTCCCCATGCGGGGTATGTCTATTCCGGCTCGACGGCGGCGCTTGGTTTCGCCAGTTGGCGCGCCAGCGCCATCAAGCATGTTGTCATCGTTGGCCCGACCCACCGGGTTGGTGTTCGAGCCCTCGCTCTGCCCGATGCGGACGCCATGGCCACCCCTTTGGGGGACATACCGATCTGGCAGACTGGCGTCGACATCGTCGCCCAATCGCCGCATGTGGTCACCAGCGAGGCCGTCCACGCCCAAGAACATTCACTGGAAGTGCAACTGCCATTTCTTCAACGGGTATTGCCCGACGCCGATGTGCTGCCGCTGGCGGCCGGTTGGGTAACGCCCGAGCAGGCCGCCGAGGTGCTCGAACCCCTTTTGGGAACCCCCGGCATGGGTATCGTAATCAGCTCTGATCTGTCGCACTACCACCCCTACGACGAGGCCCGAGCGATCGACGCAGCCACCATCGACGACATCCTTGCCTTACGCCAAATCGACCACGATCAGGCCTGCGGAGCCACCGGACTGGATGCCATGATGCTACTGGCCGCACGTCACGGCTTGACCCCCCGACTGCTGGGCGCCTGTAACTCTGGAGACACAGCCGGCGACAAACGCCAAGTCGTTGGGTATTGCTCCTTCGCCTTCGATGAGGTGACCAAATGAGTGACTTTCCAGATGGTGCCGGCAAGGTCCTGACAGGCTTGGCGCGCGCCTCCATAGCGAAGGCTCTGAGACTGACCTTTGAGGTGCCGACAAGTACAAACGATGCCTGGCTTGATGCCCCCGGCGCGGCGTTCGTGACGCTGACTCAGAACGCCCAATTGCGCGGTTGCATCGGATCGCTGGTGGCGCACCGCGCCCTTCGCGACGATGTCACCAGCAACGCCCGTGCGGCGGCTTTTGACGACCCTCGTTTCATGCCCCTAGCCGCTGACGAACTCGTCCACACCCGCATCGAGGTATCCGTGCTATCAGCCCCGGCGCCGATGCCGTTTGCGTCCCGTCAGGGCGCGCTAGCTCAACTGCGTCCCGGGATCGACGGCGTCATCCTCGGCGCTGGAGGGCGTCGGGCGACATTTCTGCCACAGGTGTGGGACGAACTGCCGGAGCCCGAGGTGTTCATCGCCCACCTGTTCCGCAAGGCTGGCCTGCCGCCCAACTACTGGGGCGACGACGTCACCATCAGCCGCTACACCGTCACCGCATTCCTTGAGGACGACCCGACGTGACAGCTAGTGTTGCGGATCGCACCACTAGGTACTGGCACCTGGGTGACGATGGCCGGGTGGTCTGTGACCTGTGCCCGCGTCACTGCGCTCTGCGCGACGGCCAGGCCGGGTTCTGTTTCGTCCGCAGAAATGTCGGCGGCCAACTGGAGCTGGCGACTTATGGACGTGCGTCCGGGTTTGCCGTCGACCCAATCGAAAAGAAGCCGCTGTACCACGTCTTACCTGGCGCCGAAGTGCTCAGTTTCGGGACAGCCGGGTGCAGCTTGGCCTGCCGTTTCTGCCAGAACTGGGAGATCTCAGCAGCGACCGAACTGGCAATACTGGGCATTGACGCGTCACCCGAGGCCATCGCCGCCACCGCCGCGCGGCGCGGCTGCCAGGGTGTGGCCTACACATACAACGACCCGACCATCTTCGCCGAGTACGCCATAGACACAGCCCGTGCCGTGCGGGCGAGTGGATTGCTCAACATCGCGGTCACCGCCGGCTACATAGAACCGCCACCTCGCGCCGAGTTCTTCGAGTTCATGGACGCCGCCAATGTCGACCTGAAATCCATCCGTCCTGACTTTTACCGTCGCATCGTCAACGGACACCTGGAACCCGTCCAGGACACCCTGCGTTACCTGGTGCACGAGACGGACATCTGGGTCGAGGTGACCAACCTGGTGATCCCCGGCCTGAATGACTCGGAGGCCGAGTTGCACGAATTGGCGGCGTGGATCGCGTCGGACCTGGGCCCGGATGTCCCATTGCACCTGAGTGCCTTCCACCCGTCACACCGTATGCTAGACGTGTCCCGCACTCCCCCGGCGACACTGCGCAAAGCCCGTCAAATAGCCATCGACGAGGGCTTACACTTCGTCCATACCGGCAACATCGCCGACGAAGAAGGATCGACGACCTACTGCCCGCAATGCGGAGCGTCCCTTCTGGTTCGCAACGGCTACACCGTCACCAAGGACGCAATCGCAGACGGCCACTGCCCAACCTGCGCGGCGCTTATCCCTGGCATCTGGGTAGATCCTGCGACGGCGCTTCGCTTGCGCAGGATGACGAAATAGACGGCGCTTCGCTCGCGCAGGATGACGAAATAGACGGCGCTTCGCTTGCGCAGGATGACGAAAGAGGCATCGCTCGAGACGACGAATAGCCAGGGCTCGGGAAGACGACCGAGCGCATGATGATGAATAGGTCAGGGTTAAGAGGAGGGGTAGCCGAGGGCTCAGCACAACGTCGCGAGTGCATGAGGCCAGCGAGGATTACACATAGGCGAGATCGCTGGGCTCGTGGTGTACTAGGCGACGGGCGTGATTGTGACGCTCTTGCCAGGCGTTGATGGCTTTGGCGACCTCTGCCACCGCAGTCGGGACGATCGACAAGACGATTACCACCAGCCAGTACTCCCAGCCGATCGGCGCTACGCCGAAAACCGCGCCGAACGGCGGTACCAGCGGCATCAGCGCGAACAATGCCACCATTGCCCAGGCGGCCCAGAACAGCGGCCAGTTGTTGCTGACCGGGTGACGGAAGACTGACCGGCGGCTGCGCACCGTGAAGATGCGCAGGATGCTGGTGAAACCGACGACCAGGAAAGCCATCGTCTGGGCCGCGGCCAGTGACGGCAACCCGCCACCCAGGCCAACCCGAAGGCCGACGAAAAAGGCAGCCAACCCTACCACCGAAAAGGCGATGGTGTCTTGAATCAGGCTGTGCAGCACCCCGTCGCCGAAGAATGTCTCCGTGCGTCCGATCGGTCGGCGCGCCATAATATGCTCGTCGCTCGGCTCCCTGGCCAGCCGCAAACCTGGAATGCCGTCGCCAACGACGTTGATCAGCAGCAGCATAATTGGGGTCAGCGGCTTGCCCCAGCCCATGATCGTTGCCGCCAGCATGATCACGATCTCCGACAGGTTGGCCACCAGCAGAAAGTCGATGGTCTTGCGGATGTTGGAAAAGACGGTTCGTCCCTCGCGAACAGCGGCGACGATGGTGGAGAAGTTGTCGTCCGTCAGGACGATGTCGGCGGCACTCTTGGCGACCTCTGTGCCCGCGATGCCCATGGCCACACCTACATCGGCGGCTTTCAAGGCGGGCGCATCGTTGACACCGTCGCCGGTCATCGAGACCACCTCACCGTGCTCCTGCCAAGCCTCGACGATGCGTATCTTATCCTCAGGCGACACGCGGGCGTAGACGGAGTGCTCCGCAACACTGGCGATCAGGTCCTGGTCGCTCATGGCAGACAGATCATGACCGGTGACGACCACCCCGTCCTCACCCATCAGGCCTAGCTGACGGGCAATCGCCCCGGCCGTGGCGGCATGGTCGCCGGTGATCATGACGGTTCGAATGCCGGCTCGGCGGGCGATCGCAATCGCCTCCTTGGCCTCGGGTCGTGGCGGGTCGATCAGCCCGATGATGCCGACGAAACTGAGGTCTCGCTCAAGCTTCGTCAGGTCGTCCGGCAGTTTGTCGACAGTTTTCGATCCCAGCGCGATGACACGAAGCGCGTCGTGCCCGAACTCGTCATGCATCTGCTGACGCAGTCGGGTGGTCGCCGCATCTGCCCGCTTAAAGGGCAACCGATCAAAAGCCCCTTTGGTCAACACCAGGAAGCGGCCATCTGGCTGCGAATGCACGGTGGTCATCATCTTGCGTGCCGACGAGAATGCCACCTCGCCGACACGCGGGTTGGCGTCGGCCAGCTTCACCGGGTCGCCGTCCAAGCCCAGCATCAACCGCATGATGGCCGTCTCCGTGGCGTCACCGACGATGCGGGCTTTGCCGTCGTCGTCCGTCTCGACCGAGGCGTTGCTGGCCAACACCAGGTACTTCACGAGCCCCCATTGGTCGCGCGTCAACTGGTCGTCCACCGAGGCCGGGTCGCTGCCCGGCACCCACATGCGCTGGATGGCCATGCGGTTTTGTGTCAGGGTACCCGTCTTGTCGGAGCAGATCACCGAGGTGTTCCCCAGCGTCTCGACGGCGGGCAGCTTGCGCACCAGGGCGTTGCGCGCCACCATCTGGCGCACGCCGTTTGTCAGCGACAGGGTGGCGATCAGCTGCAGGGTTTCGGGGACGGACGCCACAGCCAACGACACTGCCGCCAAGGCCATCAACCAGAAGTCGTCACCCTGACGAACACCTATGCCGAGGAACACCGCCGCCGACACGATTGCCACCACAGACATCGTCTGGCTGACGCGATTGAGCCGCTTCTGCAGCGGTGTCTGCAGCTTTTGGACATCGTTGAGGTAGCCCGCGATCTTGCCCATCTGCGTGCCCATGCCGATTGCCACAACAACCGCCTGGGCGTTGCCTGCGGTCACCAGGCAGCCTGAAAACACCATGTTCGCCTGATCGCCGATGCCGGCGCCCTTTTCAAGGTTGCTTCCGGCGTCCTTCTCGGACGGCTCGGACTCCCCCGTCAAGGACGATTCGTCAACTGCCAGATCTGTTGACTCGACGAGCCGCGCGTCGGCAGCGACTAGGTCACCGGTTTTTAGCAACAGGATGTCGCCGGGCACCACATCGGCGGTTGCCACCTCGACGCGGGAACCGTCCCTCAGAACGACACAACTCGGGCTATTGAGGCTCTGCAGCGCCGCCAGCGCTTTCTCCGCACCGCGCTCCTGCGACACCGCCAAGGCCACGTTCATGACGACGATGGCACCAATGACGATCGGCTCAATGTACCCGTGCCCTTCGCGAATCGCCAGCGCCAGCGACAGCGCAAAGGCTATGAGCAAAATGACGTTGGCAACATCGCGGAACTGGTGCACGACCATCAGCGCCAGCGAGTCAGCCTTCTTCGCGGTGTAGGCATTGGCGCCATACTCGCCACGCCGACGAGCCACCTCGTCTTCACTCAGGCCAACAGCCGGGTCGGCGGAGAGCATCTCCAATGCGGTAACGGCCGATTTATCGTGCCAGGTGTCCATGCCAACTCCTTAGCCCAGGTCTTGCACCGCCTCCGCCACTTTTTGCTGAGCAATCGCGATTTGCGCCTGGTAGGTGGCCAGATCGCCACTCTTGAGCGCCGCGTCGGCCGCTGAAAAGGCCGCCTGGGCGTCCGCCAAGGCCTGCTGCGCGGCTGCCGCTCCCCCACTGCTCGGGGGGGTCGTGGTGGGGGGTTCCGACGGATTGGTGTCCGGCGGCGGGTTGGTTGTGTCAGGGGTGGGATTCTCGCCCGTGTTAGCCCCGGCGTCGCCCTGGAACACCGAATCCAACGCCTGCTGCAGGGTATCGCCGATGCCGATCTTGTCGCCGAAGCGCACGGCGACGAAACGCAACAGCGGGTAGCTGGTGGCCTGGTTGCCCACTGTGTAGATTGGCATGACGTAGATCAAACCGCCGCCCAACGGTAAGGTCAGCAAGTTGCCGAACACCGGCGAAGCGTTCTGCCGGGTGTATGGCAGCAGCTTCTCAGTGACGCCCTGATCCGTTGAAATCGCGTTGAATGTCTGAGCCGGGCCAGCGATCTGTTGGCTGTCGGACAGCTTCAGCACCCGCAACTGCCCGTATTTGGGGCTCCGGGCATCGGCTACCACCGACAAATAGGCACCGAGGTTGGCCCGTCCGTTTGGTACATACACTGCTGTCTGCGAAAACACAGGAGAGTCGTCGCCGGGCCACTTGATCGACAGATAGTAGGCCGGTTCCTGCCCCTGAGAGGTGCGCGGATCAGACGGAATCTGCCACAGATCGGATTGCTGGTACCACGTGTTGGGGTCTGTGATGTGGTAGCGGGCCAAGATCGACCGCTGGGTGTTGAACAGATCCTCCGGGTAGCGCAGATGCGCCATCAGATCAGCCGATATCGCCGACTTCGGCTGAACAATGCCGGGGTAGGTCTTCATCCAGGTCTGCAGTATCGGGTCGGTCTCGTCCCAGGCATACAGGGTGACGGTGCCGTCATAGGCATCGACGGTGGCCTTCACGGAGTTGCGCACATAATTGACCGTCACCGCAGAGTTGCCGGTGCCCAGACTGCTGTCCTGCGAATTCGGGTAACGATCCGTCGCCGTGTAGGCATCGACGATCCACGTCAAGTGGCCGTCGACGATCGCCGGGTATGGATCGGAGTCGATCGTCAACCACGGAGCGATCTTCTGCACCCGTTCGGTCGGCGTGCGGTCGTACAGAATCTTCGACTCTGAATTGACGCGGTCGGAGAGTAGCACGTTGATATCACCGTATTTCAACGTGAACAGGGCCCGCCGCCAAAGCGTGCCCATCGGTACACCACCGGTACCGTCATAGGTGTTGCGTGTCTCGGGCTGGCCCGTCCCGCCACCCGGCGTGTCAAGCTCCACCGGGTTGCTACCTGCTGGCGCGCCCACGATCGCATATGCGGTGCTGCGTTCGCCGAAGTAGATGCGCGATTGTGTCTCACCAAGAGACCCAGTCGGCGGAATATCGCCTTCCAGCCAAACTGGCTCGCCAGTGGCCTGGCGCTGGTTGCCATAGGCCGCCACCATGCCGAAGCCGTGGGTGAAGACGGTGTGAACGTTGTTCCAGGACTGATCGGGCATGCCCAATTGGTCGAGCTCGCGGGCAGCCACGATCACGTCGGTGGTCTGGCCGTTCAGGTCGTAGCGGTCGACGTCCAAAATGGACGGGAACGAGTAGTAGCCGCGCACCTGCTGAAGTTGCTCGAAGGTCGGAGGCACGACATACGGGTCGATTAGGCGGATGCCCGGCAGAGCTTCAGCGTCAGATTTGAGCTGCCCGGCCGAAGTGGTGGTTTTGGCCGAGTAATCGGTGATATCAGTGCCGTCGATGCCGTAGGCCAACCGCGTGGCTTCTATGTTGTTGGCGATGTATGGCGCTTGAACGATTGGCTCGTCTGGAGCAACTGAGATGCGCTGCACGAGGGCCGGGTAGACGCCCGACACGATGATGGACGAAAGCACCATCAAGATCAAAGACGTGATTGACAACAGCCAGCGCTGGATCTTGACGTTGACGACGAACACTGCCGCACAGATGAAAGCGATGATGGCCACAACCAGCCGGGCGATCAACCGTGCGTGGGCCTCGGTGTAACCGATGCCAGTGAAAAGGCCATTGTTCCCGAAAACGTAGGCGTAGCGATCCAGTAGGCAGATCCAGCCATAATCCGCGACGGCCAAGGCAACGATCACCGAGAGATGCATGCGCGCCTTGTCGTTAAAGGGGTTCGTCACTTTGACCTCAGGCGTCATCACGCCGTCATGCTGTGTGGCCCTCACACTGACCGGTGAACCCTGTGCCGTCATCAGGTAGTACATGCCCTGGACAAGGCCGGTCAGCACCAACACGGCCATCGTCGCACTGGCAATCATCTGCCACCACGGCAACGAATAGACGAAGAAGGCGACGTCCTTCCCGAAGGTCGGATCGACGATCCCGAAAGGCGCCTGATTGATCCAGCCCAAGGCTGAGTCGACGGCCGATCGGGCGACCCACCCCGTGCCGACACCGATCACCACGGCCGGCAACGCGACCACCAGCCAGCGCGGGACCGGCACCCCCATGATCACAATCTTGCTGGGTTCACCATGCACCCCAACCAGCATGCTGACTGCCACGAGGGCTCCGCTGACGATGCCGAACACGATGAAAAGCAGGACGCCTGTGATCAGGCGCGTCCAATAGACTCGGGATGCCGCGACGCTGTCGTACCAGAAAGCCTCGGTCAGTATGTTGACGGCCAGCGATATCGCAATCACCAAGACAAGCAGCACAACAAGCACTGGGAGCACCCACCGCCGCGAACGGTGATGCGTGGTTCGGGTTTCAGCCATCAAATGACCTTTCTCAAGTCTGACAAGTTGGTACTGACGTGCCGCCGGCCGCCAGGACGCGGAGGCTATTGGCCGCTTGCTGCAACGAGCTGACGGCGATCACCGTCATCTCGGTGTTGAGACTGACAGTGGCGCAACTGCTGGCCGGAAGCAGAAACACTGTTGCCCCGGCAGCCTGTGCAGCCTTAAGGCGTTGATTGGTGCCGGCGACGCCAGAGACAACACCGTTGGCGTCCACCATACCAGCGCCGGCCACGGTCAGATTGCCAAGGAGCGGCCCCGGCGTCAGCAGGTCATACATCGCCAAGGCCAGCATCAAGCCCGAGCCGGCCGACAGGGGTGCATTGTTCACCACCACGGGGTCGAAAACGAAGGAATCGGTCATTGTCACGCCCAACGACGCCGTTTGCTGGTCAGAACCGGATGCCTGCGCCACAACGTCGATTTGTGAGTCCAGCGGCAGGCCGCCGCGGGTCACTGTGAGTTGTATCGTATCGCCGACTGAATGCGTGGCCACGGCCTGGTTGAACTCGGCCACGCTGGTCACCTTCATGGCAAAAACCGCGGTGATGACGTCGTCGGGCAATAGAAAGCCCGCGCTTGGGCCGGCCGCAGCCACGGACACCACCCGGGCAGCCCGGGTCGCGGGCAACCCCGCCAGGCGCAGCGCGGCAGCCTCTGCGGACCGCTGCGGCTCTGCCGGCTGCTCACCGATCACCACCTGCGAAACCGGCTGGCCGGACGGGTAGCTGACAGCTCTCGGCAACACCGCCCTGTCTGCCGAGTAAAAGGCCGACACGGCGTCCACCAACCGCACGGAGGGCGGTGACACCATGACGCTTGCGACTTCAAGATGGCCTGATACGGGGTAGGTTTCCACGCCCGTGATCGACAATCCGCCGGGGGCGTAAATGTCGGTCACCTCGCCCGCCGACCAGATCACAAACGGCACCTGCCACGACATAACCGTAAAGCCCAAGCCCACGGTACACAGCGCCGCGACGGCAACCGTCCAACGTCTACCGTTGGACGACCGAGTCACTTTGCTGCGCATACCTGCCAGACTACCGTGTTCCCGGCTTCTACACCCCGTGGGAGAACGTAGAGTTGAATAGAGGTCAAGTGGCCGCAGTAACGAAAAGAGGTTGGCGATGAGTAAGTCAGACGGAAAAGACCCTGATGACCAGGACGACGATGACAGCCAACCTGATTTTTCCGACATGGCCGCGCAGATGCGCCAGTTCATGGGACCCGACGGCCAATTGAATCTCGACAAACTAATGGGTGGCATGCGTGAGGCATTGGGCCGTATGCCCGGCGGTTTCGATTCGGGGTCCGGACTCAACTGGAAAGCCACGACCACCGCGATCAATCAACTGGTTGGCGAGGCCGGCCCCGAGTTGGCGTCCACGCTGCTGCCCGGCGATGTGACGGACGCTTTCGGCTTGGCCAACCGCTGGCTTGACGAGGCGATGGCCTTTGACGGCGACACCCTGCAACTGGAGCTTTGGCCCCGAACCCGTTGGGTTGAACGCACAACCGACCAATGGCGCTCGATGAGCGCACCGATTGTGGCCTCGCTCGGCGATGCACTGGTTTCGATGGCCACAGGCAATGCAGCCGAGATGCCTGAGTTGGCACCGCTGGCCGAACTTATGGCACCCATGATGCGGGCGACAGCCGGCGAGTTTTACTCGACCAGGTTGGCCAAAACCGTCGCTGACCTCGCCTGTAGCACACTTTCGGGTACAGACGCCGCACTGCCTCTGGTACCAGCGTCGACCGTTGCCCTGCTGCCGGGCAACATAGCGGCGTTCACAGCCGGCCTGTCGGCTCCACAGACTGATGTCACCGTCTATCTGCTGGCCCGCGAGTGCGCTCGGCAACGCCTGTTCGCGGCAACCCCCTGGCTTGGCCCTCAGATCATGGCGCTGATCGAGCACTACGCGCGTGAGCTGACAATTGACGCGTCTGTGCTTCGGGAGGGTTTCGACGTTGACGCCATAAGTACCATGACGCCGGACCGGCTGGCCGAGATTTCGTCACAGATTGAGGATCGGCTGTTCCGTCCTGCCGCCACCGAGGAGCAGAAGGCCATCTTGACTCGCCTCGAAACGCTGATTTGCCTTGTTGAAGGCTGGGTTGACCATGTGGTGGGACAGGCGGCAGGCGCGTGGCTCAAGACGGGACCTGCCTTGGCCGAGACATTGGTACGTCGCCGGGCTACCGGCGGGCCGGCAGAACGAGCCTTGACCAACCTTCTTGGTATCACGCTGAGTTCGCGTCGCGTCCGTGATGCCGCGAATCTGTGGGCTGCCGTCGAACATGACCGCGGCATGGCACAGCGCGATGCGCTGTGGAGCCACCCCGACATACTGCCTCAAGCCGAGGATCTTGACGATGTCATGGGGTTCGTTGCCCGCACCAGTGCCGGGGCAAAACCCGATGCCATGGACGAGCAGCTCAGTTGGCTCGTCGACCAGTGGCGCAAGGACGGGCAGAACTGAGAAGTCGCCGAGTCTCAACCCTCGACACGGCCGCATTTTGACGCCGGGGCCTCATCGGCGTAGCGTCTTGTCGTGGCCCTCGGTAGTGCTGGACGCAGGGGAAGGCGTTCCAATGCTCCCGAGGGCCATTTTGCGCCATTTTCGCCCGACACGCCGCCCACGATTTGGCTTCCTGCACGCACATGGCGGCGCCGTTAGCTAGAGTTCATTGCAGTATGGTCGCAACTTCGTGACGCGGCCCCGAAGCAAGAAGGAGTTCAGCATGGCTGAAGAGACCTATGAAGGCGAGTTCTACTGCGTCAAGTGCAAGGCAAAGTGCACGGCCAGTGGCAATGTGGTCGTCAACGACAAAGGCACCCGCATGGCCAAGGCCAAGTGCCCCAATTGCGGCACGAACGTTGTGCGCATTCTTGGCAAGGCATGATCTGACAGTTGTTGTCCACGGACACGCCGAATGGGCGATGGATGCGTGCATCCGTCGCCCATTTGCTTTTCTGTCGTTCGCTGCTGTGACAGTGTTGTCTCAGTGTTGTGTGAGGTTGTGGCGGGTTGGCATACGCCGACAAACTGATGTCATGGACTTGATGGCAGATCTGATCGAACTGGGCGACGGGCACTGGCGCTTGTTGAGCCCCACCGGCATGTGTTGCGACATTGATCAACCCTCCAGCGGTGTGCTGACGGCGCTGCAATATCAGCCTGCGCCCCTGCCGTCCAGTTTTGAGACCGCCCTGGCGGCGAATTCCTGGCTGCCGACCCGGCCATTGCTTGGCGACGTTTGGGTGCTCGGCAGCGGGACGCTGGCCGGCGCCATCGCCCTGGCTCTAGCCGCGGCGGATCTGCGGGTACTGGTCAGCGCACCTGATTGCCCGCCAACTTCCCTTGACCCGCTGGGTCAGCATGCGAGCGCCGCAGCAGCCATCAGATCCATGGTGGTGACGCGCTGCCCGTCCGCCAAGGTGGAGTTGGCGCAGCACTGGACTGCGATCACACCTGAGTCGACCGGCCTGGTCATTGTGGCCAGCCACACGGTGCAGCCTGACCGCGCGATCACGGACCATCTGGCCCGTCAAGGCGTGCCGTATCTGGTGGTGCGGGCGCACCACGAGACGGCTGTGGTCGGGCCCCTGGTGACTCACACGGGCGACGCCTGCCTGGCATGCCTTGACCTGACGCAGGCCGATCACGACGAGTGGTGGCCCACAAGCGTCCGCGTGCTGGCCACTCGCCCAGCCAAGCCAACCCTGCTGGCTACCAATTGGGCTGCGGCCCAGGCGGCATGCGAGGCCGTTTGGTTCTTGCGCGGCCATGGCGTGACGCTAAGCGGTGCCACCATCGAGCTGGACGGCACCAAAGCCGGCCTTGCCAGGCGTCGTTGGAAGCCTCACCGCGACTGCTCATGCCAGCACCAGCAGCCCTGGCTGGTCGCCGATGTAACGCTGGCCGCCTAGGCTCCGCCCGACTGCCGCCGCAGGATGCCTAACAATTCGTCACCGTAACGTTCGAGCTTGCTGGGCCCGATTCCACTGACTTCCAGCAATGCCGCGCGAGTGGTTGGCACCGCTTCAGTCACTGCCATCAACGTGGCGTCGGAAAACACCACGAAAGCCGGCACATCATCAGTTCGCGACCGTTGAAGACGCCACGCTTTCAGGTCGTCCAACAGGGCCTCGTCGTAGTTTGATGGGCAGGTGGCGTGACGCCCCAGCTTTATGTCTGCCCCGACGAGCAGCACCTCGCCACAGACACGACACTTCCGTAACTGACGCTTGGGGCGAGACTCAGATCGTCCCCCAGAACGGGCGGCTGGTGCGTCCAAAAACCGGCTGGGACGACGCCTCGACCCGTCCCAAGAGATTCGCAGCCACTGGCGCGCCCGGGTGGCGCCCACGTAGAGCAGCCGGTTCTCCTCAGCCAGTTGTGACGGGGATGTGGCCAAGGTGTAGGGCACGAGCCCCTCTTGCACGCCAACTATCGCTACGGCCTCGAACTCCAAGCCCTTGGCCGAATGCAGCGTCGCCAACACCACACCGTCGCTGGTAGGCGCCTGCTGCTCGTCGGCTAGGCGCTCTATCTCGAGGACCGCCTGAATCGTCGTCCACTCGGGCGGGAAACCGTCAACCAGTTGGGCCAATGCCTGCCACGACTCCCAACGCTCGCGTTGCCGTCCTTGCCCGTCTGGCGGATCGGGTGTCCAGCCTAGGCGCATCAGGGCGTCCCGCAGGCTGCTGACCGCCCCGTCTGGCGCCGAGGATGCCACCGACCGCCAAGCTGTCAGCGCCGCCCGAACTTCGGGCCGCTCATAGAAGCGCTCGGCACCCCGCACGGCGTATGGAATGGAGGCCTCTGCGAGAGCCGCCTCGAAACGGACCGACTGCGAGTTGACCCGGTACAAGACCGCCATGTCATGCCAGGGAAGCCCGGCTTTGTTGTGCTCGCGCAGCCAGGTTATGGTGGTGGTCACCTCATGTTCACCGCTGTCACAGGCAAGCTGCGTGACGGGTGCCCCACCCGGGCGCTGCGGCAGAAGTTTGACAGCCGGAACCATGCCGTGCGAGCGAGCCGCCAGCGAGTTCGCGTAGTTGACGACCGTTGCCGAGGATCGATAGTTGCGTACTAGTTTGAAGGTTTGTGCGCGAGGGAAATCGCGGGCAAAGCCCAGCAAGAACTTGGGGTCCGCCCCGGCGAAGGCGTGGATGGCTTGGGCCGGGTCGCCCACAGCCACGATCTGATCGCTGTCCCCCAGCCATGCCTTCAAAAGCGCATGTTGCAGTGGCGAAACGTCCTGGTACTCGTCGACGAATAGATTCCGGTATGTGTCATGCACCTGCTCGGCGACGGCAGGGTATTGCGTCACCAACCCCAAGGTTGCCAACAGGATATCGTCGAGGTCGATGACACCGGCGCGGTGCTTGACCCGCTCATAGGCGGCTAGAACATCTGCCACCTGGGTGGCACTGACGCCGCTGACGAGCCGCCCGGCCGCTTCGGCGGCGGATTCGTAGGCTTGAGGGCTCACATTGCACGACTTCGCCCAGCTGACCTCAGCGGTGAGGTCGCGAAGACGGGCCGTATCGCCGCTCACCCCCACATGAGAAGCCGCTTCGGCCACCATTGGCATGGACCGCTCGGTGACGGCAGGGAACTCTGTGTGGGTTGCCTGTGGCCAGAAGTACTTTGCCTGGCGCAGCGCCGCCGAGTGAAAGGTGCGGGCCTGCACGCCAGGCACTCGCAGCGAGGCCAACCGCGATCGCATCTCGCCGGCGGCTTTGGTGGTGAAGGTCAAGGCTAGGGTCTGTTGGGCAACCATTGCCCCGGTTGCCACACCGTATGCGATGCGGTGGGTCAAGGCCCGCGTCTTGCCGGTGCCCGCCCCGGCGATGACCACCATCGGGCCTTCGACAGCCTGCGCTATGGCCGTCTGCTCGGGATCGAGACCGGCCAATATGTCTTGCGTGTCTGCCATGGCGACCACCATACCGGGCGTCTCTGACAGTTTTTGTCGGCTGGCTCATCTATCGTTGTTGGCGATGATGAACGCAGCCAGACCGACACCCTGTTTCACGTGGCAGGCGCTTCTTGGTGCCGTGACGCAGCACTTCGCGGCGCCGGGTGACCCATTCGTGCCTGACACCCTGGTCGTGCCGTCTGCGGGACATGGGCGGTTCATCACTCAACATCTGGCCTCCGGCGCTGGGGTTTGTGCAGGGATCCAGATGGTGACGCCAGCCCAGTTCACATCGAGCTTGCTCGGTGAGCGGCCGGCCGACCCTTGGCGTGGCACCTCCTTTGTCATGGCTGTTGCCGACGTATTGGCCTCTGACTCCAAGGTCGGTGCCGTCGCGGCGCCCACCGGCACGGTTTTTGATGCCGCCACCCGGTTGACCGGGGTTTTCGATGGCTACCTTCATCGTTGCCCGTCGATGCTGTTCAACTGGGAGACGGGCAACGATGTCGGCCCAGACGGTGAGCCGTTGCCTCATGACAAAGCGTGGCAGCCGTTGTTGTGGCGCAGCCTGGTGGCTGCTCTGGCACCGGCACCACACCCGGCCCAGGCCGTCGTTGACGCCGCTGCGCTTGCGGCTGACCATCCGGGGCGTCACGGCGTGGTGCTGATAACCCCACCAGACCCAATCGACGAGCCGATCATCCATGCGCTGGCGGCAGCGGGCGCACCGGTTTGGACCTACCGACCGGTTGCCGAGACCAAGCAAACGCGCTACGACCCGTTTTGGCCCGGCGAGGCGGCCCAAACACCACCCGTCGTTGACGATGAGCCGTCCACACTGCTGCGCCAAGTCCAAGGCGTACTGGTGGGACGTCCATCTGCCGGGCCTCGCTTTGCCGACGGCAGCATCCAAATCCACGCCAGCCACGGGCCGAACCGTCAGGTGGAGGTTCTGCGCGATGTCCTTTGCGGCGCCTTCGACGACGTGCCCGGCTTGGAGCCCCGCGATATCGTTGTGCTGACCACCGATATGAAGACCTATGGCCCACTGATTGACGCGGCTTTCGCGCCGGAGTCAGGGCACCCGGCGTCCGGCTTGCGCGTCCACGTGGCCAGACAACGCGACAACGCCCTGGTTGCCGGGCTGGCTGATTGCCTACGTCTGGCGACCTCTCGGGCAACCGCCGACGATCTGATCGGTTGGTGCCGAAACCCCCAAGTCAAGCTCCAGTTTGGCATAGGCGACGACGACCGGCTGGACGATTTGGTGGCGGGCGCAGCCATCACCTGGGGCATCGACCGGGCACATCGGAGCAAAGCCGGGCTGGACATCGCCGCAGGCACCTGGCTCGACGGCGTGCAGCGCTTGACGCTGGCGTTGGCCACCGTCACCCCGGTGGGCGCCGCTGTGCCAGCAGCGGGGTGCCAGCCTCAAGACGCGGACATCATCGGCGGGCTCGCCGAACTGGTATCACGGCTGCGTCGGGCGCTGTTGCAGTGCGCCACTGCCGCCCCGATTGCCGAATGGGCCGCCCGGCTAGCCCAAACTGCTGATGAACTGTTCGCCGTCGGCCCAGATGATGCCTGGATGAAAGAGGACACAAACGCCCTGCTCGCGCGTTGGGGTCGAGACGACTCGCAGGTGCTGTTGACGTCCAGCGATGTGGCAACCCTTCTAGATCACCGCCGAACAAGCAACCGACGGCCAACCTATGGCAACGGGACGCTGCAGGTTCTGCCATTGGGCGATCTTCAGGGCGTCAGATTCCGGGTCGTCTGCCTGCTTGGGCTCGACGACGCAACTTTCCCGGTGCCCTTGATGACGCGGGCTGAAGATTTGCTGTTCGACCACAGTGCCGGGCCTGCCATCGGCGAGGACGCCAGGCGGCGCAGCCGTGTTGCTTTTCGTGACGCCCTTTTGGCGGCCGCCGACAGGTTCATCGTCGTCACACGCGGGGCTGACGAGCGCACCGGAGCTCGGGTGCCAGCGCCGGTGGCGGTGCTCGATCTTCTGGCCGACTGTGCCGTGCCAGGCTCTGCGGGGTCCTGGGACGGCACCGACGACGGCGTCGTGCGTCGTTACCCCTTGCAGCCCTACTCCTGGTCGAGTTTCGCCGGCACCGACGACCGCCCACCCGCCAGCTACGACAATCAAGCGTTCCGGGCGGCCCGACGCCTGGCTGCTGGGCCTGGCGATACCGCTGCCCCAGCTTGGCTGTCGTTCGTCGGATCGACAGTGCAATCCGTAGAAGCCGACGCCGCGACAACGCTTGCCGATGTTGAGGCCTTCCTGACAAACCCGGCTCGGTTCTTGCTGCGCCGAGCCTGCAATCTGACATTGCCAGAGTTCAGCCAAACCGGGGACGACAGCTTGCCGGTCGAGTTGGACTCGCTGACGGACTGGAACCTTGGCCAGACCCTGCTGGACGACCTGATGGCAGGCAAAGCATTACCCGAGGCGCGGGCCCAGGCATTGGCCCGCAGGGAATGCCCGCCCGGGCGTCTGGGTGCCCAGGCGGTTGACCTGATCGTAAGGAAGGTCGGCAACCTGCCGCGAGAAGTCGCGGCCCTTGGCAGCCCAGAGACGCTGGCCGTCGTTTCAGAGGAACGCTCCGGCTTGACGGGGGCCGTCACGGCCCGCGGTAACACCGTCCTCGTCACCAGGTACGGGCGCGTGAAGGCCGCCCAAGTGCTGGCCTGTTGGGTGCGTCTGTTGGCGTTGACGTCGCAAGATGTGGGCGGGTTGGTCGGCCAGGTCTGGGCAACCCAGGGCCGCCTCACGCTTGCACCGCCTCGCCCAGACGCGGCCAGACGCATCCTAGCGGAACTTTCCAAACTGACGGCCACGGCCGCGCATCAACTGGTGCCGCTGCCCGCTGACACTGGTGCTGCGCTTGTCGGGGTGACGGGCTTGACGCGTGGCCCAGATGCCGAGGGTCGCGCTGACGATACCTTTGCAGGCAAGTACGGCGAGGGCCACCATCCAGCGTGGCAGGCGCTAATCGGTGCCCCGTCCCTGGCGGCCCTGCGCCGTGTCGGGGCTTTCGATGACTTGGCCAAATGGCTGTGGCAACCGATCAGCCAAGCCGCAGCGGGAGGTGACCGGCATGCCTGACGAGACGATGTTCCGGCCTTTTGATCTGGCCGGCCCGCTGCCGTCGAGCCTCACGGTTGTGGAGGCCAGCGCCGGCACGGGCAAGACCTGGGCCATAGCAGCCTTGGCCGTGCGCTACCTAGCCGAAGGCGTGGTGACGGCACCGCGCCTGCTGGCCATCACTTTCACCCGCCTGGCCAGCAATGATCTGCGTTCGCGGCTTTATCAGCGGCTGATCCAGACCACCGCGGCGTTGGAGGCGCATCAGCAAGGAGTTGACGCCGGTTTTGGCGACCCGCTGGTGGGTGTGCTGACCACTGGTCCGGCTGAAGCCGTGGCGGCCCGTTTGACCCGCCTGCACCAGGCAATCGGCGATTTCGACGCGGCAACCATCGCCACCATCCACGAGTTTTGCCGTCGAGCTGGTGACTGGCTAGGCCCGCTGCTTGGCCCAGTCACCCCAGACGACGAAAACGCTGTTGAGGCAATCGCCGATCAGGTGGTCGCCGACATAACCTTGCAGCGCCTTCTCAGCGGAACCGACGACCTGTCCGCGAGCGACTGTGAGTCCTTGGGGCGGGCCGCCCTCAACAACCCCGAATTGGCCATCGAACCGCCAGAAAGCCCGGCAAGCCAGTTCGCGCTGGCCGTTCGTGACGAGTACGCCCGACGCAAAGCCGACTGCGGTACCAGCGACTACAACGACTTGGCCATGCGACTCGATCACGCCGTTTCTGGGCCGTCCGGGCAGGCAATCATCGACGCCCTGCGTCAGCGCTATCAGGTTGTGCTGGTTGACGAATTCCAGGACACTGACCCCGTGCAGTGGTCCATTTTGCGGCAAGCGTTCGGCCACGGCCAACCGATGGTGCTCGTTGGCGACCCCAAGCAGGCCATCTATGGCTTCCGCGGTGCCGATGTGTACGCCTATCTCGATGCCGTCCGCCAGGCTGGTGAAACGTACACCCTGCCTGTCAACCATCGAAGCGACGAGTTGGCCGTCCAAGGCATCAACGCGGTGTTCTCCGGTACCGATTTCGGGCAACCGGGCGCCGAGATTCCCATGCGAACCAGTTCTGCCCGTCACATTGAGCCACGTTTGCGTGGTGGGTTGACCTCTGGATTTGAAATCCGACGGGCGAGTTTGGCAAAGATGCCCCCGTGGCAGGCGGTCTCGGCGGATCTGGTGGCGTGGGTTGCGCAGCGGTTGGCCGACCCGCCACAACTCAACGTCGACGGACGGTGGCGCACACTTGAGGCGGGCGATATCGCGGTGCTTGTGTCGACCAATCGCGCCGGCGAATCGGTCAGCCAGGCTTTGCGCGACCACGGCGTGCCAGCCGTCTTCTCGGGCGTTTCCAGTATCTTTGCTTCCCCGGCTGTTGACGAGTGGGTCACCTTACTGGACGCCCTGGCCAGTCCGCGCCCCGACACTTTGCGACGGGCCATGGCAGGGCGCCTGATCGGCCTTACCTTGCGCGAACTGGCCCAAGACGACGACCTGTCAGCAATGTGGGCGGCAACAATGCGCGATTGGTCACACGCCGTACGTCCAGCCGTCATCGTCGACCAACTGGATACTTTGGCCGACTTGTCGGTCAGGCTGGTTGGCCAGCCCGGCGGCGAACGGCTCCTGACCGACGTACGCCATCTGGCGGAGCTTCTGGCAGGCGAGGCTGGAGTGTCCGGCAACCCGGCTGAGTTGGCCGTTTGGCTCCGCACCAAACATCGCCTTGCGGTCGAGTCTGGTGGTGGCGACCGATCCCGGCGCCTGGAAACCGACCGCCCGACCGTCTCCGTCATGACCATTCATGCCGCCAAAGGGTTGGAGTTCCCGGTCGTCTTGGTGCCGGCCGCGGCAGACTCGCCACGGCACGCCTGGGGCTCACCCGGCTATCCCCTGATCGTGCGGCGCGACGGCAGACGGGTGATCGACACAAGCACCGGTGGGCCTGGCCAAAAGGACCGCTGGAATGCCTGGGCCGAGGAGTCGGCGGCTGACGACCGCCGTCGCCTTTATGTCTCGCTTACTAGGGCATCCAGTTTGGCCGTCGCCTGGGTGAACGACCGTTCCTCAACCTTGGCGCAACTGATCGCCAAGTGGCCCGACACCCCGGCCGAGGTGCGTCTGGTTGAGGTGACCGACCTGCCACCACTCCCGCCGAACAGGATCACGGCTGTACCGCCGGTGCTTGCCGTCAACACCATGACGCGAACAGTCGACAGCACCTGGGTCCGCACCAGCTATTCTGGGCTGACGGCCGACCTGCATGGCGCCATCTCGGCCGTGGCGGAGGCCGGAGGCTGGGACGAGGCAGACGCGTCCGATGAGATAGCCGGTGGCGCACACGACGAAAACCAGGGGCCCCTTTCGCCCATGGACGGGCTGCCCGCCGGCGCCGGGTTTGGAACCATCGTCCATGCAGTCTTCGAGGCCTGCGACCCTGCGTCCGCCACCCTGCATGACGATCTGACCGCGGCGGCCACCCGTCTGCGTGAACGCTCGACACTACCCGACCTTGACACCACACACCTGGCCGATGCCCTCGTCCAGGTGCTGAATACCCCACTTGGCCCGCTGGCTGACGGCTTCAGTTTGGCAGAGTTGGGCGCCAAGCGTCGTCTCACCGAACTGGGCTTTGAACTGCCGCTGGGCGATGGCGCAGGAGCCGCGAAGCGGGTTGCCGACCTGGCCGCATTGTTTGGCGATGCCGACCTGGTTCCCCCAGATGACCCATTGGCCCGCTATGGCGCGGCGTTGGCCGGTAGCTCAGCCGCCGAGCGCCATTTGAACGGATTTCT
>WQYR01000009.1 GCA_009781145.1 Propionibacteriaceae bacterium | reverse complement strand
GGCCATCTGGGCCATCTTTGCCGTCGCCTCGTCTGTGTGCGCACCGGTGTGTGGCGTGGCGATGACGGAGTCGAGCTCGAATAGCCGGGAGCCTGCCGGGGGCTCCACCTCGTAGGCGTCTAGCGCCAGACCGGCCAACTGGCCCGAGTTCAACGCGGCGTAGGCGGCTTCCTCGTCGATCAGGCCGCCGCGGGCCGTGTTCACCAGCAGCGCGCCCCTTTTCATCGACGCCAATGCCGCCGTGTCAATGATGTGACGGGTCGAATCCAGCAGCGGCACATGAAGACTGACAATGTCGGAGGACGCCAGCAGTTCAGCCATGGTCACCGGCTTGATGCCGGCCGCTTCCATCGTCTCGGCATCGACCACCGGATCGAAGCCCAGCACCGTCATGCCGATGCCCTCGGCCCGTTTTGCGAGCTCACGCCCGATGGCGCCGACGCCGACAATTCCCAGCGACTTGCCCGTCAACTCCATGCCTTTGCTGCGCGGCCACCCGCCCGCGCGGACGGCCCGGTCAAGGGACGGAATGCTTCGGGCCAGCCCAAACATCAGGCCCAGCGCCAGCTCGGCGACGGCGACGGCATTGGCCCCAGGCGTCACCTTGACGGCGATGCCCCGAGCGGCTGCCGCGGCGACGTCGACCCGATCGGACCCCACGCCGTAGCGCGAAATGACCTTCAGCTTCGGCCCGGCGGCATTGATGACCTCGGCCGTGTAGTCGTCCAAGCCCGCCACGACGCCGTCCACATCGGCCAGAAGCGGTATCAAATCAATGGCATGCATGGGTCCGCCGGTGGTGTTGAAAACAATCTCGTCGGCCGCCGCCCGCAGCTTGTCCATGGCGGGCAGCGTGCTCGATGCGTTCAGTGATGTGGGTGTGACAAGCACCTTCATGGGGGGTCTTCTTTCATTCTGATGGGTTGGTTTGCTGGTAGGCCGCCAAGTAGGCCTCGTAACGCTCGTTGTAGTAGTCGGCCAAATCAGGGTTCGGGTGGGCAACGCCGACTGGTGCGCTTGACAGACCCGGCCCTTCCTCGTCCATGCCGAAAGCCGTGAGACCCAGCCTGATGGCGCCAACACTCGACTGGTTGGCCTGGGCCGACAGATCCAGGTCGGCGCCCATGATGTCGGCCGCCATCTGCGTCCAGAACGGTGATGAGAGGACGCCGCCGGACAGCCGGATGCGATCAGGCTGACCGTTCAGCTCAACCAGCTCGATGAAGCATTGCCGCAGGTTGAATAGCACGCCCTGTGCGACGGCCTGATACAGAGCGAGGCCGTCATGCTGCGGCTCGAGGCCGACAAATCCACCGCGACGATGGGCGTTCCACCCGGGGCACCGTTCACCGAAATGGAACGGCAGGAATGTCGGCACGTCCACCGCGCCGATCCGCAGCTGCGGCTCGATGGCCTTGAAGTCGGCGCCGCCGAGCACCGTGTCGCGCACCCAATCGACGGTGTTCGTGCAGCCGTTGGTGGCGGCACCGCTGAGCCAGCCATCAGGCGAGCGATAGCACCAGGTGCTCATTCGCTGGCTGATCTTGGGGGCAGACGCCACCACCCGCAGCGCCCCGCTGGTGCCCATCGAGAAGGTCATGATGCCTGGTTTGGTGGCACCGTCACCCACCTGGTTGAAGCCGCCGTCCGGGCCGGGCGCCATGATCGGCGTGCCGGCCGGCAGCCCAAGCCACTGCGCTGCTTCTTTCGTCAGCGGCGCGGTGGTCCGCGACGGCACGATCTGCGGCATCTGCAGCTTCCCCAGCCCCATCGCCCCGGGCACCTCATCGTCCCAGGCGACATTGTGCGTGTTCAGCAAACCAGAGCCCGATGCCAACGACGCCGTCGTGGCGAATTGCCCGGTCAACCGTTGGAACATAACGCAGCCGTCATCCATGACGATGCCAGCGGATGTGTCGACCCCCTGCTCGACCATCATTTTCAGCTTCAGCGCCGGGTAGATCGCCGACACCATGCAGCCGGTGCGTCCATAGAACCAGCGGACGAAATCCGCGTCCTTGCGCAATTCGGCCTCGACACCTTCGGCGCCAAGATAGGGCCACAGATACACCGGCGTCAAGCTGCGCCCGTCCCTTGACTGAAGGGTCACGCCATGCCATGTGCTGCACAGCGTCACAAGATCGACCGTGCCGCCTTCCAGCCTCTGGCGACCGAGCTCAAAAACCTGGGCGGCTGCTTCATCCGCGTCTCGCGCCGCCGGATCGTCCTGGGAAAAATCGAACCGCTGCGATGAGGTTTCGACAGTTGCCGCATCCGAGTCGTATAGCACTGCCTTGGCTGATGTCGTACTCGATTCGAGGGCAAGTATCCTCACAGCTTCTGGCACCTCCTGATGGCCGGGCCGACGCAAGAGCCCGGCTACCTCAATGTTACTATTCTTGAAACGGACGGTTGAAGGGCACCCCGCTTGAGGCCCACCTTTTTCGCCGTCACTAGAGGAGTCAAAATGAGCACCATTCTTGATCAGCTATCGGCCGTCGGGGTAGTCCCAGTCATCGCCGTGGACGATGTGCCACAAGCCGAGATGTTGGCGGACGCACTGGTCGCCGGCGGGCTACCTGTGGCCGAGATCACTTTCCGCACCTCAGCCGGCGCCGCCGCCATCAAGGCACTGGCACCGCGCGGCGATCTTTTGCTTGGTGCAGGCACAGTGACGACAGTCGAACAGGTGGAAGCTGCCGTCGAAGCGGGCGCCAAATACATTGTCTCGCCAGGCACCAGCAAAGCGGTCGTCGAACGCGCCCAACAGCTTGGCGTCATGGCCCTGCCAGGTGCCGTCACCGCCACGGAGATTCAGGCCGCGATGGAGCTTGGCATCACCACCGTCAAGTTCTTCCCAGCGGGGACGAGCGGCGGCGTGGCAGCCATCAAGGCTTTGCACGCGCCATTCGCCAACATCAAGTTTGTGCCAACGGGCGGCGTGTCCCTCGAAAACCTGGCCGACTACCTCAGCCTTCCATATGTTGCCGCCGTCGGTGGCTCATGGATGGTCAAGCCGGAACTGCTTCGCGAAGGCGACAAGGGCAAGCTCACCCAACTGGCGCACGATGCGGTCGCCAAAGCCGCCGAAATCCGGGCCGCTGGCGCATAAGTTTCAACCCGCGCCGTCATCCTTCCGGCTGCCAAAGCGGAACACCAGCAACATAACCAGGATCACCACGCCGTACAGGATGTCTTGTGCTGCGGTTCCAATCCGCAGCACATTGAGCAGACCATTGACGAGGACAACGATTATTGCCGCGCCGGCGATGGTGCTGCCGTAGCCGCCGCGTCCACCGAAAATGCTTGTGCCACCGAGAACGACCGCAGCTATGCTCCACAACTGATAGTTGTTGCCGGTGTCAAGATTAGCGTGGCTCAACGAGCCCGTCAGCAGCACACCGGCCAAGGCCGCGCACACACCGGAGATGACGTACAAGACGATTGTCGTGCGCACCGCCGAAATACCGGCAGCATGGCTAGCCCCCCGGCTGAGACCAACCGCATAGACCTGCCGACCGAAAGTCGTCTTTCGCAACACGACGATAAGAATCACAGCCACGACAATCCAGACAATCGACGCCGGTGTCACGAATGCGAATATCCTGCTGGTAACAAAGCTGGTCAGCACAGTGGACGGATGGCTGCTCGGGTCGATGGTCTTCGGGATATGAACTCGATAAAGGTTCATCACGCCATAGACAATCGTCCACATCGCAAGTGTCGCGATCATATCGGGCATGCCAAGTTTGGTGATTATCACACCATTCAGCGCACCAATCACAGCGCCGATTGCGACACAGGCCAGCACCGCAAAAAGCAGCGAGTGCTGACCCAAGAAACCGCCCTTTGTCGCCAAGGTGCCGATGACCGATGCCGATACGATATTTGTGAACGTCATGACATTGCTGACCGATAGGTCGATGCCGCCGATCAAAATGACGCAAACCTGCCCCATCGCCACCACGCCGAGTATTGTCACAGAGTACAAAAGCACACTCATCGGCCCTGCACGGACGAAGTTCGGCGCTTTGGCGACCAACGCCAAATACAGCAGGACCAACACCACCCAAGGTAGCACCGCGGTCAACACGCGCCCGGAGGAAAGTTTCATGATCTCACCTTCCTCGCACGAGCCTGATTGACCAGATACGGAACACCAACCACCAGCACCAGGATGCACCCCGTGACCACGTGCGCCCACATCCCGTTGACATTCCATGCCAGCAACAAGCTGTTGACGAATGTCAGGACGAAGGCACCTGCGATGGCGCCAGCAATTGAGCCGCGTCCGCCCATCAGCGAAACCCCGCCGAGGACGGCCGCCGCAATCGAGTTCAATGTGAAAGTGTTCGTCGTGCTGGCACTGGCACCATTCGTGCTCATTGCCATGAGAACGCCTGCCAAGCCGGCGAACAACCCCGACAAGACGTAGGCCAGCGGGCGCACCAGCCAGGGCTTCAAACCACTGACGAAGGCGGCGGCATCATCGGAGCCGACCGCCATCAGCGCGAAACCAGCTCGGGAGCGACGAATTGGGAACCAGATCAGCAACGGCAGCAGGAAAGCCAAGATGAGAACCAGCGGGATTGGGCCGATCATCGTCATGACGACATTCCGAAAAGAATCCGGCAACGTCCCGCTGACCGATTTCGGCGCGACCACCAGGGCAAAACCTGCCGCAATCGATCCGGTGGCTAACGTGACAACCAAGGCCGGCAACCCGACCGCGCTGACCAACACTCCATTGAACAGCCCAAACAGCGCTGTCACGAGTATCGCCGCCAGCGCCGCCAGCCACGGACTGTGCAGCGGCCCGGTCCAGACGAGGACGATCATCTCCGACAAAACGATCATCGACCCCATCGAAAGATCGATGCCCTTGGATATCAGCACGATGGCCATGCCAACCGCCGCCAAAGCCAACGGAACCTGGCCCGTCATCATTCTTGTGAACAAGGACGGGGTCAGATTCGGCGTGCGAATCAGCCACGCCACGAACACAATAATCAAGGCGCCGTAGGCCATGACCGCGCCGGGTTCGCGGCGAGCGCCAAGTTGGGCGTCCTTAAGAAGTCCCCGCCAGATCATTTGTCCCCCTCAAACGCGGCTCGGGTGATGCTTTCCTCCGTGATTTCGTCACCCTCCAGTTCAGCGACCACCTGACGGTGCGACATGACCAGGACGCGATCGCACAGGCCGACTATCTCGGTCACATCGGTCGACAAGAAGATGATTCCCACGCCTTTACCCGCCAATTGCCTTACCAGCGTGTAGATCTCCTGCTTTGTGCCAACATCGATGCCGCGGGTCGGGTCCGACAGCAACAGGATCGCCGGTTGCGTGTCGAGGGCTTTGGCCAGCACAACCTTTTGCTGGTTGCCGCCGGACAGCGCAGCGGTAACGGCTGACTCGCTTGGTGTGCGGATGTCGAGCATGCCGACGTAGCGGCGGGTGGCCTCATACTCCTTGGACTGGGGCAAAAACCCAAAGCGGGAGATCTGCCGCAGCCCGGCGAGAGTGACGTTCTTGAACACAGGGAACGACAGCACCAGGCCCTGCCCTTTGCGATCCTCGGGAACCAACGAGTAGCCGGCCCTGACGGCCGCGCCCGGCGTGGAGTATGGATGGGTGCGTTTCTTCGGGTCACCTGACCGCCACATCGTCCCCGTGGACCGGCGCAACCCGGCAATGCCCTCGAGCAGCTCATTCTGCCCGTTGCCGGCCAGCCCGGCAATGCCAAGGATTTCGTTTTCGAACAGGTCCAGGTCCACCGGCCCGACGCTGCGTCCGACCCGGAAACCGCCCAGGTGGAGCTTCTCTGTGCCCGGCGTGCGGTCGACTGTCGCCTTTGGCGGGTACAACGACTTGATGTCACGTCCGACCATCATGGACACGAGTTCATCGGGATTTGTATCACCAACTTGCCGCGTGCCCACCGTCACACCGTCCTTCATCACCATGAAAGAGTCACAGACGGCGAAGAGTTCGCTCATGCGGTGGGTGATGAAGATGACGCTGCGTCCAGCCTCCTTGAGCTTGCGCATCGCTTCCATCAGCGCATCGACTTCAGCCTCTCGCAGGCCGGAAGTCGGCTCGTCGAGCACCAGAATGCGTGGGTCGTCGACCAGAGCTTTGGCGATTTCAACGTTTTGCCGGTCGGCGAAGGGCAAATCCCGGACAACGGCGTCCGGTGAAACCGTGGATTGGATAAGGCCGAGCGCCCACTCGGCGTTTCGGCGCGCTTTGGCGCCCGAGACGAAGCCGGCAACAGTCGGCTCGCGTCCGATCGCGATATTGGCCGCCACCGTGAGATTTGGAAACAGTGACAACTCCTGCGTCACCATGCTTATGCCCGCCCGTCGGGCACCGCCGGGACCATAGTGGGTCTGCGGCACACCGTCGATCACCAGTTCACCGGCGTCGGCACTGTAGGTGCCGCACAGCACCTTCAGAAGCGTGGACTTGCCTGCGCCATTCTCGCCGACCAAACCAATGATGGTGGCCGGCGGAATGACGAAATCAACTTCGCGCAGGGCATGCACCCCGCCGAAGCTCTTATCAATGCCCCGGAGCTCAACGATTGGGTTGAGCCCCGGGGTGTTGTTGACAGACATAACCTCAGTTGGCGAAGTTCTGCTGCAGGAAGGAATCCGGCAGCATGGTCGGCAACCACAGGTTGTCGTTCAGATCGGGGTGAACGTTCTGTGCCAACGTGTCCTGGGTGATGGTCGGAATCGGAAGGTTGACGGTGTTGCCAGGGTCAGTGCCTTGACGGGCCGCGATACCGGTTTCGAGCGCATTGATCACCAACTGGGGCGGGCTGGCGAAAGCCCACGACGTCAGGTTGTTCGACTGCCAGGCCTTCAGGAAGCCGTTGCTGCCCTCGCCGGGGATCGGCAGAAGCTTCATGCCGAGTTGCTTCTGTGCGGCGATGGCGCCGAGTGACGAGTCGCCGCCCTGCGAGTAGATGCCCTGAATATCCGGGTTGGCGGTCAGAAGAGTGGTGGCCAGGCTCTGGGCTGTGGCCTTGTCCCACTTGGTGTCGCCGCGACCGACGATGGTGATGTTGTTGGCGGCGAACACGGCGTCGGCGCCCTGCTGGCGCTGATCGCTGGTCGGGTTGCCGGTGATGCCATCAAGGCTGATGATCTTGTCGCCCGGCTTGAGCTGGCTGACCAGCCACGTTGCACCCTGCTTGCCGACTTCGGTTTGGTCCTCGCCGACATGGATGGCGTAGGTGCTTGTGGTCGTGTTATCGAAATCGACCACCTGAATGCCGGCCTCGGTGGCCTGCTGGATGACGTCATTGAGGGCACTGCCGTCGTTTGCGTCGATCAGAATGATGTCGGCACCCTGCTGAATGAAGGCGGTGATCTGCGAGATCTGCGTCGCCGTGTCAGAGTTGGCGTCGGCCGGTGTCAGGCAGGTCACCTTGTCGGTGTTTGTCTGGCAGTAGTTGTTGAACTCCATGGTCACCTGAGCGCGCCAAGTGTTGGACGTGAACGAATCGGACAAAGCGACCTTGTATGGGCCTGCCTTAGGCGGCGCCATCCAGGTGTTGGCCGCCGGGGCCGTTGTGCTGGTAGCCGGCGCTTCGCTGGTTGATGTGCTTGATGGGCTTGGCGTTGCCGCCGAACAGCCGACCATGGCCAGCGAGGCGGCCACTGCCAAGGTGGCTGCGAGAATGCTTCTCTTAGTACTCATTATCTGCGAACAGACCTTTCTTTGTTGTGTACTTTTCTACACCTGCGGCATCGGGATTACACCCGTCGCCCCTAGGGCTGCCGCAAGAACTCGGGCGGGGACTGGCGTCTCCGCGATACCTTTCACGCCTGGGTCCACGAGGAAGACTCGGCCGGCCAACGCTTCGTCGTCTGCCTCACCCCGGGCGGATGTCACCACCAGCGTGTCGAGCCCGGCGCCGGCGAACATGCAACTCGTCATCCGGGCGACGGGGAACCGCAGGTCGAGGATGATCCGGCCGTCTGGCGCGTACCTGACGACGCGTGAGCCCTGCCATTTGGCGCCCCACACGCAGCCTTCCGCGTCGACGGTCAGCCCGTCCGGCACAAACTCACCTTCAGGGTCGGACGCGAAGACCCGCGGGTTACTCATGGTGCCCGATATGGCATCGAAGTCGAAGGCCCTGATCTGCCAGGTCTTGGAGTCGGTGTAGTACATCGTGGCGTTGTCTGGGCTCCAGCCCAACCCGTTGGATGTGATGATGTCGTCGAAGACCGTTTTCACGCCGGCGCCGTCGACACGATAGAACCGGCTGACGGCCTCGGTCTCGGGGCGGTGCATCGATCCGAACCAGATGCGGCCCGCGCGGTCGGTCTTGCCGTCGTTGAGACGGTGGTCGGCGCGGCTGTCGACCTCCACTCCCGGCAGGATCGCACCGCTTACGGGGTCAAGGCGGGCCAACCCGCCCGTCAACCCCACCACGAGTTGCCCATCAACGTCCGGCACCACGAAACCGACCTCAGCCGGTGTTGACCATTCGCGCAAACCATTGCCGTCCAGATCGGACGAGCGCACGCGACGCCCGGTGATGTCCACCCAATACAGCCTCTGTTCGCTGACGGACCACCAGGGGCCCTCTCCCAATCCGTCGCGATCTGCATCGAGCAATTCGAAGGCCGCTTCACGCACAGCCAACATCTGAACATGACCTCTTTTCGACTGCTGGGCGCTGACCATTCAGCAACCGCTTGCAACGTGTTCCGACACGGGACGTTACCCGCGACGAACAGTTTGCGTCAAGTTGCGCACAAAGAATAGTCCAAATCGTTACCTGAGTTTTTTGCCTCCAAAACCACCGTCACTACTGCAAACGTTGTCAGATGGCCTGGCTAGGCAAAATGATGACACCATGGGCGCTTGACAACGTTTGCAATAGATGGCAGGCTCAACCGTGGTTCAGGCGGACAACACCGTCCGCTTGGTCCGCAGGATAATCCTCAACACCTAACAAGGAGTGTGCGCATGGATGCAGCACAAATCCGCGAGTTGTCTGATATCGCAACCCTGCGGCTTCAAAACAAAGAAGGCACGGATTCCAGTAACAAAGGCGGCTGGTTGATGATCTCAACCATCCTCATCGAAGCCTGGGATCTGTACGCCATCTCGTTCATCTTGTTGTTCGTCAAAGCCGAGTGGTCTGGCATCAACGGTTTCGGCGGTTCTTCCCACTATCAGTGGTGGTTGTGGGGCCTGGTAACGGCCTCGACCCAAGGCGGCGCCATCATCGGCGCCTGGCTTGGCGGCTACATCGCTGACCAGGTGGGACGCAAGAAGATGTTCATCACCACCATGATTCTGTTCATCGTCTTCGCGCTGTTGCAAGGCTTCTCGATGAACATCTGGTACCTGATGATCGTCCGCTTCCTGATCGGAATTCCGTTGGGCGCTGATATCGCCAACGGCTATGCCTACATCATGGAGTCGATGTCAAAGGGCAAGCGTGAGGTCATGGGTGTCCGCTGGCAGTTCATGTTCGGCCTAGGCGAGGTCATCGCCATCGTCGTGGTCGTCATCATGTACGCCGCCGGCATGTATGCCCACCCCGAACTGCTGTGGCGCATTGCCCTGGCGCTGGGTGCAATACCCGCCGTCATTGTTCTTTTCGCCCGGCTGAAGCTTCCTGAGACACCGCTCTCGCTGGTGCAGCGCGGGCACTTCCACGAGGCTAAGATCGCATCGAAGGAACTGTTCGACGATTCTTTGGACATCCTTCCGGATGAAGACGTCAAGATCGACCGCGTCAAGACTGGTGACTTCCTGAAGGTCATCATGGCCGACGAAACCAAGCGTCGCGGCACACTGTACGGCTGGATCTCGAACTTCTGCCAAGGCTGGGAGTTTTCGGGCTTCGGCCTGTACCTGCCGGTAATTCTGGCCACTTTCCTGAGCGCCAGCGGTGCCGGCCTGCTGTCGGCCAAGCAAGCCGGTGATGCGTCAGCCATTATCACCAACGACGCCAAGCCATCAATTCTGTCTTGGGTGATGTACTCACATTCGATCACCCAGGTAAACCTGATCACGGCTGCCGTCTACGTCGTCGCCACCATTTCCGGCTTCTGCGCCCCCTATGCACTGAAGAAGATCAAGCACCAAGGTGTCGGGTTTGTCGGCTTCGGCATGGCGTTCGTCGGCCTGATGGGCGTCGCCCTGTTCATGTATCTTCAAGGCACCTCGAAGACCTTCGGTGTCGCCACAATGTTCCTGGTGCTTTTCCTGGCCATCCTGATGTGGGGCCACTACTGGGATGCCTCGAATGGCCAAACGCTGGTTTCGCTGGTTGCGCCGCCACGCTTCAAGGCAACCGCTTCTGGCTTCGGATACATCTTCGTCAAGTTGGCGTCATTCCTGGGCGCCTTCCTGTTCCCGCTGATCGCCGGGTCTGCCACCACGGCAGCCCAGCACCCGATTCGGGCGACGCTGGTCGTCTCGATCTTCTCGCTGATCGGTTTCTTGTCGGCCATTTTCATCTTGCCTGGCAAGTTCAATAAGAAGGACGACCTGTTCGGTTATGTCGAGCAAGAAACCGCAGCGCTGGAGGCCAAGGCCGCCGCATAAGGCTAGGTTTCTAGTCCCGAACTGGGGGCGGCTACTCTTGAGTGGTCGCCCCCGGTAACCTCACCACAAAGGAAAACATGGAAAAGACTTGGACCGGCCGAGATGCGCGCTGGCTGCAATGGGCACTGGTGGTCGTTTGGGTCGTCTGCGGCTTCATCTTCGACTGGCTGGGGCGTCGGACCTTGGCAGCCATGGGTGGCACCGGCGTCGCGCTCTTCCTGGAAATTCTGTTTATCGTGTTGTTCATCGGCTTGACGGCAGGCGCCGTTATCTACATCCTGCGCTATCGTCCAATCACCGTCACCGTCGACGACAAGGGGGTGACAATCACCCAGGGCGGAACATCGCGCACCATCGCCTACGAAGACATGGCGGCTGTCACCGAACTGCCACAAACTGTCTCCAGCAGCACCGGGATCCAGATTTACCCCAGCGAGGAGTTCCTTCGGCGCACCAGCAGCGCTGACAACCCGGAGCGCCCCAGCCGAAAGTGGGCCGTCCCCGGCCTCGCCTTCTCAGATGACCAAATGAAAGAACTGGCCCCGGCGCTGCGCCAGCATTGCGAAGCGGCCGGAACGCACTATTACATCGCTCGGTAAGACCGGCTGGAGTCCGCTTCCTTACGCCTGACCCGAGAGGTCCGCTAGCACGTCGTCCAGATCGTCGGGGCGCTTGAGTACCTCGCGGGGCTTGCTGCCCTCGGACGGGCCAACGACGCCGTGGGTTTCGAGGATGTCCATCAAACGGCCCGCTTTGGCGAACCCGACGCGCAGTTTGCGCTGGAGCATAGACGTCGAGCCGAGCTGCAATTCGATGACCAGTTTGGCCGCCTCGATGACCTGATCCAGGTCGTCGCCGATGTCATCGGCCACTTTCTTGGCCGCGCCGGCGCCGGTTGTCACATCGTCCCGATATTCGGCCTGCTGCTGTTCCTTGACGTGGGCGACAACGTTGCGAATCTCCGTTTCCGACACCCAGGCACCCTGCACACGGGTTGGCTTGGATGCTCCTTGGGGCAGGAACAGCCCGTCGCCCTGGCCCACCAGCTTCTCGGCGCCCGGCTGGTCGAGGATGACTCGCGAGTCGATCATCGATGCCGTCATGAAGGCCAACCGGCTGGGCACGTTGGCTTTGATCAACCCCGTCACCACGTCGATGGACGGACGCTGCGTGGCCAACACCAGGTGGATGCCGGCGGCCCGTCCCAACTGTGTGATGCGGACGATCGAGTCCTCGACGTCGCGAGGCGCCGCCATCATCAGGTCGGACAGCTCGTCCACCACGACCACCAGGTACGGGTAGGGCGTCAGCACCCGCTCCGACCCGGGCAGCGGCTGCAGTTCGCCGTTGGCCAACTCGCGGTTGAAGTCGTCGACGTGACGGAAGCCGAACGCCGCCAGGTCGTCGTAGCGGTAACCCATCTCGCGCACCACCCAGTCGAGCGCCTCGGCGGCCCGCTTCGGGTTGGTGATGATGGGTGTCACCAGGTGCGGCACGCCCTCGTAGCGGTTGAGTTCGACCCGCTTCGGGTCAACCAGCATCAGCCGCACCTGCGCGGGCGTCGAGCGAACCAGCAGCGAAGTCAGCATCGAGTTGATGAAACTGGACTTTCCGGACCCGGTCGCGCCGGCCACCAAAAGGTGCGGCATCTTGGCTATGTTGGCGATGACGAACCCACCCTCGACGTCCTTGCCGAGCCCCACCGTCAGCGGGTGACGGTCGTTGCGGGCGCGCTGCGAGCGAAGGACGTCGCCCAGCGAGACGATCTCCTTGTCCTTGTTCGGGATTTCGATGCCGATGGCGCTCTTGCCCGGGATCGGCGAGAGAATCCGCAGATCGGGCGACGCCACGGCGTAGGCGATATTGCGGCTGAGCGCCGTCACCTTTTCGACCTTGACCGCCGTGCCCAACTCGACCTCGTAGCGCGTGACGGTCGGGCCACGCGTGTAGCCGGTGACCTTGGCGTCGATGTCGAACTCGGTGAACACCTGGGTCAACTGTCCCACAACCTGGTCGGACGCGTCCGAGCGAGCTTTGGGCACGGTGCCGGCTTTCAGCAAATCGGTGCTAGGCAGTTTGTAGCGGTTGCCGCCGGCCTGCCTGGGCCGGGCCACCGGCGCGTCCACCGGGTCACTCAGCGCCGGGTTGACGAGTGGGCTGACGACGGGCGACACGACGTACGGCGGTATCGCATCGGGCACGACGATAGCATGGGTGGTCGTTGTCGCCTCGCTGTTTTCAACGTCCCTGGGTGCCGCCTGGGCAGCCTCCGCTGCCGCGCGCTGACGGTCTTCCGCCGCCTTTTGGCGGTCTTCCGCCCGGGCACCCAGCCACCCACGAAAACGAGTGACGCCATTGCCAACGCCACCGGTGAGTTCACGCACCGGGCGGCCGACGATCACCAGCAGTCCGAACAGCGCGACCACGGCCAGCACCACCCCGGCCAGCCAGTTGGGCATGATTTGCGACAACAGGGACGAACTGAGATAGCCGATGATTCCGCCCCATTGCCGCATGAGCGGTGCGTCCGACGGCGCGGGCAACGGCGTGTGGAACAGGTTGATGACGCCGGCCACGCCGAGCATGAACACCAGCCAGCCGATGATCTGACGCCCAACCGGGCCGTTGGCCACCGGGTTACGCATCGTACGAATGGTCATCAACAGCAGCAGGGCCGGCAGTGCGTAGCTCAACGACCCGATCAGCGTGCCGAAAACCATCCTGACGCCGGTTCCGAAAATGCCGCCGACGTTGCCCCAGTATTCGACCCCCACCAGTATGCCGATCAGCAGTATCACCAGGGCGGCGCCGTCGCGCAACACTGCTGGATCAATGTCGCGGGCACCACGCCCGATGGCGCGCACACCACGCCCCATCAGGTGGGCTAGACCGAGAAAAGCCCGGACGAATAGGTTGGGGCGCGATGAAACCGTCCGGCGCGACTGAGCGGGCGGGGCCGGGCGTTTGGTCGATTTGGCCGATCGCGTAGACGCGGCTCCAGGGGTGCCGGAGCGCGACCGCGTCGGGGAAGACACGCGGGATGCCATGTGGGCAAGAATAGCACGACAACGCCCGCCAGCCCAGAAGGCCGACGGGCGCCGCGCATAGGATCCGTCCCCTGATGCGGATCCATCCCCGAATCGGAGGGTTACTTCGTAATGATCATCTTGAGGGCGTTGTTCTTGGCCGCAGCCCCGAAAATGTCCCAAGCGTCCATCATTTGATCCAGCTTGAAATGATGGGTGCCCATCGGCTTGACATCAAGCTTTCCGGCCGCGATCAAATCGAGCATCATCTGACCGGTGGTCATGTTGACCAGGCCAGCGGTGAAGGTGAAGTTGCGAGTCCACAGATACTCCATGGGCAGGCTAACCGGGTGGCCATGCACGCCGATGTTGGCGACATTGCCGCCTGGCTTCACCAGCGGGAAGCAGGCTTCGAGGGACGCCGGTACGCCGACGGCCTCCATGACGACGTCCGCGCCATCGGCGCCGACGATCTTGAGAACCTCATCCTGCCAGCCAGCCTTGCCGTTGTTGACAGCATGGGTGGCGCCGAAGTCCTTGACGGCCATCTGCAGGCGGTTGTCGTCCATATCGACGGCCACCACGCACGTTGGGCTGTAAAGACCGGCGGTCTTCATGGCGGCCAGGCCCACCGGGCCCGCGCCGATGCAGATGACCGTCTTGGCCGGCTGGACGTTGCCGTACTGCACGCCGATCTCGAAACCGGTCGAGAAAATGTCAGAGCAGAGTACTGCCTCTTCGTCGCTGACGCCTTCTGGAATCGTGAACGTCGAGGTTTCGGCCAGCGGAATGCGGACGAACTCAGCCTGGGTGCCGTTGATACGGTGGCCGAGCTGCCAAGAGTCGCCGAACGATACGTTGCGGCACTTGGAGGTAAGGCCCTTGCGGCAGTATTCGCATGCACCGCAGCAGGTCATGCAGGAGATGACGCGGCGATCGCCGACCTTCAGCTTCTTGACAGCCGAGCCGACTTCCACGATCGTGCCGACGCCCTCGTGACCGATGATCGTGCCATCGGTGGTCTCGGCGACGTCACCCTTCAGGATGTGCAGGTCGGACCCGCAAATGGTCGTCGTATCAATCTGGATGATGACATCGGTGGGATCTTGGATCGCGGGATCCGCGACCTCTTCCCAAGCCCGTTGGTTTGCACCATGATAAACGAGTGCCTTCATTGCTCTCCTTTCGGCGACACCTTAGCCGCGCGTGAACGGGGCGCCCACATTGGATACCCCTGGGGTTATGATTTGAGCATAGCGCATCAGACTGGGGTTGTAGTAGCCGGGGTACGGTTTAGAAGTGCGTCCAGCCTCCGGCTTGCGCAGGATGGTGACCGTCTACCAGCACCCCGGCCTCGAGTCCGCGGGACGGTTCAAACACCTGCCCGATGACCGACCAGCCGACGGGCACGTCCCCCAACGCAAAAGTTGCCACCAGGGCGTGGTCCTCACCGCCGCCCAGCACATAGTCCAGCGGATCGACGCCCAACGCCTGCGCGACGGCCGCGACGGGCTCGCCAATGGCCAGTTTGGACGTCGCTATGTCGATCACCACCCCGGAGTCATCGGCAATATGGCCTAGGTCGGCCAGCAGACCGTCCGAAACGTCAATCATTGCGGTGGCACCGGCCAGGGCGGCTTCGCGTCCCGCCCCGTAGGGCACAAGCGGGAAGCGGTGGGCGTCCACTACCGCCTTGGGCGAGCGGAAGCCCCGTCCCAGCGCCGCCAGGCCTGCTGCCGCCCAGCCAAGCCGCCCCGTCATCGCCACCAATTGGCCCGGTTGGGCGCCGTCGCGGGTCACCGGCGCCACCGACCCGGTCTGGCCGACCACCGTCACGGTGACGACGATCTGCGGGGCCATCGACAGGTCACCGCCGACCAGCGCCACGTTGGCCCGCACGCATTCGTGGCGCACACCGTCGATGAAGGCTTCGTACCACGATTCGCTGGTGTCGCGCGGCATGCCCAGCGCCACCAGCAGCGTTATCGGCACCGCACCCATGGCCTCGATGTCGGCCACCGCCGCGGCCACAACCTTGCGTCCGATGTCGCCGGCGTCCGACCATTCGGTGCGAAAGTGCACACCCTCGACGTACATGTCGGTGCTGATGACGGCCGACCCGTCCAGCAAGAAGCAGGCGGCGTCGTCACCGGGGCCGACGGAGACGGCGGGTGGCATGGGCGATCCGCTGGTCGCCTTGGCGATCATTTCGAACTCCCCCAAGTCGCCTACCTGCATCAGCGCACGACCCCGAATTGTCTTGTAAGTGCCTGGACGATGAGGTTGGTGATCAGCGTCGGATAGGTCACTCCGTCCGCTCGCCACATCTGAGGAAAGGCCGAAATCTCGGTGAAACCTGGCATCGTGTTTATCTCGATCAGCACGACGGAACCGTCCTCAAGGACGAAGGAGTCAACCCGGGCCAACCCTTCGGCGCCGATTGACGCGAATGCGTCAGCGGCAACTTGTTGCACCCTGGCCGTCGTCTCGGCGTCGAGATCGGCTGGGACGACGACCTCCGCTACGTCGGCTGCCAGATACTTGGCCCGGTAGTCATAGAAGCGGTCGGCGGTGTGGACGACGATCTCGCCCGGTCGCGAGGTACGCACGCTTTTGCTCCCCTGTTCAGGGCCAAGCACAGCACACTCAATTTCGCGTGCCCCCTCAATACCCTGTTCGACCAGGACCTTCGGGTCATGGCGACGAGCCTCGGCCAGGGCTGCCGGAAGCTCGTTTGCCGTCGCAACGCGCGACACACCCACCGACGAGCCGCTGCGCGCCGGCTTCACGTACACCGGGTAGGTCATCGGCGACGCGGCGATGGCGGCTGCGATTGCGTCGTCCGTCTCTTCACGGAACACCAGATAGGGGGCGACGGGCAACCCGGCGGCGGCAAATGCCATCTTCATGTACTGCTTGTCCATGCCCATCGCGCTGGCTGTCACACCTGAGCCGACATACGGAAGGCCGATCATTTCGAAAAAGCCTTGAATCGTGCCGTCTTCACCATAAGGGCCGTGGAACAGCGGCAAAGCAACATTCACCTCGACGGTATCGACGAGGTGGTCGTCTTCCCGACTGGACAGGTAGACGTTGGTAGCGTCATGGGTAAGAATCGCCTCCGGCCCGTCCCCATTGACGGCAGGCAACCCAGCATCACCGGGCCCCAACGACATCATCTGCTGCGGCGTGTAGCGCACCCAACGCCCGTCCTTGGCGATACCGACGCCAAAAGCCTCGAAGAGGTTGCCATCCAGCGCCCCCAGCACACCTTGCGCCGTCAGGCAGGAAATCTCATGTTCACTTGATTGGCCGCCAAAGAAGATGGCGACCGGGATGCGGGATTTCATTAACACGCCTAATACCTTAGTTCATGCCGATAAATGACTGGGTCGTCCATTATCCGGGCGGCGCCACCAGGCGAGGCGCTAAGGACCAGACTTGTGTGTAGGGGTACAGGGACCAGGAGGTTGATCATGAGTGGAAACAACAGCCTTTTCAGGCGCCTGCCGATTGAAAACCTGGCCACGCCGACACCCGGCGGGTTGGTGCGCACGCTGTCGCTGTTCCAGTTGACGGCTATCGGCATCGGCGGCATTATCGGGGCGGGAATCTTCTCGCTGGCTGGCGTGGTGGCCAACCGCGATGCCGGCCCAGCGGTGCTGCTGTCATTCCTGGTGGCCGGCGTCGCCAGTGCCGCGGCGGCTTTCTCGTACGCCGAGTTCGCCGGCCTGATCCCCCGCGCCGGCTCCGCCTACACCTACGGCTATGCGGTGCTGGGTGAGCTTATCGGCTGGTGCATCGGGTGGGATCTGCTGCTGGAATACACAGCCATCGTGGCCGTCGTCGCCATCGGCATCTCGGGCTACTTCGGCTACTTGCTGCAACAGATCGGCCTGCACGTGCCAACCTGGGCGCTGGGTGCGCCAGGCACCGGGGACGGGCATCGCGTCGACCTTTTCGCCCTGGTCTTGTGCCTGTTCATCGCCTGGCTGCTCACAATGGGCATCAAGAACGCGGCCCGGTTCGAAACGTTCGTCGTCGGCCTGAAGGTGGCGGTGGTGGTCGTCATCATCGCTGTTGGCGTGTTCCACATCAACCCGGCCAACTACACGCCCTTCATGCCGCACGGTTTCGGAGGGGTGGTCACCGGCGCGGCGACGGTGTTCTTCGCCGTCTTCGGCTATGACGCGATGAGCACGGCCGCCGAGGAATCAAAAGAGTCGCAAAAGCACATGCCGAAGGCCATCCTGCTGTCTCTGCTGGTCGCCATGATCCTTTACGTCCTGGCCTGCCTGGTGCTGACGGGCATGGTCAACTACACCCAGATCGACACCAAGAGCCCCTTCGCGTCGGCCTTCTCGTCAATCGGCATGGGGTGGCTGGGGACGCTGATCGCCGCCGGCGCCATTATCGGCATCTTGACGGTGATGTTCACCTTCATGTTGGGCGTCACCCGGATTTGGTTCTCCATGAGCCGGGACGGGCTGCTGCCGAAGTATTTCGCGGGCACATCCGAAAAGCATCACGTGCCGGTGCGCGTCACCTGGATCGTCGGCATCGTGTCGGCCTTGCTGGCCGGATTCGTCAACATAGGTGTGGCCGCCGAGCTGACAAACATCGGTATTCTGCTGGCGTTCGTGGTGGTTTGCATCGCCGTCATCGTGCTGCGCTACCGTCGCCCGGACTTGAACCGCGAGTTCAAATGCCCATGGATGCCGATCGTGCCGGCCGTCGGCGTCGTCGCGTCGATCTGGCTGATCACCTATCTACAGTGGCAAACCTGGGTGCGTTTCGCGGTGTGGTTCGTCGTCGGGCTGATCATTTACTTCACCTACAGCCGACGGCATTCCCGCCTGGCGCAAGCCGAAGCTTCATGACGCCCGGCGGGGCCCCACAAACGTCGGTGAATCGTCCGGCTTTCGCAAGCCGATACCGCGAGGGTCGGTGTCGTCCATGGCGGGGTCCGTGCGGAAGCGTGCCGGCAGTTCCACGGCGTCACTACCGAGCACGGCCGCCAGGTGTGGGTACATCTCGGCCGCCGAGGTGGGCGCTTTCGGCACGTCTTTGACAACCGGCTGCATGGCGGTTGTGCCCGTCGGCGCACGCCAGGCCAGCGGGTTTTCACCCAACAGGCTGCGGGCCTTCTCGAAGACGTCCGACTCTCCAAGTATCTCGTAGCGGGTGGCGACGACGGCCGTTTGGGACGAAAAATCTCGTTGCCCTCGCGTCATTGCGTGCTGCACTGCCGACGCCAGCACGCCGTACACGACGCCGAACACCAGCCCCCAAACCACATAGCTGACGATCGGGTGACCGGGCACGAAAATCCAAAGAAGGACGGCCAGAGCCAGCCCCCACATGATGCCGCCAATAGCGCCGGAGACCAGCACCTTGCCCCAACTGAGCCTTCCGGTGACCCGCTCGACCGACTTCAGGTCGGTGCCGACGATGACCAACCGCTCGACTGGAAACTGGTGGTCGGCCAGGTAGTCGACGGCCTTCTGTGCGTCCTCATACGTGTCGTAGACAGCCACCGACCGCGGGTCGGCAAGGTTCAGCAAAGCGGCATTCGGTTGTGGACTCATGGTGCTCCCTTCAGCAAAAAGCCTATCCGACCTGGCAAAATTGACGTTAGGAGGCCCGCATGAGCGATGTTGAAGACTCGTCCGCCATACCCGGTTTGGGCGACCTGCGGGCTTGGCGCGGTGACATCGACGCCGACGCCCCGCCGAAACCGGACACCACCTCCACCGGCTGGGGCGATTGGGACGACTCGGAGGTCGCCGACCGTCCGATGGGGGCGGCCAGGTTGCCGCACGACCAAGCACAGCCACCACCTGGCGAGCCACTGGGCGAGCACATCCGCGCCTTCTTCCAACTCAAACTTGACGGCGCGCTGGTGCTGGCACGCCCCGAGGACCGCCGCGGCCTGATGCTGGAAACCGTCGCCGTGCTGGGCATCTCGCTGGGCGCGTCCGCCATCTGGGCGGTATTGAGCATCGTCAACTCGCTAACAATGGGGCCGCCACTCAACCAGCAGGAGACCACCATCAACCAGGCCGTGGCCGCCGACCGTCCCTGGCTCGACCTGCTGTACCAGCTGGCCAACATAGCCATCCCGCTGGTGCCGGTGTTGGTGGCCTTCTATCTGTTGGCCAACGTTCGCCGCCCGGACGGGGCCCCGTTCCGAATCATGGGCATCAAGTGGGCGAATGCACCGCGCGACGCGGCCTTGGGTGTCGCCCTGGCCGCCGTTATCGGCATCCCCGGGCTGGGGCTGTACGCGATAGCGCGAGCCGTCGGCATGAACCTGAATGTTGTGCCAACCAATCTGAGCGCCTATTGGTGGACGGTACCGGTGCTCATCCTGCTGGCCGCCATGAACGGCATCCTCGAAGAGACCGTCATGGTGGGCTACCTGTTCACCCGCTGGACGCAACTGGCCTGGGGGCCGTGGAAGGTCATCGTCACATCTGCCCTGATACGCGGCACCTACCATCTTTATCAGGGCTTCGGCGGGTTTATCGGCAATGCCATCATGGGCGCCGTTTTCGGCTGGGTGTACATGCGGACGAAACGGGTGTTACCCCTTGTCATTGCCCACACCATTCTTGATATCGTTTCATTTGTCGGCTATTCGCTGCTTAAAGACGTGTGGCCCTGGCTTTGATCAGGTCGGTGTGGGCGGTCGCAGATACAACGACCCGTGTAACTCCATTAAGTCCTCGCTAAGCAGTCCATCAGCACTCGCCCGGGCAACGACATCACACATCCTGACAAACTGACCCGGATGCGCCTGCCAATATCACCTTCTCAACGATGCCCTCCAACTCGGCAGCCTGATCCGGGTGCGCCTGCCAATACTTGTCCTCAACCCCCGCAGTGTCGCACAACAAAGCCGCCGTCACAACGCGACAATCCAACCACGGATTGACCGCCAGCATGCCCAACGCCATCGGCACCAATATCGGCCACGAGATCCGCTGCATAATCAAATCACCAAGATCAGCATCATCGAACTCGCCCAACGGCTTGCGGCGCAGCCACATACACCGCTTGATCGTCATCCTCCAACTCCTGCAACGACATCCGAGTAACCGCCGCCATTCGATCCGTCGTCAACGTGGTGAACCCTCACTACCCGGCGCGAATATCGGATCGACGGACTCCCACACGTCATACCCACTCAAGCCAGCCGACTCCATCAACGCCACCCTCTCGTGAAAGTAGCCAGTTGCTTCGGCCCGCGCCACAACCTCGCGCATCGCCGACAACTGAGCATGATGGGCCTGCCAGTAACGCCCGGGAACACGCATGACCCCCATCAACGCCCCCCCCGGAGCCCCGTCACCATCATTCCACGGGATGTACAGCGGGTCATCGTTGAGCAGCCCGATCACCTTCGCGACGATGCCCTCCAACGCGACAGCCTGGTCCGGATGCGCCCACCAATACTCGCTCTTGACCCCCGCCACGGTCGCCAACAGCGCCCCTGGGTACAGCGCTGCCCGCAACCACGGATCAACCGCCAACATGCCCAACGCCATTGGCACCAGGGTCGGCCATGAGATCCGCTGCATAATCAACTCACCAAGATCCGCGTCGTCGAACTCGCCCAACGGCTTGCGCCGCAGCCACATACACCGCTTCACCAGAGGCGTGTCATCCGGCTCCGGATCGCCCCAATCGTCATTCTCCAACTCCTGCAACGACATACGGGCAACCGCAGCCATGCGGTCTGCTGGCTCATCGCGTCTGGTCATGCTGTAAATCCTCTCAATGGGTTTCTACTTCGGCGGCCTCGGCACCCACCTCTTACTGTTTTCCAATAGCTTGGCCGCCTCCGACAACTCCTTTTGCGCGGCTGCCCGGTCGGCCTGGCTGGAACGGCTATCCCCAATCTTTCGCTTCAGTTCGTCGATCCGATCTTCGAGGCCGTTTTGTGCGTTCCGAACCTTCTGCACGTGATCGTAGGGTTCGCTGTCACGTGGGTTTATCTTCACAACCTCGCCGTTCAGCTCGCGCCGCGCGGCATCCAGAGTAGGCGGGTCGACTTGTTCTTTGTAGCCGTCTGTCGGCGTCCCGTGCCTCCCCGACGCACCCGGCTCGGGCTGCGACGCCTCCTTCTGCAAGATTTGAACGCGATTATCAGTGGCCGCATGGGAAACTAAGGCCGTTGCCGCCGCAGCCGTCACGCCAGCCCCACCCACGATCAGACCTGTCGACGCGATGTTGACTGGAATCCCGACCACCGCGCCGACCCCGGTCGCGTCCAAAACACCGCCCCCAGCGTCGCCACCACCGCCAGCCAAAACCATTCCCAAGCCAGACAGCAGGCCAACCATGTCACCTGGATGGTTCCACATGGCGTTCCCAAAGGACACTATCCCGTTGACTGCAGCGATACCCGCGTCCTCAGCTTTGCCGCCAAACCAGCCAAGCCCATCAATGGCTGAGTCCAGCCACGTCGGCTTAGCGGGCGCCGCCTCACAGGCGGCCTGGATCGTCGCCGCAGTATCGTTGGCCACATCGGCCAACTGGCGCCTAGCCTCCGTCAACACATCACGGGCTCCCTGACGAATCGGCTCACCCCCATCAACAAACGCGGCGATCACCACTGGGACGCCAGTCTTTGCCGCCTCGCTTTCCGCCTGCTGTACCGCGTCCTCGTACGCCTTCTTGTCCGCCTCGGTGCGTGCCACACCACGCGCCCACTCATCAATGGCCGATGCCGCCTGATCCTGGGCCCACTTCAACGTCCACGAGTAATCGTCCAGTGCCTTGGCCGCCTTAGCAAAGCTATCCCCGGCGACAACCCACCGTTTTGGCTCCCCCTGATAGTGCTCCCGGAACGCCTCAGCCGCTTCGCCCTGCCAACACTCGCTGGTGTCGATTCGTGTCAACCCGCTTCCTGCGTCGCCCAGGCTCTGGGCATAATCGCCAAGATCGTACATTCTCGACACGATCACGGACACATTCCCGGGAACCAACTCGACCGGGTCGCTGGTCTCACCAAGCTCAGCCATCTCAGCCCATCCCCGGATCCGGGCCAGCGGCCCGCGAGATCACACCCCGGAAATCTTGGGCCGCAGCTTCATCCGTCCCTCGATACACCGATGCGCACCGTTGCAACCCCACGATGATCGTGTCCCCGTCCTTCTCCAGATTCACCACACCCAGGTCCCACCGCACCACGAAATCCCCATACGCCTGTGTGACCTGATCATTGCCCAAATCGTCCCCACTCAAGGTCAAGTCGGACACGCGCAAGGTCGCCATCTCGTCCATCGTTGCCTGAATGCCATTCGCGGCATCCGACAGTGCGTCTAGATCGACTAGAAATCCTCCCATTTTTGGATCGTATCACACGTTGACCACGATCCCGGGGTAGCACAAGCCGCGTTGCCCACTCCGCTAGGCTTGACACCATGAAAGTTGGAGTTATCGGGGCCACCGGGCAGGTGGGCGGCGTCATGCGGGCCGTCCTAGCGGAGCGGTGTTTCCCCGTCACGTCCATGCGGTATTTCGCGTCGGCACGCTCGGCTGGCACGACGCTGCCGTGGGCGGGTCAGGCCGTCACCGTGGAGGACGTGGCCACCGCCGACTTCACCGGTTTGGACGTCGCACTGTTCTCCGTCGGCGCCGACGCGTCGCGTGAATACGCTCCGAAGGTGGCAGCCGCGGGCACCATCGTCATCGACAACTCGGCCGCTTGGCGTATGGACCCGGATGTCCCGCTGGTGGTTGCGGAGGTCAACCCCGAGGACGCCTGGCATGCGCCGAAGAACATCATCGCCAACCCCAATTGCACCACCATGGCGGCAATGCCCGTGCTCAAGCCCCTGCACGACGCAGCCAACCTGACACGCCTTGTCATCGCCACCTACCAGGCGGTTTCAGGCTCGGGTGCCGCCGCCGTCACCGCCTACGAGGGGCAGCTTGACGCCACAACCGACCCGTCCGCCTACACGTTCAACGGACGCCCCGGCCTGGCCGTCGACCCCGGCCCCTACGTCAAGCCGATCGCCTTCAATGTGCTGCCGATGGCCGGTTCTCTGCTGGACGACGGAAGCGGTGAGACGTCCGAAGAGCGCAAACTGCGCGACGAGAGCCGCAAGATTTTGCACATCCCCAAACTGCCCGTGGCCGGCACCTGCGCGCGGGTGCCCGTGTTCACGGGACATTCCCTCGCCATCCACGCCGAGTTCGCCCGTCCGCTGAGCCCCGACGACGCCATGCGGCTGCTCGCCGATGCCCCCGGCGTCCAACTCATGGACGTCCCCACACCGCTGGACGCGGCCGGTGTTGACCCCTGTCTGGTGGGACGCGTCCGCACGGACCAATCCGTCCCGAATGGGCGTGGTCTCGTACTTTTCGTGAGCAATGACAACCTGCGCAAGGGCGCGGCGCTCAATGCCGTCCAGATCGCCGAGATTTTCGCCTAGAAAGAGGGTCCACAATGACAGATCTGTCTTCAATCACCGGTGACGTCGCTATCGTCGGCGTCGGCAACATGGGCGGGGCCATCCTGACCGGCTTGATGCAGGCGGGCCTGATGCCGCAGCGCATCCGCGCCGCCGCCCACACCCACACCAATCAGGTGGCCGCGCAATACGGCGTCGTCCCGGCAAAGGACCCGGCCCAAGCTGCGGTTGGCGCATCCGTCGTCATTGTCGCCGTCAAGCCGCCGAAGGTTCGCGAGGTGGTGGCCCAGATGGCGCCCCAGTTGAGCCCCGGGTCGCTGCTGATTTCCGTGGCCGCCGGCATCGCGACGCGCGACCTTGAGGCCTGGGCGCAGACCCATTCCAACCCAACTCCCGCCGTCGTCCGCGCCATTCCGAACACGCCCGCCAAGTTGCGGCAAGGGGTGACGGCAATGTCGCGCGGGTCGCATGTGTCGGAGGGCCAGTTGCTGACGGCACAGACCGTCTTCGGTGCCATCGGCGCCGTCGTCACAGTGGACGAGTCGATCATGCCCGCCGTCAGCGCCGTTTCCGGCTGCGGCCCGGCTTACCTGTTCCTCGTGGCGGAAGCCATGACGGAGGCCGGCGTCCGTCTTGGCCTGCCCCGCGACACCGCCGCCAAGCTCGTCACCCAGACTTTCGTCGGCTCGTCCGCCTTGATGGCCACCGGCCAATCACCCAACGAATTGCGTGCCGAAGTGACGTCCCCCGGAGGGACGACCGCCGCCGCCATCTTCGAACTCGAGGACCGCGGCGTCCGCGCCGCCTTCAGCGCCGCCATGAAAGCGACCGTCGATCGGACGAAAGAGTTGAGCAACTAGGCCTGCGGACAGGCTCCAGCCGATGAATTTCGCCCGGCCGACATCACAGACTAGAATCTAGTCGGATAAGGCGCACGGCTACTGGGTGCCTTGCCGCACATCGAAAGGATCACCCGTGGGGTCTGTTATCAAGAAGCGCCGCAAGCGCATGGCGAAGAAGAAGCACCGCAAGTTGCTGAAGAAGACGCGTATTCAGCGTCGCCGCGCTGGGCGTTAACCGCCACCCATGGCTTAAGAGATGTCCGGCATGAGCGCGTTAACATCGGTTGATGTGGTGGCCGAAAGTGCTTTTCTTGACGGGTTCGAAACGAATGCCGTCAGTCGCACCGGCCGGGTCATCTATGTTGGTGTGCCGTTTGGCAACACTGAACTGCTGACGCTCGGTGGTATGCGCGCGCTCGGCGAGGCCGATGTCGTCGTCCTTGACAACCCGTCGTTGGCGTCGCTGCTCGATCTGCCGGAATTGGCGTTGCCCGAGCATCGGGTGATGACGCTGGACGACCACGACGCCACTGAGGCCCGGGCGGCACTGGTTGACCGCGAAGCCAGCCTGGGACGCACGGTCGTCCGCCTGGTGGCATGCGACCCGATGACCAGCCCGATGGTGGGGCATGAGGCTCACTTGGTTGCCGCGATGGGGACGTCGATCGATATCGTTCCTGCGGTGTCGGCGTTGACGTCTGTGCCCACTTTCGTGGGCCTGGATCTGGCAGAGGACGCCCCGACCTATCATTTCTTCACCCCGGGCGAGGTGCTTCCAGCCGCTGGATCGCTAGTGCTTGGTGCGAAGGTCGCCTATCTGCCCGCCCTCGGCGAGGCCGCTCTGGAGGCGGGGCGTCCCGCCACCGCCGGGGCGGTCGTCACCTTCGGCTTGGGCACCAGCCGTCAGCACACCCGCCAGGTACGAATCAAAGACCTGATGACGCGCGCGCTGACGCAAGGACGGGTGCCGGACGCACCGGCCATGGTGGTGCTGGGCCAGCTGTCCGACCGCGACGAGGTGCTCAACACCTACGAGAGCAAGCCGCTTTTCGGTTGGCAGGTGCTGGTGCCGCGCACAGCAAAAGCAACAGACGAGATCGATCGTCACCTTCGCCGTCATGGCGCCAGCAGCTACGCGGTGCCAACCATCACCGTCGAACTGCCGCGCAACCCGCTCGCGATGGACAAGGCCATTCACGGCCTGGTCGATGGGCGCTATCGCTGGATCGTCTTCACCAGCGGCAACGCGGTACGGGCCGTCCTCGAGAAGCTTGAAGAGTACGGCCTGGACGCCCGGGCCTTCTCGGGTCTGCACATCGCCGCGATGTCGAGCCTGACGGCCGGCGTGTTGTCCGAGTGGGGCATCCTCGCCGACCTGGTGCCGCAGACCGAAACCAGCGCCGGCCTGATCGCCGAGTTCCCCGCCTTCGAACACGACTTTGACGTCATCAACCGCGTGTTTGTGCCGCGGGCGGACGTCTCGCTGGACACCATGATCGACGGCCTCGCCCGCCTGGGTTGGGAGGCCGAGGAGGTGACGGCCTACCGGGCCGTCCGGGCCGCTCCCCCACCGGTCGAGACGCGGGACGCCATCAAGACGGGTCTGTTCGACGCCGTCATCTTCACGTCCTCTTCGACGGTGCGCAACCTTGTGGGTATCGCCGGCAAGCCCCCCCGTCAGACGATCATTGCCGCCATCGGGCCGGCCACCGCCGCCACCTGCGAGGAGCAGGGGCTGCATGTGGACGTCATGGCGCCGGAGCCGGAGCCGCTGGCGTTGGTTGACGCGTTGGCGCAGTTCGCCCGCGAGCGTCGCGCCGACCTGGCAGCCCACGGACGCACCGTCTGCCGTCCCAGCGAATCCCGCCGCCGCCGGTCCTCCTAGCGCGACTGTCGCGAAATTGTCATAACGCGCCGCTAGGCTGTTGCCCATGCCTAGAACTGTGAAACCCAAACAGCAGAAGTCACTGGAGCAGCGCCTGTG
>WQYR01000008.1 GCA_009781145.1 Propionibacteriaceae bacterium | reverse complement strand
GCGCGAGCTTGCCATCATCTGGAAGACACTGCCCGACGCGGCCGTCACAAAAACATCAAGACACTACGCCCACCCAGTCACCCTGGACCGGCGAGAACCATACCACTTCGACATCATCGACCTAGCCGACCAGATACAACCAGTCGTCACCGAACTAGCCCACCTGCTTGGACTAGTAACCCCAGATGTCACCGGTGACATCCCAGCCAGCCAGATCGCCCACGCCCTAACCATCATGGTCGACACCGCCCATGCCCGTGCCAACCAACCAGACTGGACGCCGATCAACCAAGCCGGCCTGACAATCATCAACGACAGCGGCGTCTTGACCAGGGCCCACAGGCTGCTTGGCGACGACGACCCAGACATGGTCTGCCCGGCATGCGGAGCCGAACTTGTCATCAACCAGGCAACCGTGACATGCCCCACCTGCCGCATCAGCATGACCATCACGTTAATAACCCTACGGGAAGCCGCCAACAAACTCGGCATATCACTAGCAGCACTACGCAAACAATGCCAACGCCACGATATCCAACCCATACACCTCAACGGCACCTGGCTCTACCCCTGGAACCAACTTGGGGACTACAACCAGAGCCCGCGTCCCGTCAAACGCCATCAGTGACGGGCGGTCTGATGCCACTTGACCGACATTGAAATGAAGGCCTGGTAGACGAAAAGCCCCTCAGCGGGCTGAACTTGCAAACCAGAAAGGCCTTGAGGGCCAACGGAAGACAACTCAGAAACCCCAAAGGACAACATCGGGCCAGACCAAAAAGGCAGGCCAAGAATGTCGGACGATAATCCCACAACCAACGCCCCCCAAGGGGATCTGCAATCAGGCGGCGTCTTGATTGGGCGGTATCACGTGGGCGCGGGTCTGTCCCCAAAAGACTTGGGCAAAGCAACCATGACCAGCCCAAGAACCATCAAAAAGCAACAGAAAAGAAAGCGAGGAAACAAAATGCCAAACACAGCCCAACTTGAGATCACGAGTTCAGTTCAGTGTGCGCCAACTGCCGGGGGTGCCCAAACAGGACGGTGGTCAATCATCGGCGAGCGATGGTACCCAACTCAAGCCCAAAAAGTCGGCACAAACTGGTGGCTAAAGGGCTCCAGCGGCTGGTGGCCAGCCACAGTCAACAAGTCGGTCGAAAACGGCCAACCCGTTGTGATCGCAGTCCCAGACCTGGCCGGCGGCCAGTATCATGGCCCAGGCTACCCAGGCACCGGTCCAGCCATCCTGGTACGTCTGCCTTACTTCTATGACGTCTGCCCGGGGCAGATTGGATACGTGTCAGTATTCAACTACCCAGGACAAACCGCCAAGCTTTCCTAATAGCTCGCCCACAAGACGAAGACAATGAAATGCGGGCGTTCCCAGCCTTCGAAAGGCCTGGAACGCCCGCGATTTCTCCCCCGGAGCCAGCAGCCCATCTGACCCGTTGCGCCAACCGGCTGGGGAGACCGCTGAAAAGCCAGGAACCCATCTACAAGCGCTGTTGGGCCGGCCGTGTGGAAGAACAGTCGTCATCACGCTGACTTTGGGGCAGAGGACCACGCAGGGTGAAATGCCAAAGCCCATCCGTCAGAGTGTCCATGAACTCACCAAAGTGTGGCCTTTTCTCGGCAGCCGAGGCTAACGCGGCTTTTGAGCCCAGCCGTCGCATGTGCATGCCTAGCGTCGCAACTACCTTGACAAAGTTCACGACGGTGTTGGCGAGTCCGACGTGTTCGTTAGTCAGTTGAGGGTTCCGCCGAGGCAGGAGACCGCCAACCTCTGGGCAGACTTTCCACGATCAAGCAGATCTTCTGACCAATTCTCAACAAGGCTCCAATCCGCGGTGTTAGGAGCGCTGCCCATGATGACCATCCACGGCGAAGACTGATCGGACGTTGACGGATAGTCAGTCAACCAAGTTTCGTAATACATCGTGCCCCCATACAATGCTTTGTCCGCGACGATCCACCAGTCTGTGACTGTATTGTCCCCGATTCCAGATGGAAAGCTGGCATTTCCAATCTCAACCATGGTGACATTGCTCTCGAGGAGGCTCGACGGGTCGCGCAGATCCGATCGCATCCACGCCATGACCGCCGGGGTTGGTGCGACACACGTCTGGGCCACTCCCGGGGTCGGTAAAGACACCCGCACTGGTTGTGGTGAACAGCCCGCTAGAAAGACAATGCCACAGGCGGTAGCAATCGAGCCGAAACCTCGACATCGCATCGCCGTCTTCTGAAAGTCACCGCTGGCAGTCCGCCGAGTCCCAGCGAGCGGCGGCATCTTCAATCTGAGAGACATTCCCATGACTCACCTACGATCCATGTCAATGTAGGACGGCAAAACCACCGTCCGCTCCCCCGGCATTTTTCACAATACCACCCATGAGTGTTTGCAGGGGTTATCTCGTATCCTGCTACTGCTGGGATTGTCAGACTCGAGCCTGGCTCCACCCGTGGAAATCACCGTCAAGACATCAACCGTGACATCAGCCAACGCAAACAAGGCGAGTCGGGACATCAGCTAACCGGCCATGGCGGCGGACGACCCACGTGCCGATCTGGACAGAGTTGTGACCAATCGTGATATCCCTTCGACGCAGCGCGAACTGCTTTTCGTAGCGGCCCCAGTTCTGGCCATAGCCATGAGCGAGATTTCCCAGCATTGGCCGGATGCGATTGGCGTTCGCACTCATCCCGTCTGGACATGTATTGCAACTGGGCATCAGGGCTTCGGCCAGTGTTCGCGGCATTGTCAAAGAGCCCCCGTCTAGACCGACTAGGAGTCAAAGCATGGCACTTTTGGGAATTGATGTCAGCTATTGGCAGCTGACTGTACCGACGAGCGTTGCGCCAGATTTCGTTATTGTGCGCGCCACCCACGGAATGGTGATTGACAGTAGATGCGAGTCTCACTATCAGACCGCAAAAGCCGCTGGGCGGTTGGTCGGTGTTTATCACATCACAGAAGGCAAGAAAGCTTGCGCTGAGGCAACCCATTTCGTTGAGGCTGTTCAAGGTTATCTCGGTAAAGCCGTGCTCGCGCTTGACTACGAGTCAGCGGGCAACCCGAATTGGAGCAGAGGGGATGCAATCGAAGGCGAATGGATCACCACCTTCATGGAGACGGTTCATGAGCTGACCCAGGTGTGGCCCGTCCTGTATGTGCAAGGCTCACGGGTTTCGCTCTGGCACTTCGTCAAGGCCAATTGCGCATTGTGGTATGCGGCATACCCTTTCCCCAGAATGACCACCTACGAACAGGCACTGGGGCACCATCGACCAGCCGGTGCGTTGCTGTGGCAGTTCACCAGTTCGCTGGGTGGTCGATCACTTGACCGAAACATCTTCTACGGTGACGTCACAACATGGCACAACATCGCTGCAGGCAAGAACCCACCATTTCCGACAATCGTTCCAGCAGAGACTCAGGATGCAGAGCCGACAGGTGTCCAATACACAGTCACGTCTGGCGACACGCTAGGGAAGACTGCGGCAGCCAACGACACAACAGTTGCCCAGTTAGCCGCCTGGAATGACATACAGAACGTCAACTTGATCTATCCGGGCCAGGTGCTCCGGATCAAATGAGATGAAAGGAGGAAAAATGTCCACACCCGCAAGCCCAACCTCAACAGCAGTGACCACCGACCTTGTCGTCGCAATAGACAACACCGGTGTATCACCCCAGGTTCGGTCCCGCATCTACATGACGGCAGTCATCGTCAGCTTCACCATGGGCCTCATCGCGGCACTGATCCCCATTTTCACCAGCGAAACAATCGCACTCGAGGTTGTTGCCGCCATAGGCGTCATCGGGTCATGGGCTGGCGCGTTAGGTTCCGGCCTGGCTGTCGCCTACAGGCCAACCGCAACGATCACCGAAAAGGAGATCTTAACATGATCACCATCACAGAAAACGCCGAGATCGCACTCATCACAGGCGCTGTCACAATCATCGCAACACTGATTTCCGCTGTCTTTGCATTCATGGCACAAGCTCGCGCCAAAGAGGCCTGCGACCATTCAGCCCGTGCCACCTATGAAATGACTAACTCGCACAACACGAACATCCGCGATGACATAGATGCCATATCACACAAGCTCGACAACATGGCCGGGCAAGTCGAAACGAACACCCACCGGCTCAACAGTTTGTCAGGCGAGCTGCGAAGAACAGAGAGCCGCCTTGACGACTCCCGACACGTTCAAGATGAGGCCCACCGAGCGCTGGCCAACCGGGTCGACGCAATGATCCTGGACGATGGCCACACACCAAAACACGCCAGCCCGCCTCAGGCATAAGGTCAGCTCGCAAACCCGCACGAGACCGCACTTGGGCCGGCGCTACCAACGGTCAGGAACGCCAGGAATGTCAACTGAGTGCGATCAAGTGTCTAGTGGAACAAATCGTCCCGCCAACAGCGACGGGTCGCTTGACGCTCAGCCTGGGCGCCATGTGCAGTTGAAACACTACAACGAAAGGAAACATCATGAGTGATCCTTGGGTCACCAATACACAGAATTGGTTGAATAGTACATACGGGACGAAATTGACGGGCAGTCTGCTCACCGTAGATGGGCAGACTGGCTGGAATACCATGTGGTCCCTGACCAGGGCCCTGCAAACAGAACTAGGCATCCCGGCCGCTTCGCTGTCGAACACGTTCGGACCGACCACCACAGCCGACCTGAACGCCCACGGCATTGTCGGTCCATTCGAAAGCAACGCCAACATCATCAACATCCTGATCGGCGCACTGTACTGCAAAGGCTACAACGCCGGCAACGGCCAATTACCCGGAATCTGGACAAGCCAGACCACATCGGGCGTGAACCAGATTCAGTCCGACATCGGTCTGCCCCAATCCGGGGTTGTGAATACGAAACTGTTCCAAGCGATCCTCACGATGGACGCCTACATCACGATCGGCAGCGGCACATCCTGGATCCGAGAGGTACAGCAGTGGATGAACGGCCACTACATCGACTACTCCTGGTTCACCATCATCCCATGCGACGGATCCTACTCCCGATCCATCCAAACCATGCTCGTCTACGCCATCCAAAGCGAACTGAGCGTCACAGGCGCCAACGGCAACTTCGGAACAGGCACCCGGAGCGCCATTCAAGGGAAAGGCCCCATCCTGGTTGGAGCAACCGACACCGTGAACCAATGCTGGGTGCGCCTCTTCCAAGCTGCCATGATATTCAACGGCCTGCCATCAAGTTTCACAGGCAAATTCACCGAAGATGACTCCGGGTGGGTCTCCACATTCCAGCTCTTCACAGGGTTGCCAAACACCGGGCAAGGCGATTTCCAGACCTGGTGCTCGCTGCTAGTCAGCTGCGGCGACTACACTCGATCTGGCACGGCCTGTGACTGCACAACCACAATCACCCCAGCACGGGCGGCAGCTCTTGTGGCGAGCGGGCATACAACTGTCGGTCGCTACTTGACAGACACTAGCGGAACAACCCCCAGCAAGGCCATACAACCAGGCGAACTGTGCGACATCCTGACAAACGGAATGCGGGTGTTCCCAATCTTCCAGACATCGGGCAATGCGGTGACCTATTTCACGAAGCCCCAGGGGCAGGCGGACGCGCTTGCTGCCTCAGCCGCCGCGCACAGCTTTGGGCTATACGAGGCCACGATCATCTATTTCGCAGTCGACTGTGATCCTACCGGTGACCAGATCGTCTCGAACATTTTGCCCTATTTCCAAGGCGTTCAAGAAGGCATGGCTCAGCTAATCGCACAGCAAACACCGTACCACTACCAAGTCGGTGTCTATGGTACGCGCAATGTGTGCAACCAACTGGCCGGCGTCCAGCTTGCCCAGGCGAGCTTTGTGTCCGACATGAGCACAGGGTTTTCCGGCAACATGGGCTTCCTCATGCCTATGAACTGGGCATTCGACCAAATCTCCACAATCACCGTCGGGACAGGGGACGGAACAATCGAAATCGACAACAACATCGCCTCAGGAACAGATGTTGGACAGCGGTTCATTACCAAGCTATCAGGTGGAGATGAACCGTACGCCGAGCAAAACCCACAAACCTGTGGGCTTGCCACCGGCGCTCGGACGCCCACCTATTTCGCAGACGCCAGCGGAGTCCCATACCTGTATGTGAAATCTGTTGACTTTTTCGCACCAGACCTGGTAAACGCTGGTTCGCAGGTGTTTTTTGAAGTGCGCTACAACCAAGGATATTGCTGGTTCCGCTACAATGGCGCAAGCGACAACCATGCGGTCGGAGCGGCGCGGTTGCTGGTTGACGGCATTTCAATCCTCGACACATCATTGCAACACAGTTTCAACGCACAAGGCGTCCCGTCAACCGGTGCAGATACCAACACAGTCTGGAGTTGCTGCTCTGCCAAGTGTGGCGGATCGCTCGTGACCGTTCAATGCTGGGAAGCCGGCAACTGGCAAACCCTTGGGAGCTTTGTTGCCGCATAGCGTGAACTGAGGTGGGAAGTGTGCCAAAGTGAAAACCGCCCACTGCGGACCACTTCCCATCGCGCGCCGCTACAAGGCGATTCTGGCGTTGGACCCATTCTTCAGTCAGCGATAGAAGGTGGCGACAACAGCACAGGATCGAGAATTATCAGCCGGGCACGCCATCGCCCCCGTGGTCAAGCTCGTGGTCCCAACCACTGTGGCCGCCCCGTCCGCTGTTACAGCCACCGAAGCGAAATACACAGGTGTCGTGATCAGGTTTGCTGACCATTCGACTACTCCAGACGAGGTTACCTTGAGAACCAAGGCGCTTTGATCAAACGGCAAAGATCCTGACCCAGGATCTGGAGACGCTCCATTGCTCACCCAGGTAATCCCCGTCGCGACAAAATGGTTGTCAGCAGCCGAGTGTATTGATGTGAACTGACTGTCTGTGCATATCGTTGACCAGTCAAGTGAACCATCCATGGCCAATCCAGCGATAACCCCACCAATCCCGGTGCCGTCCGGTTGTGTGGAGAAGTCGCCGTCCTCCGATGTCGTAAAACCTGCCACCACGATTTTCTTGTCGCTCCCCAGTGTTAATGCGGTGAACCCATCAAGGCCACTACCGCCATAGGTTCTTGCCCATGCTTGATGGCCGGACGAGTCATACACCACAACCAAACCATCAGGGTTACCCTGATCATCCATCGGTCCGTTCCCCGGTGCCGTCGCCCCAGCAACAATCACATCCGATTGTTGATCGACAGTCACAGCAGCGAAACTGTCCTGCGCGTCAGCGTCATAGATGCGAAACCAAACAAGGTTTCCATCCAAATCCAGCTTCACCACTAGACCAGCATTCATGCTCCCACTTGGCCCGGGAGATAGAGAGACGACGGTCTTGCCGGCCAAATAGATCCCATCAGACGCGACCGCGACGGAAGACAAGGAGACAAAGTCATAGACGCCAAAGGAACTGGCCGTGAAGCATCTGGACCAAGCGATCTTCCCATCCGCGTCAAGTTTCACAGCCGCCTGGCCCATGGCTGCTCCGCCGAAATCGCAATTGAAATCACCTTTCGGTGAAGCCTGTCCAACAGCAAAAATGCTACCGTCGGCAGATACCACCACCGAGGCAAAACTCGACCCATTGTTACCCCCATAGGTCCGAGCCCATAGCTTCGTGCCATCAGGTGACAAGCGCGTAACGACAGCGTTACCGCCCTGAGGGTAGATTTTCGCTGGAAAATCACCATCTGTTGATGTGGTCCAGCCCACCGCAATGATGTCACCGTTCGGGGCAAGCGCAACAGAGTTGAACACATCGAAACCATTACCACCCATAGTCTTTGCCCAACGCAAAGACGCCTCCGGCGCCGATGGGCTAGTTGCCGAAGGCGACGGCGACACCGAAGGTGGCGGCACAACTGTCCCGATACACCCAGAAACCGTCACCACGGCCAGCACCATCACAAGCAAACCCGGAAGCCTAATCTTCAAGTCGACCTTCACAATCTGTGCTCCTTCGTAACCTGTTAGTGACCGCTGCTGGACGCCAGCTTGACCAAAACGGGCGCCGACCCGTCGAGGCTGGCCATGATGACGGGTTCCGGGTGCGTCGGGCCAGTGGTGCCGCAGGCCAGCCGCCCTAATCATCCTGTCAGTGCTCACGACCTTCTCTCCTTTCATGTGGCCCACGATCGCCACGTCACCCGATGACCGGCCTTCTGGCCCCCCTTTGCCTACCATCATCATGTAGATACACATGCGATCACCATGTCTTGGGCGGCTTGCCCTCGGGCGAGGCGGTCACCGGTCCAACTGATGTTGTCCCAGTTTTTGGCAGCCGAGAACACACCATTTTCATCAACGTATTGGCCATTGAACAGGGAAATCCATGTCGTACTGTCGGTTAGCCAAGTGACGGCGTACATGTTGGTCCGCTCCACAGCACCAGGCGTTGGCCCAAAGTGAAAGTCATAACTGGGCGCCGCAACGACCCACCAGTCGGATCCAGGCGCAGTTCCAGTGCCAACATGGACGACGGCAACCTCATCAGTAGACAGATTCGGGTCACCCTGCGCCCGCAACCAGTCCATCACCGCATCGGTGGGTGGCGAGCACGCAAGCGAAAAGGTCGACACTGGTGGTTCTACGGATGATGTCGTGCGTGTCGAACCCGACGGGGATGACCCAGAAGCTGTTTGAGATGGAACTGCCACAGAACCAACTATCGCGCAACCCGCCACCCCAAACACCAAGGCACCCGATATCAGGGCGCCCCATGACGTTGTTCGTATGCGCATGTGAACTCCGCTCAGCGATGCTGTGCCCCCAGACGTCAATATCATACCTCCTAGTGGCCCGTCACTCGCACCGCATGGCTCTACTGACCCGGCCCGGATGCGGGCCTTCACGAAGCTTCGATCCAGCAGCTTGCCCATGTGGGTACAAGGCTTTGGAAAAGGCCGCGAGGCCTCTCCTGAAGGACAAAGCACCCACCATCTGGTGAGTACCAAAACTAGCAGAGGAACAAGATGGGTAAGCTGTGTTCGTGCTTGTCGCCAATTGTTTGACGCCATGTACAAACACGGCTCGAGGCATTTCGCGACGGCTCGGTGCTGAAGACATTGGTCGGCGTACAGCGGCCCGAACGTCTCCGAGTCGAGCACCAGCCGCTGCTGGTTCTGATTCAGGCCAAAGACGCCGACAAGCGCAGCCCATTGGGCTTCTTGCGCGGCAGCGATGAAGATTCCGATTTTCGGTGCGTAACTGGGCGATGTTGCCAACGTTCCTGTTCGACTTCACTCGGGTTTGGTGGGCCTCTCACGCACGGATGGTACACTGGAGCGTTGTTGCCCGGGCACCCGGGCCTGATCCAGGAGGTTGCCATGGGCAAGGGTGGACGCAGACGCCGGCTTCGTCGCAAGAAGGCGGCCAATCACGGCAAAAGGCCAAACGCCTGAATGATGCCACGCGCCTGCGCGTCACTGCATGGTGACGCGCAGGTTTTTCGTCATTTCACACTTTCACTGCACGCTGACGTGCAAGTATGAGACGCGTTCACGAAGGCTAATCGACGCGGTTGCGTCGCTGTAGCAGCGCCGGATAAGCACTGTGATCAACGACTCCACGTCATAGGTGTCAAGGCATCGCTCGCACGTCATCAAGTGTTGCCTGATGTGGTTACAAGTTTCCTCGTCCAACTCGCCATGAAGGAATGAGTGCACTTGGCCCATCGCCAGCACGCACTCGTCCATCGTCGGATCGTCATCGAAATCGGGCATGATTACGACCCGTCCTTTCCAGACGCACTGTCTGCAGTGCCCAAGCCTCGTTCGGCGGCGTAATCGGCCAGTTTCACGCGCAGGGCGGCCCGCGCCCGGTTCAGCCGTGACATCACCGTTCCGATCGGCGTGCCCATGATTTCGGCGATCTCTTTATAGGCGAACCCCTCGACGTCCGACAACAGCACGACGGCGCGGAACTCGGGGGTCAGGGACGCCAGCGCCTCCGAGACAGCCGTGTCTGGCATCGCCTCCAGCGCCGACATTTCGGCCGACTTCAACCCCGTCGACTCGTGCTCGGCGGCGCGCGCCAACTGCCAATCCTCGATGTCGTCGCCCGACACCGACGGCTGCCTCTGCGCCTTCCGGTAGCTGTTGATGAACGTGTTTGTCAGAATCCGGTACAGCCAGGCCTTCAGGTTGGTGCCCGGCTTGAACTGGTGAAAGGCCGCGAATGCCTTGGCGTAGGTCTCCTGAACAAGGTCCTCGGCGTCCGTCGGGTTTCGGGTCAGGCGCAACGCCGCGCCATACAGTGGGTCGACAAAGGCCAGCGCGTCGCGCTCGAAGCGCTCGGCGCGCTGTTCAGGGCTTTCCGGCTGCACGGTCTGAGTAGTCATTGAGTACGACAATACCCACCACGCAAGCCAAGCGCCAGCGCCGGCTAATCGCGTCTGAAAGGTGGACATCACAAATCCTTCAACCAGGCGAGATGGTTGTTTCATTCCGCGGGGCAGTTGGCATTCGGCCCGCTGAAGCTGTAGACATATGCCATGACCTCGACGAACCAGCTTTGGCAGGTGCCTTTCGCTGACGCGCCCGTGAACGGCGGCGTCACCGTGCCCGGGTCAAAATCGGAAGGCAATCGGGCCTTGCTGCTGGCCGCCCTGAGCGACGGCCCCAGCACCGTTGAGGGGCTTTCCGCATCTCGAGATACCTCGCTGATGGCCGACGCTTTGCGAGCTTTGGGGACGGCAATCGACGGGACGCACGTCCGCCCGCCCGAACTGTTCCGGGGTGACGCGAGCATCGATTGTGGCCTGGCCGGCACCGTCATGCGATTCATACCGCCATTGGCCATGTTGGCCGACGGTCCGACCCGGTTCTACGGCGATGCACGGGCCAGCGAGCGTCCCCTCACTCCCCTGCTGTCGGCGCTGCAGGCACTGGGCGCGAACATCACGTCCGACCGCCTTCCGTTCACATTGACCCCACCGGCCGTGTGGGGCGGAGGCCCCGTCACCATCGACGCCAGCCAGTCAAGCCAGTTCGTGTCGGGCCTGCTGTTGGCGGGCGCACGATTCCCTCACGGACTTGACCTGCGCCACCTGGGCGCGTCGCTGCCGTCGCGTCCGCATATCGACATGACTATCGCCATGCTGGCCGCACATGGGGTGCAGGTCGATGAGCCAGAGCCCGATCACTGGGTGGTGGCGCCAGCGCCTCTTCGGGCCGTCGATGCGATCGTCGACCCTGACCTGACCAACGCCGCCGCCTTCCTGCTGGCTGGGGTTCTGACTGGTGGGCGCGCCAGCGTGGCACACTGGCCGTCCAAAACGACGCAACCCGGCGCGTTGATACTTGGAATCATCGAGCAGTTCGGCGGGTGGACGCGACGCGACGACGACGCCATGTCGGCCGGATCCGACGGGGCGCTGACGGCCTGTGACATCGACCTGTCGGCCGCCAGCGAATTGACCCCCGTCGCCGCCGCACTGGCCGCCGTCGCCAACGGAACCAGCCGTCTGACCGGCGTCGGGCACATCCGCGGCCACGAGACAGACCGCCTAGCCGCTATTCACGACGCCCTGGAGGCTGTGGGTGTGCCATCCGTGGTCGAGGACGACGGACTCGCCATCTCGGGTGGTGGGGCCCGCCACGGCGGCACGATCGATTCCGCCGACGATCACCGCATGGTGCACCTTGGCGCGCTACTGGGGCTGGTCACCCCCGGTGTTCAGGTGGCCCGTGCCCAGGCCGTGGCCAAGACCATGCCCGACTTCATCGCCGTGTGGGAGTCGCTGGTATGAGCCCACGTGTTTTGGGGGCCAGAGCCGGTGACGTCGAGGACGACGACTTCGATGACTTCAACCGCGCCAGTGGCTATTCCAGACCACGGACGAAAACCCGTCCAAACTATGGGAAAGCGCCCGTCGGACGGGTGTTGGGTGTCGATCGCGGACGCTTTGACGTGGCTGTCGGGCCCTTGCGTGTTCGGGCCATCAAGGCCCGTCCCCTCGGTCGGAAGTCGGTGGTGGTCGGCGATGAGGTGCGCCTGATGGGCGACACCAGCGGTGCGCCCGACGCGCTGTCTCGCATCGTCGAGGTGCTGCCCCGCCGCACGCTGTTGCGCCGAAGCGCCGACGACGACGACCCAACAGAGCGCCCCCTGGTGGCTAACACCGACCAGTTGCTGATCGTCACGGCCGCGGCCGATCCACCGCCGCGCATCGGCATGATCGACCGCCTGATCGTCGCCGCGTCAGTGGCTGGCGTGCGTCCCCTGATCGTCGTGACCAAGACCGACCTGGCCAGCCCCGACGACATCGCCACCGCCTACCAAGACCTCGCTACGCCATCATCCGCCCCTCTCCCACCGCCGTCCGCGCCTCTTCCACCGCCATCCGCGCCTCTTCCACCGCCATCCGCGCCTCTTCCACCGCCGTCCGCGCCTCCTACCCCGTCATCCTGTGCGCAGTCGCAGGATCTGGGCATCGCCGTCGTGGCCACCTACCGAGGTTGCGACCTGGCGCCTTTGCGTCAGCTCCTGGAAGGCCACACCACCGTTCTGGTCGGCCACTCGGGGGTTGGCAAGTCGACGTTGATCAACGCCCTCATCCCTGGTGCCGGCCGATCGATCGGCCACGTCAACGACGTCACCGGAAAGGGACGCCACACCTCCACGACGGCCGTCGCGCTGGCCCTCGATGAGCAGTCTTGGGTCATCGATACGCCGGGGGTGCGCAGCTTCGGGCTGGCCGGTGTCACGCCCGATCAGGTGGTGACCGCGCTGGGCGACGTGGCGGAGATCGTCGCCGACTGCCCCCGGGGCTGCCCGCATCTGGCCGACTCGCTGGATTGCGCGCTGGATGCCGCCGTCGAGGACGGACGCCTGACCGCGGCCCGACTGGCGTCATTACGCCGCATGTTGACCGTGCTGACCCGCCCGGACTGGTGACGCCCCCGGCGCGCGTCCCCACCCCACCCTGGAAAAGGCGCTATTCTGCTCACATGGCTGACTTCACGGACGACTTGCGACTGGCACATTTGTTGGCCGACAATGCCGACTCGATCACGATGAGCCGTGTCGGCGCGGACGATCTGGAGTGGTCGCTGAAAGCTGACCACACCATCGTCACCCAGGCCGACAGTGAGGCCGAGCAGGCCATTCGGCGAAGCCTGGCGGCAGCTCGCCCCCGTGACGCCGTGCATGGCGAAGAGATGGACGACACCGGCTGGGGTGCCCGTCAGTGGATCATCGACCCGATCGACGGCACCTCCAACTACGCCCGCAACGTACCGGTTTGGGCTACCCTGATCGCCCTGATGGTTGACGGTGTTGTGCGCGTCGGTGTCGTCAGCGCCCCCGCGCTGGGACGACGCTGGTGGGCGTCCGAAGGTGAAGGCGCTTGGGCCGGTAAGACCCTGTTCAACGGGTCGCGTCTGCACGTGTCGACGGTTACCGATGTGAGTGACGCCTTTTTGTCCTATTCGTCACTCAACGGATGGGTTAGCGGCGGCCACGGCCAGCAGTTCGTCAACCTGATGCGCGACTGTGCACGCACCAGGGCCTTCGGTGATTTCTTCAGCTACATGCTGGTTGCGCAAGGCGGGGTCGATATCGCCACGGAACCAAGCCTGGCCCTGCATGACATGGCGGCGCTGGATGTCATAGTCCGCGAAGCGGGCGGGAAGTTCACCAACCTGGACGGTGTTGCCGGCCCCGCCGGCCCAGGCGCGTTGGCCACAAACGGCCTCCTCCATGAGGACGTGCTGGCCCGACTGGCCGCCTAAGCCTCGACGAAGGCCAACCAGTTTCGCAGCAGGCTGGCGCCAGCCGCACCAGATTTTTCGGGGTGGAACTGGGTGCTCCAAACCGGGCCGTGTTCGACGGCGGCCACGAGCCTGGCGTCCTCGTGTTGGGTCCAGGCGACAACCGAATCGGGTATCGCACGGCAGACCGCGTAGGAGTGTACGAAGTAGAAGCGCTGCTGCCCAATGCCCTTGAGCATGGCCGACTCCGCGGGCGCCTCGACGGTGTTCCAGCCCATGTGAGGCAGGCGTTTGGCTGGAATCTTCTCAACCACCCCAGGCAGGACACCCATGCCCGTCGTTGTCACACCATGCTCGACCCCTTGCTCGAATAGCACCTGGTGCCCAACGCAGATGCCAAGCAGCGGACGACCGCGCCCCAGCCAATCGGCCAGCCACGGTCGGTAGCCGTCACCTGGCCCGGAACCAAGCGCCGCCATGCAGGCGGCGAACGCGCCGACACCGGGAAGCAGCAACCCGCTCAGGTTGTCCAGATCCTGCCAGCGTGACGACAACGTCACCTCGGCGCCCACCTGCGTCAAAGCCTTGCACGCCGAATGAAGATTTCCCGAGCCGTAGTCGAGCACCCCGACCCGCGGGGACGTCACAGGGCACCCTTGGTGCTGGGCACCCCGGCCACCCGTGGGTCTGGTGCCACAGCGGCCCGCAGAGCCCGCGCCAGCGCCTTGTATTGGGCCTCGACGATGTGGTGCGGGTCACGCCCGGCAAGCACCGTCATGTGGAGGGTCAGCTTGGCGTTTTCGGCCAGGGACGACATTACGTGGGCGGTCATGGACCCGGCGTATGGCACGCCTTCGCCACCGATCCGCACGGTGGCCATTCCGTCGGGCTCGCCCGAGCACCAGGCGCCGCCCCGTCCCGAAATGTCGATGGCACAGCGCGCGAGCGCCTCGTCCAGTGGGACGGTGGCCTCGCCGAAGCGAGCAATGCCGGCACGGTCGCCCAAGGCCTTGTCCAAGGCCTGGCCGATGGTGATGGCGACGTCCTCAATGGTGTGGTGCCCGTCAATGCCGACGTCACCGACGGCGTGGACATCCAGGTCGATTAGCGAATGCTTGGCCAGCGCGGTGAGTATGTGGTCGTAGAACCCCACGCCGGTGGCGATGTTCGCCTGGCCTGTGCCGTCCAGATCAAGGCTGACCTCGACCTTTGTCTCTTTTGTCGCTCGCTTGACCGTGGCAGTGCGGCTCATGGCGTCGCCTTTCTCATCTGACGTGCGTCCAACACGTCAACCAGTGCTTCGCGGAACAGTATCATCTCGGCTGGCGTGCCCATGGACACGCGCAGAAAGCCTTCCGGGCCAACCTCGCGCACCAGCACACCACGGTCCAACAACTCTTGCCAGACGGCGTGGCGGTCGTCGAATGGGCCAAACAGCGTGAAATTGGCCTGGCTTGGTGGCACCGTCAGCCCCAACTGGCGAAGCCACGCCTGGGTGGCCTGGCAGGTCTCGCGCAACTGTGCCACATGCTGCAACGGCTCCTGGCTGTGGGCCAGCGCGGCCTGCGCCATTGCCTGCGTTTGCGTGCCCAGATGGTAAGGCAGGCGGACGATTTTGCAGGCGTCGATTATCGACGGGTCAGCCGCCAGGTAGCCCAACCGCACGCCGGCCAGGGCGAAGGCTTTCGACATCGTCCGTGAAACCACGACGTTGGGGTGAGCAGGCAGCAGCTTGGTGGCCGACTCGGCCGGTTTTTCGGTGAACTCCTGGTAGGCCTCGTCTACCACCAGCAGCCAAGGCAACTCGGCCGCCACCGCGATCACATCAAGCGATGTTTGTGTTCCAGTCGGGTTGTTTGGCGTCGTCAAGATCAAAATGTCCGGGCGCTCGGCCTTCCACAAGCGTCGCAGTGTGTCAACATCGACGGTGTAGTCGTCGTTGCGCGGGGCCGTCACATAGGTGGTCATCGTGTCGCGGGCGTACTGCGGGTACATCGAGTAGGTCGGTGTCAGCGTGGCAACCTTGCGTCGCGGCCCTCCGAAGGCCAGCAGCAGCTGTGCCATCACCTCGTTGCTGCCATTGGCAACCCAGATGTTGTCGGCCGTCAACCCGGCGTCCAGGTACCTGGCCAGATCGGCGCGCAAAGCCACCGCGTCGCGGTCGGGGTACCGGTTGACTTCCGAAATGACGTGGGTGACCGCCGCCGTCAGCGCGGAACGCATCGCTGAACTGGGCGGGAAGGGGTTCTCGTTGACGTTGAGGCGCACCACGCCTTCGATTTCGGGCGCCCCATAGGGGTCAATGCCAACCAGCACCTTTCGAAGCGGCACAGGCGTTTTGAGGGCCGTCATGACACACGCCTGACGCTGATCGCCTGGGCGTGCCCTGGTAGGGACTCCGCCATGGCGAAAGCCTCGACGTCATCGGCCAAGACTTCCAACGCTTCGGCCGAGTAATCGATCACGTGCATCACCTTGGTGAAGCTGCGCACCGTCAGCCCGGAGGCGAAGCGGGCCGTGCCACCGGTCGGCAGCACATGCGTCGAACCCGCCGCATAATCGCCCAGCGACACCGGCGAATACGGACCCACGAAAATGGCTCCAGCGTTGCGCACGCGGGCGGCCACTGCCGACGCGTCGGCCGTCATGACCTCCAAATGCTCCGCGCCGTAGGCGTCAACCACGGCCAGCCCCTGGTCGATGTCACGCACCAAGACGACGGCAGACTGATCGCCCGTCAGGGACTGTTGCAGGCGCTCGCGCAGGGAGTGCTTGGCCACCAGCTCCTCCACCTGCGACTGCACAGCATCGGCCAGTTCCGGCGAGTCGGTAACCAGGACGGCACCGGCCAGCGGATCGTGCTCGGCCTGGCTGACCAAGTCGGCGGCAACATACAGCGGGTTCGCACCGGCATCGGCCAGGACGGCAATCTCGGTGGGGCCGGCCTCGGCGTCGATCCCGATGACGCCCTGCAAATGACGCTTGGCGGCCGCCACGTAGACGTTGCCTGGGCCTGTCACCACATCGACCGGCTCGCACAGCTCTGGAACCCCGTAGGCGAACATCGCTATCGCCTGGGCGCCGCCCACGGAGTAAACCTCGTCAAGCCCGAGCAGCCCGCAAACGCCAAGTATCACCGGGTCGGGCAGCCCGTCGAACCGGGCTTGCGGTGACGACGCGACAGCGATCGAATCGACCCCGGCCACCTGGGCCGGCACCGCATTCATCAACACGCTGGAGGCCAGTGGCGCCAGGCCACCTGGCACATAGAGGCCGACCCGGCGCACCGGCTCGATTCGGGTGGTGACGCTTGCCCCCGGCGCGACAAGCAGTGTGCGCTCGGCTGGCTCCTTTTCGGTTTGCTCGCAGACGGCCCGGCGCCGCTTGATGGCTTCTGTCACGGCCTGGCGCACCAGCGGATCCATCGACTCGACGGCCCTGTCGATAGCGTCCTTCGGCACACGCAGTTGCGGTGTGACGTGGTCAAATCGTTCCGACAGCTCGACAAGCGCCGTGGCGCCGCGTTCACGCACATCGTCGCAAATCGTCGTGACAGTGGACATGGCATGATCGACGGAATAGCCCGCCCTGGGTAGGGCCGTCAAGGCCTGGTTCACCCGCAGATCGATAACTCGCAGCATGAGATCAAGTCTAGCGGTGGTGCCCACGCGCCAGGTCAACGATCGAAGCCACCAGAATCGGCACACCGACGGCGGCCGGCCACACCAACACCAGCAGTGGCGCATCGAGGCTGAGATCCATCGGCACACGGTCGCCAGGGTTGGCCGCGCTGACTCGTTCGGCGAAACCATTCGGGCCCAGCAGATGGCCGAACTGCCAGCAGATCACCGCCGCAATCAGGCCCGCCGCCACCGTCAGCAGCACCCCTGGCCACCCCAACCGGCGGAACAGCCACCAGCACACAGCGCCCAGTGGCAGCGCCAGAACCAGGGAAATGATGATGTACCAAATGTCGGACGCAAAAACCTGCGACAGCCCGCTCTCAGTGATTATGGCGCCCTTGTCGTCGCCGATGGTGTAGGCCGGCGTGACGGTCAAAAGATGCCACAACAGACCACCCAGCAACCCAAACACCCCTACCGCCACCAGACTGACAACCAGGCTTCTTCCGACCGGTATGGGCAACAGTGGCCCAGCCGGTGTTTGGTCCAAGGCGATGTCAGACATTGGACGCCTTCAGGCAACTCGGGCCCAGCAGTGCTTTGAGGTCGGCCATCAGGGGCTGCGACAGATGAACGCGGTAGTCGTCCTGCAGCCGGAAGGTGGTGCTGCGTCCGGGCGTCAACAGCCGCAACTGCACCTCGGTGGCGCCCGGGTGCGCCCCGAGGACGGTTTTGAGCTGGTCCACGACGGGTGGCGTACACCGCTGAGCCGGTACCTGAATGACCACCGGACCCTGGACGACGTCGGTGTGGATTTCCGGGAATGTCACATCGGTGGCCTGCAATTCGACACCGTCATCTTTGGTGACGATGCGCCCTTTGATGCGCACAATCGTGTCAGCGGCCAGCCTGGTGGCCGCCTGCTCATAGACCTTCGGAAACACCATCACGGACACATTGGCGTCCATGTCCTCGACCGTCAGGATCGACCACAGGGCGCCCTGTTTGGTCTGTTTGCGCTGCACCTGAGTGATCATGCCACAGATTGTCACCAGTGAGTCAGCTTCCCAGCCGTCGTTGACGATGGCCCCGATGCCGACGGTGCTCTCAGCCGCCAAAGCCTGCTCCAGCCCGCGCAACGGGTGGTCAGACACGTACAGCCCAAGCATTTCCCGTTCAAAAGCCAGCTTTGTGTGCTTGTCCCATTCGGGCACGTCCGGCACCTGGATCAACACCGCCGACGTGGCGCCCCCAGCCGCATCGGCAAACAAATCGCCCTGCCCGAATTCGGCGTTGCGTTTGGCCGGCACCACCTGATCGATGGCCGTCTCGAACACCTCCATCAGCGCCCGTCGTGCCACGTCCAGCGAGTCGAAAGCGCCCGCTTTGATCAGCGACTCGACGACCCGCTTGTTGCAGACCACCAGAGTGGAGTGCTCAAGGAATTCGGCCAATGATTTGGCCGGGCCGTTGGTTTGCCGGCCCGCGATGACACCGGCCACCACGTTTTCCCCGACGTTGCGCACGGCCGCCAAACCGAAGCGAATATCGTCGCCGATTGGGGTGAACTCGGCGCTCGACTGGTTGATATCCGGTGGCAATACCTTGATGCCCAGGCGGCGGCACTCGGCAAGGTATTGGCCCAGCTTGTCTTTGTCGTCCTTGACGGATTCCAGCAGCGCCGCCATGTATTCAACCGGATAATTGGCCTTGAGATAGGCCGTCCAATAAGCCACCATTCCGTAGGCCACGGTGTGTGACTTGTTGAAGGCATAATCGGAGAAAGGCACGAGAATGTCCCAAAGCGCCTTGATTGCACTGTCAGAATACCCATTGCTACGCATGCCCTGAGAAAATGGCTCGAATTCCTTGTCGAGCACTTCCTTTTTCTTTTTGCCCATCGCCTTGCGCAACAAGTCGGCTTGGCCAAGCGAATAGCCGGCCACACGCACCGCTATTTGCAGAACCTGCTCCTGGTAGACGATCAGGCCGTACGTGGGTTCAAGAATGTCGCGCAGTACGTCGGCCAATTCGGGGTGGATGGGCACAACATCCTGACGTCCCGTCTTTCGCAGCGCATACTCGGTGTGGGCGTTGGCCCCCATCGGCCCGGGACGGTACAGCGCATTGGTGGCCGAGATGTCGTCGAAACTGTCGGGCTGCATCAGCTTCAGCAACGACCGGATGCCGTCCGAGTCCAACTGGAATACCCCAAGCGTGTCGCCCTGGCGCAACAGCTCATACACCTTCGGGTCGTCCGGGTGCTGGCTGAGCTCGTCAAGGTCGATTTCCACGCCCCGGTTGGCCTTGATGTTGTCAAGGGCGTCATCCAGGATAGTGAGGTTACGCTGGCCGAGGAAGTCCATCTTGACAAGGCCCAACGATTCACAGCTCGGGTAATCGAATTGGGTGATGACGGCGCCGTCCGACTCGCGCCGCATAACAGGTATGACGTCCTCCAGCGGCACCTGCGACATGATCATGCCGCAGGCGTGCACACCCCACTGACGCTTCAGCCCTTCAATGCCGCGCGCGACTGTGACCACCTCGGCCACCTGCGGGTCGGCGTCCACCAGATCGCGCAGCGGCGCGCCTTCTGCATAACGCTTGGCATCCGGGTCGAAAATGTCGGCCAGAGAAACACCCTTGCCCTGGGCAGGCGCCGGCATGGCCTTTGTGATTTGCTCGCCGAGCGCATACGGCTTGTCGAGCACGCGGGCCGAATCTTTGACCGCCTGCTTTGCCTGAATCGTTCCATAGGTGACGATCTGAGCCACCTTGTCGGCACCGTATTTGTTCGTCACATAGTCAATTACGTCACCGCGCCGACGCTCGTCGAAATCGATATCAAAATCGGGCAATGAGGGACGTTCCGGGTTGAGGAAACGCTCAAACAACAGGTCATATCGCAATGGTTCGATATCGGTGATTCCCATGGCGAAAGCGATGATCGACCCGGCGCCGGAGCCGCGGCCTGGCCCCACCCGAATACCATTTCGTTTGGCCCACCCGACATAGTCGGCCACCACCAGGTAATAGCCCTGATAGCCCTTTTGCGTGATGACTTCCATTTCCATGTCGGCACGCTCGCGCACCGCGTCAGGCAGTGGACTTCCGTAGCGTTCGCGAAGCCCTGTTTCGGCCACCTCGCGGAACCAACTGTCCTCGGTGTGACCGTCCGGTACCGGGAAATGCGGCATGTATTTGCCCTGCTCTTCGTCAAAGGTGACGTGGCAGCGTTCGGCGATCGCCAAGGTGTTGTCGCACGCCTGCGGCAAATCGGCAAACAGCTCTCGCATCTCTTCGGCGGTTTTCAGGTAGTAGCCCGCCCCATCGAACTTGAACCGTCCCGTATCAGACAGCCGCGACCCGGATGAGACGCAAAGCATCACGTCCTGCGCGCTGGCGTCGTCCTCATGCACATAGTGCAGATCATTGGTGGCCACTAGCGGAGCACCGATGCGGCGGGCAAGCTCGAGCAGATCGGCGCGTACACGACGTTCCAGATCAAGACCGTGGTCCATCAGTTCGACGAAAAAGCTCCCCTTGCCGAAAATGTCCTGAAACTCCCCCGCCGATTCGACGGCCTTTTCCATCTGCCCGTAGCGCAGATAGGTTTGCACCTCGCCGGACGGGCACCCCGTCGTCGCGATGAGGCCTTCGTGGTAGCGGTGCAAAAGCTCACGGTCGGCGCGTGGCTTGTAGAAGAAGCCCTCCAGCGACGATTTCGAGCTCAGGCGGAACAGGTTGTGCATGCCCGTGCTGTTCTCTGCCCACATCGTCATGTGGGTGTAGGCGCCTTTCGCCGCGACATCGTCGCCCGTCCCGTCCCCGAATTGCACCCGTCGGCGTTCCTGACGCGGCGTGCCAGGTGTCAGGTAGGCCTCCAGGCCGATGATCGGGTTGACGCCGACCTCCCGGGCCTTCTTGTAGAACTCGTAGGCGGCGAACATGTTGCCGTGGTCCGTGACCGCCAACGCCGGCATCTCAAGCTCGGCGGCCCGTTTCGTCAGATCGCCCAGGCGGGCCGCACCGTCCAGCATCGAGAAGTCAGAGTGGTTGTGCAGATGGACGAAACCGGGCATGTGCACCTCCAGGAATTGACGAGACCCACCAGCCTACCTGGGCCATCCAGTGGCCGTGTGGCAACGCGCCCGGCTGGGGCGAACCATCGGTGTCAGTTTCCGATTTCGGCAAATATCGCGTGGGTCAAACGGCCCAGATCGCCAGGCGCCAGTTCGATGTCCAGACCGCGACGCCCACCGGAAACCAGGATTGTGTCGTGGGCGTTCGCCGACTCGTCGATGACCGTTGTCAGGGCCCGCTTTTGCCCCAACGGCGAGATGCCACCGACCACATAGCCGGTGGCCTTCTCAGCGGCTTCGGGGTCAGCCATGCCGGCTTTCTTCTTGCCGACGGCGTTGGCCAGCGCCTTGAGATCCAGCTTGCCCGAGACGGGCACGATGCCCACCACAAGTTGACCATCGGCGCTCGCCAACAGCGTCTTGAAGATACGCTGTGGCGCGATGCCAAGCTTCGCCGCGCCCTCCAGCCCGAAGCCCAGATCCGAGCGCGGGTCGTGCTCGTATTCGTGCACTTTGTAGGCCACTTGGGCGCGGTCGAGCGCCAGTAGGGCGGGTGTTCCAGCAGGCTTGTTCGGCATGGTCTAGAGCGTAGCCAGAACACCCGTCGCGGCGTTGAACTGGTCGATCAGTTGGTCAATGTCGCCGACTTGGCCCTGAACGCCCGTCCATGTGGACGGGTCGTACCATTGCGCGTTCAGTTCGTCGACAGTCCGGCCCTGCTGCTCGACCCAGGTGTAGTACTTCAAGTTGTGGACGCGTTTGCGCTCCACGTATGTGAGTTCCAGCATGTTGTCGGTGCGTGCACCCTTCAGGTGGGCGGCATCATCAACGGCGGCATCGGTTGGCGAGTACTCACCCGTTGCTTCCCGCAACTCCTCGATGCGCGAGCGATACATGTCGACCGAATCGGTCAGGACGGTCGCCACGACGTCCCGATCGGTCAGCTCGTAGTATTTGGCGAACTTGATCGCGCACAGCATGTTGGCGATGCCCGAGATACCCATCAGGGCAAGGGCTTCCACCTGATCGGCGGTCAATCCGCCCTCGCTGGAAAGGTACGCCTTGCCCGCTGGCTCGTTGAAGAGACGCAGCAGAGCCATGCAATCGTTGTCGTCGACGGCGATGGCCATGTCGGTGTTCTTAAGGTTTTGGATCCAGGGGACGTGCTTGTCGCCAATGCCTTCGATGCGGTGAGCACCGAAGCCGTTGTTCACTATCGTCGGGCACTGCAGGGCCTCCCCCACGGCAATTCGCAAGGCTGGGTGCGTTTCCCTCAAGAAGTCGCCGCTGGCCAGCGTGCCGGCGGATCCTGAGGTGAAGCACACGCCCGCCAGGTTGAGGTTGTCGCCTTTGAGGCTTTCGAACGCCGCCGAGATGGCAGGCCCTGTGACGTTGAAATGCCACAGGTAGTTGCCCATTTCCTCGAATTGGTTGAAGATCATCACGTCGTCCCTGGTGTGACGCAGTTCCCACGTCTTGTCGAAGATCTCCTTGACGTTGCTCTCGCTGCCCGGTGTGGCGATGACTTCACCCGCGATTTTCGACAACCAGTCGAAACGTTCGCGGCTCATGCCTTGCGGCAGGATGGCGATAGAGTCGGCGGCCAGAAGACGGGAGTTGAAAGCCCCGCCCCGGCAGAAGTTGCCCGTCGATGGCCACACTGCCTTGTGGAAAGTGGTGTCGAACTGGCCTGTGACAAGCCTTGGGACTAGGCACCCGAAGGATGCGCCAACCTTGTGGCAGCCGGTTGGGAACCATTTGCCGACCATGCAGATGATGCGGGCGTCCACCCCCGTGAGAGCTTTTGGCAGCTCGATGAAGTTCGGCCCGCCGAATAGGCCGCCGTCCTGTTTCGGCTCGTTCTTCCACGTGATCCGAAACAGGTTCAGCGGGTTGACGTCCCAAAGCCCGACGGTCTTCAGCTTTTCCGTGATCTTTTCGGGGATCGTTGTCGGGTCAGCCATTTGACGAAACGTCGGGATTATCACGCCGTTTTCTCTGGCTTTCTCGACGTTCCGCGCCAGGGCTTGCTCGTCAATTGTCAGGTCGATCATGACGTCTACTCCCCTAGCGCCGCGGTGTGGGACAAGTCCATTTCATCCAGCGGAATGAGCTTGGTCTTCTTCACCAGCTTGTAGACGACGAACAGAATCAGCACCAGTGGAATGCCGGAGAACATGAGAGCCATCTGGCCCCACTGGATACCGGCTTTACCAACGAAGAAGTACACCTGCCCGACGATAACCGCGATGCTGATGATGGCGCTGATGTAGGCGCCCCATGGGTAGAACTTCGCCTTGAACTTGAACTGGTTCGGGTCGACGCCCTGGACTTTGCAGGCTCGCCGGAACCGGATGTGCGCGAGGGCGATTCCGAACCAGGCGATCAGGCACGCCATGCTCGTGGCGTCTATCAGGATCACATACACAACGCTTTCGCTCCACACGCTCGCCAGGAAGGCCAGTGACGCGATGGCCAGGATCAGGATGACTGCGGGAACCGGGACGCCATGCTTGCTTACCTTGCCGAAGATCTTCGGTGCTTGGCCACCCTTGCCCATCGAGTAGAGCAACCGGCTGCCTTGATAAAGGTTCGAGTTGCTGCACGACAACAGGGACGTCAGGATGACGGCGTTCATGAACGACGCAGCAAAGGCGATGCCCGCCTTCTGCAGAATCAGCGTGAAGGGGCTGACGGCGATGTTGTCCACGTCGCTGGCCAGCAAGTTCGGGTCGGTGTAGGGCAGCAGGAACCCGATGACAACGATGGTGCCGAGGTAGAACAGCAGGATGCGCCAAAAGACGGTCCGGATGGCCTGTGGTATCAGCTTGTCGGTGTTGGTCGTCTCACCAGAGGTGATGGTTACGGCCTCGATGCCTGAGTAGGAGAAGGCGGCTGCCAGCATGACGGTAAACGTCCCGGCGGCGCCATTGACGAAGGGCGCGGCCCCTTCCGTCCAGTTGGAGAACCCGGGGCTCGGGCCATGCAGAATACCGAAGATCATCATTACGCCGATCACAAGGAAGATGACGATTGTCACAACCTTGATGCCGGCAAACCAGAACTCGCCCTCGGCGTATGCCAGGGCCGAGAAAATGTTCAGTATGAGAATCAGCACAAGCGTGGCGGCGCTCCAAATCCATCCTGGCACGTTGGGCAGCCAGAAGTGCATCAGGATGGCTGTGGCGACCGCCTCGGCCGCGAGCGTCGTCGACACGTAATACACGTAGTTCCAGCCCATCATGAAGCCGAACGATTTGTCGACATACCTGGTGGAATACACCTGGAAGTTGCCCGAACCGGGCGCATATGTGGACATTTCGCCGAGCGAGTTCATCATGAAATAAACCGCGACGCCTATGACCGCGTAAGACAGCAGGGCGCCACCTGGGCCTCCCTGACTGATTGACACCCCCATCGCCAAGAAGACGCCCGTTCCGATGGCGCCTCCGATGGCGATCATGTTGATATGACGCCCTTTCAGGGTTTTGTGTAGCTGTGGCTCTTCAACCGACATTGGTTGTTCCCTCGCATTCGGTTCTTATGGTGTAACGACGAAGACGACGCTACTCGCAAATACTAGTAATGCGGTGTTTGATCAGGAAACGCCGGGTATGGGACTTTCGGTGGACAACGCCACCACCACACTGGCTGCATCGATGCCAAGCGCCGATCGCCGCGCCGGATCGGTCAGGGCCGCCGTCAATCCGGCGAACGCCGCGCAACCGGATGGCCCCGAAGCGACGCCCACCTTGGCCAGATCGGCGATGGCTTTTCTGAGTTCGTCATCGCTGACGGCCACGGCGGCGCTGAGACCGTCGCGCAGCCAGGGCCAACCCGTCGATGACGGGGTGCCGCAGTTGAGCCCGTTGGCGATGGTCGACGCGGTGGGCACCGTGACGATCTCGCCGGCGCGCAGCGATGCAAGCAGGCAGGCGGCGGTGTCCGGCTCGACGGACATGACGCGTGTGGTGCGCACCCGTCCGGTGCCCCGGAAGTGTTGGACGACGGCCTGCCCGAGCGTGCCTGTGCCGATGGGGACGGCGACGAGGTCGACGCCGTCCAGGCCAAGGCTGGCGATCTGGTCGTCTATCTCGGAGGTGAGCGTCAGGTAGCCTTCAGCGATCCAGTCGGGCACCGCGTCGTAGCCCTCCCAACCCATGTCTTGGATCAGCAGCCGGCCGGGGCCATCGGCCACGAACTGCTTGGCCGCGTCGACCGCGCCGTCATAAACGGAATCGACAACCGTCATCGCGGCGTCTTCGGCACCGATGCGGTCGAACACGGCGTCGGGTACACCCCGCGGCAGGAAGATTCGGGCCGGCAGGCCCAACAGGCGGGCCGCCCGGGCTACTGCCCGTCCGTGGTTTCCGTCTGTGGCCGTCACCAGGGTGAAGGCCGCGCCGTCAGGGCCAGCGCGCGATAGCAGGTACTCGCGCAGCGCGGCCAGGTCGGGCGGGCCGTCATACCCCGACTCTGCCGTCAGGGCCTGGACACAAGCCCATGTCGCGCCAAGGATCTTGAACGCGCCCAAATCGAAGCGGGCCGATTCGTCCTTGATCAGAACGTGCCCGACGTCGAGCATGGCGGCAAGCTCCGGGGCGTCGACCAGCGGAGTCGGCGCATAGCCCGGAAGGCTGGCGTGAAAGGCCCGGGCTCTGGGCGTTAACGGTGGCCATTCGCGAGGTGAGGGGTTGAAATACCAAGCGTCTTCGGGCGAGCTCATGGCCTCAGCCTAGCCCAGGTATCGGAAATGCACCTACGCCAGGTCAGGCTGCCGAGTCCGACGAGACTTAGACGGGGCCGAACCAGCCAGCGGTGCGGTTGGCGATGTTGACCAGGCCGAGCATGACGGGCACCTCGACGAGGACTCCAACCGTCGTGGCCAGCGCGACGGGGCTGTTGGCGCCGAACAGCGCGACAGCGACAGCTACGGACAGTTCGAAGAAGTTGGAGCCGCCGATCATGGCCGCCGGGGCGGCAATGTCATGGGGTAGGCGCAGCAGCTTGCCACCGCCGTAGGTGATGGTGAACATCAGCCCGGTTTGGATGACCAGCGGCACGGCGATCAGCACGATGTGCAGCGGGTTGGCAAGGATGACGTGGGCTTGGAACGCGAATATCAGCACCAGCGTGAGCAGCAGCCCGATAGGGGTGGCTTTGCTCAGCCTGGGGATCAGCACGTTCTTGAGGTAGGCGTCGCCCCGGCGGCGGATGACGGCGCGGCGGGTGATCACCCCGGCGACGATGGGGATGACGACGAACAGAACCACCGACAAGATCAGCGTCGCCCAGGGTATGCGGATGCCGCCGATGCCGAGCAGCAGAGCAACGATGGGCGTGTAGGCGACCAGGATGATCAGGTCGTTGGTGGCAACCTGGACGACGGTGTAGCCGGGGTCGCCTTTGGTCAGGTGGCTCCACACGAACACCATCGCCGTGCAGGGCGCGGCCCCCAGCAGGACGGCCCCGGCGACGTAGTCGCGGGCCAGGTCGTGGGCGATCCATGGCGAGAACACCACATAGAAGAACAGGGACGTCAACGCGAACATCGTGAACGGTTTGACCAGCCAGTTGATGATCCAGGTGAGGAACAGGCCCTTCGGGTTGCGGCCTACGTTCTTGATGGCTGCGAAGTCGACCTTCAGCATCATCGGGTAGATCATCACCCAGATCAGCACCGCGATGGGGATCGACACGTTCGCGTACTGCAGCTTTCCGAGGAAACTCGGGACGGCGGGGACGGCGACGCCGATGACGATACCCAACCCCATGCAGGCGATCACCCACACCGTCAAGAACCGGTCGAAGAACCCTATGCCTGTGTCGGGGATCGCGGCTGGTTTATCGGTCATTGATGCTTGTTGATTCTCGACTAGGCGACCGCGCCTTGCAGCGCCTGGATGAGGCGCTGAACAACCGGCGTGTTCAGTCGGTAGTGGGCCCATTTGCCGCGCTGCTCGCGGGTTATGAGTTGGGCGTCCGTCAGGCGTTTGAG
>WQYR01000007.1 GCA_009781145.1 Propionibacteriaceae bacterium | reverse complement strand
CCTGATCGCGAACGCGGCAGGCAGCCCGCTGCGCACCTGTAGGGGGTTGATGTCGGGAGTATTGACGAAGAAGTTAGGGCGCATCACCCAGTCGGTCTCGTGAGCCAACTCGTCCAGGTAGGCGCTCAACTCCCAGCGTGTCGTGCGCCAAGTGAAGTAGGTGTACGACATGTGGAACCCCAGGGCAGCCAAGGATTGCATCATGGCCGGACGGGTGAACGCCTCAGCAAAGAACAGCACCTCGGGGTGACGCTGGTGTATGACGTCAAGTAGCCAGGCCCAGAAATCGATCGGCTTGGTATGGGGGTTGTCGACGCGGAAAATCGTCACACCTTGGTCTATCCAGTACTCCAACAGACGAACACATTCGGCGCGGATACCGTCCGGGTCGTTGTCGAAGTTGATCGGGTAGATGTCCTGGTATTTTTTCGGCGGGTTCTCGGCGTAGGCGATGCTGCCGTCCAAGCGCGTCGTGAACCACTCCGGGTGGTCAGCAAGCCATGGATGGTCGGGGGACGCTTGCAGCGCGAAATCCAAGGCGACCTCAAGGCCCAACGACTTCGCTTGTTTGACGAAGCGCTGGAACCCAGGCAAACCACCCAGTTCCGGATTGACGGCATCATGCCCACCGTCGGGCGATCCGATAGCCCAGGGTGACCCCGGGTCGTCCGCCACGGGCGTCAACGTGTTGTTGCGTCCCTTCCTGAAGCTCACCCCGACGGGATGAATCGGCGGCACATAGACGACGTCGAAGTCAAGCTCCGCGATGCGCTTCAACAGGGCGTGGCAGTCGTCGAATGTGCCCGAGACCCACCGCTTGGTCTTGGCGTCCACATGGGCGCCGGGGGAACGCGGGAAGAACTCATACCAGGCGGCGAACTGCGCGAGCTTGCGGTCGACACGGATCGGGTATTGCGGTGTGGGTGTGACGAGATGACGTGGGCACCACGCCCGCATGGCGCCCCCCAGCGTTTGGTCGTCTACCAACGCCAGCAGTGTGTCAATCCCAGAGGTTGGCACGCATGCCGCGACGGCAGACTGGAGAGCCTTTCTCTGTTTGCTGCGGGTAGGCGCGGCATGTGCCGCTTCATCGAACAACGCGGCACCCTCCAGGCAGATCAGCTCAACGTCCTGCCCGGCGGCCAGCTTGATCGCGGCGTTATGGCGCCAAGTGCCCCAACGGTCGTCATATGCCTCAACTCGGAACGTCCAGTCGCCTTCGGTGTCGAAGCGCACCCACGCCTGCCATATGTCCAGGCCCCAGGGCTCGATCTGTTCCATATCAACAGCCAGCGTCGATCCGTCCGGCCGGGTCAACACGACCTGGGCGGCCACCGCGTCATGGCCTTCGCGAAAGACGGTGGCGCGGATTGGCGCCAACTCTCCGACCACTGCCTTGGCGGGATATCGGCCTTCGGTGCCATCACAGCCGAGGACGGGTTGAACGTCGCGTACCGGGATTCGTCCAAATGTCATGCAACAATCGAACCACATCAGCTTTGGAATCGGCGCCTCAGTATGGCAAAGTTGATACGTACGCCGTGGACCCTGCCACAGGGGGAATGCCCAAGGCGTCCAAGATCAAGCTGACAATACCACGAAGTGGCCTGTGGCACTGGCGAGGAAGAACATGAATACCCTAGTGGCCGAGGTTGCGCAAGGCGCCCTCAAACAGGACATCCCCCCATTCCGTCCCGGTGACACGGTACGTGTGCACGTAAAAGTCATCGAAGGCAACCGTTCCCGCGTTCAGGTGTTCGCTGGCGTGGTCATCTCCCGCACCGGTTCCGGTGTTTCAGAGGCCTTCACTGTGCGCAAGATTTCGTTCGGCGTGGGTGTTGAGCGCCAGTTCCCGCTGCACAGCCCGATCATCGACAAGATTGAGGTCGAGCGCCGCGGCGATGTGCGGCGCGCCAAGCTGTATTACCTGCGCAACCTGCGCGGCAAGGCGGCGAAGATCAAGGAAAAGCGCGACAACGCCTAAGGATCACCTTGGTTGACGGTACAGTTCAGTCGGGCGCCCAGCCGGTTCGGCCGCGGCGAGGAATAGTTGAGCCGGAGGACGACCTGGCTCCGCCGATTCCAACCCCAAGCGCCGCATCGACGCCTGTGCCGTACCATCCGAAGTGGCCAGCCTCGATGGCGGCACCTTCACTGCCGAGCTATTACCAAGCACCAGGGGCGGCCGATTCGCCGGCATTTCGGTTGCCGACGGTGGCATGGCCAACGGCGATCCCGGGTACAGCAACCCAGGAAACCGCGGCCCAGAGCGCCCCGACCACCGGCACACCGGCGCGTGGCGCGACGCCCACCCCGAGTGTTGAGCCGCCAGCAGTCAGCCCAGTCGCGAGTCCGGCCCGGGTGTCATCGCGTTGGGAAGCAGCGTTGGCTGAAATTGCCGAAAGGGCTGGCATTGACCACCGATTTGTTGAGTCCGCCATCGCGGCAACCAACAGTTCTGCACCTAGGCCGGCAGCGCCGGCTTGGCGAGCGGCCGACCCGGTAGAGCAGACCTGGCCGGCGCCTGACCCGACGGGCCCGAACTGGCCCACTCCTAGCCAGTCGGTTCCCGCGACCCCGGCCGCGCTTTGGACCCAGCCTCCAGACGATCTGATGACTGGCGCATCGACGGTCTACTCGGCGCCTGGCCTGAGTGGGTCGACGGCCGCCCAGCCGGAGTCCCGGTTGCCGGTGCCGCAACCGTCCCCGCAGGCTTCGCCACAAATCGATCTTCCTGAGGTGCCAAAACTTACTCATACCGTGAGTTCGCCGGTCATATCGATCGGCATGCCGACTGATGAAACCGCGACCATGCAGTTCGAGCGGCCAGTCTTTGACAAGCCAGTGATTTTTCTCAGCGAGCCCGACACGGTGATCGAGCCGGAGTCTGCGGTGGTGATCGAGCCAGAACCAGAACCTGAGCCCGAGCCTGTGATCAAGCCCAAACCGGTGATCGAACTAGAACCTGTGATCAAACCAGAACCGGTGATCAAACCAGAACCTGTCAGCACACCCGAGCCGGCTAGCCCACTTGAGCCGGTCAGCAAAGCCTTGGACGACTTCTTTGGGCCCGTTCCAGACGAGTTGGCGCAGCCTGATGAAGAGGACGAAGAGACGTCTTCAATCTCTAAATCGTTGACCCGCGACCGGGGCGAGAAACAGCGCTCCGAGGGAACCAGCAAGTCCAAGCCTGATTCTGGGAAAAATGGCAGCGACAGTGAAGAAGACAACGACTCAGCCAACAAGTCGAAGGACAAGAAGAAAACGAAGCGACAGAGTCGGCTTCCTGGTCCCGCCCAATGGTCCATCGAAATCGGCATTTGGGTCGCCGCAGCACTGGCCTTGTCCATTCTGATCCGTTTGTTCGTTGTTCAGTTGTTCGTCGTCCCGTCTGGGTCGATGGAGAACACTCTTCTGACTGGCGACCGTATCGCGTCGTTGAAGTATGCGCAGTTCGAGCGCGGCGACATCGTCGTCTTCGCAGACCCAGGTGGATGGTTGCAAGAACCGGCGCCCGACATCAGCGGAGTACACCGTTTCTTTGAGAAAATCGGGTTGCTGGCGTCAACCGAGCAGCAGTACCTGGTCAAGCGCGTCATTGGGTTACCTGGTGACCGTGTCGCCTGCTGCTCCAACGGACACATAACGGTGAACGGGGTGCCGATCGACGAGAGTGCGTACCTCAAGGACCCCAGCCAGGCTGCGTCCGCATTCCAGTTTGACGTCACCGTGCCGATCGGCCGCATTTTCGTACTGGGCGACAATCGCAACTCATCGGCGGACTCCCGGTGGCATCTCTGCGAAGCCGATGACAAGGGGCTTGGGATGAATGCCTTCGTTCCCATGCAAAATGTGGTCGGTCCAGTTCGGGCGGTCGTGTTACCGTTCTCGCGCACGGGTCATCGGGGGACACCCGATTCCGTGTTCGCGCAAGTGCCGTCGGCTACGGACCCACCGCCAAGTGTTGCCAAAGTGACGGTCGGTGCCGGTGGGCCAAATGGCGTATGCCACAGTCCGTCCTAGCTTCTCGCTCGCTGGCAGCGTCTACGAGGTGGCGCTGACCCAGGCCGGATTCCACCGCATCGCCGGGGCTGACGAGGCTGGACGAGGAGCCTGTGCGGGGCCGCTGGTTGCCGCCGCCGTCATATTGGGGGACTCGGTGCCTGACGGGCTGAACGATTCCAAGAAACTGACGCCGAGACGACGCGAACAGGTTTTCGCCGAGATCAGTGACGCGGCCGTCGCGCTCGCTTGGGTAAGCGTCCCACCGGCGGGCTGCGATGCGCTGGGAATACAATCGGCCGATCTGGGCGCCTTGCGTGACGCCGTTCTGGCGCTTGATCCGGCGCCCGATTTTGCCGTCACCGACGGATTCGCGGTGCCGGGGCTGAAATGCCCGTCGCTCGGCATGTGGAAAGGCGACCAGGTGGTGGCATGCGTGGCGGCGGCGTCAATCGTCGCCAAGGTTGTGCGCGATCGCATGATGGTGGCCCTGGACGCCGAATACCCGGGGTACGGCTTTGCCGTCCACAAAGGTTATGCGACACAATCCCACCAGGCCGCTCTGAATGCGCTTGGGCCATGTCCGGAGCACCGTCTCACGTACCGCAATGTCGCCGCGACGCTGCCTGGGATGGATCACGCGGAAACCATCGTCTAAACTGGAACGACTATGAACGCCGACGATCTTGACAATTACGAGAGCAAGCTGGAGCTTGACCTGTATCGGGAGTATCGCGATGTGGTCGACATTTTCGCTTGGGCGGTAGAGACGGACAGAAGGTTCTACCTCTGCAACTCCGTCGATTTGAAGGTGCGAACCGAGGGTGGCGAGGTTTACTACGAGGTCACAATGGCCGACGCCTGGGTGTGGGACATGTACCGGCCGTCGCGTTTCGTCAAGTCAGCCAAAGTGCTGACATTCAAGGACGTCTCAATCGAGGAACTTCAGCATTCCGAGTTGCGGGTGCCGGACAGCCGATAGCGCGCTGAAACACTAGCGACGTCGCCGCGGTGGTGCTGTAGACTCCCGAACGACCAAAGTTGTTGCCAGCTCCAGTTTGGTCTGTGGACGTTCAGCCTGCTGGTAGGCCATTGCCATGACCATCCGGACGCTCTGCTGGGCCATTTCCTCCAACGGTTGCCTGATAGTTGTCAGCCGCGGCATCAGCCATTCGCACAGCGGTACGTCATCAAAGCCGACGATTGACAAGTCCTCGGGTATGCGGATGCCGCGCTCACGGGCCGCTTGATAGACGCCGAAAGCCTGCAGGTCCGAGCCGGCGAAGATGGCCGTGGGCGGATCGTGGCTGTCGAGCATAAGGCAGGCGGCCCTGTAGCCGCCCGAGATGTCGAAATTGCCGAAGTGGATGTAGTCATTGTGCGGCTCGATGCCTGCGCGAACCAGTGATGCGATGTAGCCGTCCAGGCGTTCCTGGGAACAGGCCAACTCGCGGTTGCCCGTGACAACGCCGATCTTGCGATGGCCCAGCTCAACCAGGTGGTCGACGGCGGCCCGTCCACCCGCGGCGTTGGTGGCACCAACAACGGCGACACCTGGTGGCGGGGCACCCGCCATGTCAAGCATCACATGGGGAATGCGCAGCCTGCCAAGTTCGGCCTCAATACCGGAATGGATGCGCGACGCCACCACCACGACCCCGTCGGAGTGACGCTCGGACAGCCGGTCGATCCAGTGGCGGTTGCCGATCAGGCGCCCGTGGGTGGCGCTGATCACCAGACCGACGCCGCCGCGGGCCGCTTCCGCCTCGGCACCCACCAATAGTTGCGTGGCCCACAAGGTGTCGATGCCGCGCATGACGAACTCGATCAGACGGCTGGGGCGTCTTGATCGGCCGGAGCGCCCCTCATAGCCGGTTTCTTTTATCAAGCGAAGGATTTGGGCGCGTTTGGCTTCACCGACCCCCGGGCGACCATTGAGAACCTTTGAAACGGTTCCCAATGACACGTCAGCCCGCTTGGCGATGTCCGCGATGGTGGCTGTCATAGGGACTCCTCAATTAGGGTAAACACAATGCTACCGCGAAAGTTTCTCTCATTAGTTGCGCGACCCGCCATGTGAGTTGACTATGTGCAACAGGTTCGGACAGGATGGAAATGCAACAAAGTGCCGCGAAAACTTTCGTGGTTTTTTCAACGAGTTTTGCAAAGGTTGGTGCCATGTTTGAGCATCGTGGCTCGGCGCCCAGCGCGCGCGTCATTGCCTTGATCGCCGAGATGACAACGCCCGAGAAGTTGGCCCAGTTGCAGGGGCTGTGGCCGGCATTCAACGAGGCTGGCGTTGTCGCCCCTGAGATGAGCACCAAGGCGGAGGCCCGTCCTCAGTTCGAGTCGTTTGCGGCGCTTGGCTTGGGGCAGGTGGCGCGTGTCTTCGGCACGAAACCGGTGTTGCCGAGTGACGGTTTGGCGACACTGGTCCGCTATCAGCGCTGGTTGGCCGACAACACCAGGCATCGCATCGGCGTCTTGGCGCACGAGGAGTGTCTATCGGGCGTAGCCGCGTGGACGGCCACCACTTACCCGACGCCCTTGGCCTGGGCAGCCACGTTCGATCCGGCGGTGGTTGGTCAGATGGCCGAGGCTATTGGCGAGACGATGGCGTCCTTGGGTGTGCACCAGGGCTTGGCGCCGGTGCTGGACGTGGTCAGGGACGCTCGCTGGGGACGCGTCGAAGAGACGATGGGTGAGGATCCCTATTTGATTGCGACGCTCGGCAAGGCCTACATCGAAGGCATCCAGGGTCAGGGGATTTTGGCCACAGCCAAGCATTTCGCCGGCTATTCGGCATCGGCCGGTGGGCGCAACTTGGCGCCCGCCCATATCGGGCGCCGCGAACTGGAGGACGTCTTCCTGCTGCCTTTCGAAGTCGCCGTCTGCGATGCGCACATCGCGTCGGTGATGCCCGCCTATGTCGAGGTCGACGGGGTGCCGGTGCATGGGGACAGCTTCATGTTGACGAGCGTTTTGCGCGACCGTTGGGGGTTCGACGGCACCGTCGTGGCCGACTACTTCGGCGTGGCGTTCCTGTTGCGCCAGCACGGCGTGGTGGCATCTTTGTCACAGGCGGCTGCCATGGCGTTGCAAGCCGGCCTAGACGTCGAACTGCCGACAGGGGAGGCGTTTCAAGACCCAGAATTGTTGCGAGCCATCGACGCCGATGAGGCGCTGCGGGCAGCCGTCGACAACGCTGTGACCCACGTCCTTGCCCAAAAAGAGGCGCTTGGCCTGCTTGACATCGACACCGAAATTGCCCGGCTGGAGGCGTTGGCCGTCCAGGCTCCCGACGCACTTGACCCGCCGGAGCACCGCGCGATTGCGTCGCAGTTGGCGGACGAATCTGTCATCCTTTTGACCAACGACGGGCTGTTGCCACTGGACGACCGTCCGGGGCTGAAGATCGCCCTCGTGGGGCCAAACGCCGATCGCTCGGCAGCTCTGTTCGGGTGCTACTCCTTCGTCAACCATGTGCTGGATCACAACCCCGGTGTCGAGTCTCGCATTGAGGCGCCAACGGTCGCGGACGCCGTCCGGGCGGAATACCCGGAGGCGGAGATCGAGGTGGTGCCCGGCTGCGATGTCAGCGGCGACGACCGGTCGTGCATTGCCGATGCGGTGGCGGCCGTCACGCGGGCGGATGCGGCCATGGTGGTCGTCGGCGACCACGCTGGGCTTTTCGGCAAAGGGACGTCGGGAGAGGGCTGTGACGCCGCGTCGCTTGATTTGCCGGGTGTCCAGACCGAGTTGGTCGAAGCGGTGCTGGCGACGGGCAAGCCCGTCGTGCTGGTGGCGGTGACGGGCCGTCCCTATGCGATTGGTGAGTTGGCGAAAAAGGCCGCCGCCACGCTGCAGGTGTTCTTCCCGGGCGAAGCTGGGGCGGGTGCTGTCGCCGGTGTGCTCAGCGGGCGCATCAACCCGTCCGGACGGCTGCCCGTGTCTGTTCCGGCATCGGTGGCGACCATGCCCTTCTCGTATCTGCACCCGAGGTTGGGTGACGCCAATGGTGTGTCGAGCATCGACCCGACACCGCAATTCGATTTCGGCTTCGGGCTTAGTTACACGGCCTTCGACTACGACTCGGTCACGGTGTCCCCGTCCGCGTCGACGACCGGGTGGATCGATGTCGCGGCGACAGTGCGCAACTCAGGCAGTCGAGACGGGGCCGAGGTGGTCCAGGTGTACGGGCATGATGTGGCGGCCTGTGTGACTCGTCCGGTACGGCAATTGTTGGCCTATGCCAGGGTGCCGATTCCGGCCGGCGAGACCCGACACGTCGAGTTTCACATACCGGCAGCCCGATTCGCTCTGACGGACCGCAGTTTCCAGCGTGTCGTCGAACCGGGTGAGGTCGAAGTCTGGGTGGGCCGGGACTGCTCGCACCCGGCGAGCGACACATTTCAGGTCACGCTGACCGGTGACACCGCACAAGTGACGGTAGAAAGCCCGCGGCTCTGCGAGGTGGCCGTCAGTTGACGTGCACGCCAGCAGACGTCAATTCGGCGATCACGGTCGGCAGGTTCTGAGGGTTGACGGCGGCAGTCAAGGTCGGCAACACCGTTGTGTCGAAGCCCAGCTTGGCGGCATCCAGCGCGGTGGCCTTGACGCAATAGTCGGTGGCGATGCCGCAGATGTCGACGGCGTCGATGCCTTCGGCCGTGAGCCACTCGCCAAGGCCGATTGGCTCGTCCAAAGACCGGTCAAAACCTTCAAAACCTGAGTATGCGGCGACGTAATCACCCTTGTCGAAGATCGCGTCGAAATGCAGGTTTTTCAGATTCGGGTGGAAGTCCGCGCCGCTCGTTCCGACCACGCAGTGAGGTGGCCATGTGTCAACGAAGTCTGGTTTGAGCGAAAAATGCGGCCCGGGCTCAATGTGGTGATCGCGGGTGGCAATGATTACATCGTAGCCGGGGTTCGCGGCCAAGAAATCGTTGATGGCGCTCGCCACTGCCGCGCCGCCCTCAACCGCCAGCGACCCGCCTTCGCAGAAGTCATTTTGGACATCGACAACGATCAATGCTCGCTTACTCACCGGTACCTCCTAGGAAAATTGTTTCAATAGCGGGTTCGCCCCGCGACATCTTTTGCGCCACCATTGGCAGTTCGGCCACCGAGGCGGTGTGACGTGCTCTGGCCTCGGACAGCGGTTCCCGTCCGACCACCTGGCCATGATCGACCAGTTGTACGAGCAGGGGTCGTCCCTTCGCATCTTCGGGTGGCGACCCGACCCCGATGACTTCGGCAGTGGCACGTCCCCGTCCGTCAATGCGCCGCAGCGCGTACTTGCGTCCGCCTACTGAAGTCTTGCCGGTGGAGAGTTTCGCGACGGGTTCCAGCGGCGCCTGCGGGTCATCCGAAGCGGCCCGGGCCACCAGCTTGTAAACGAAGGCGCAGGTGGGGGCACCCGACCCTGTGACCAGCGATGTGCCCACCCCAAAACCATCGACGGGAGCGCCCCGCAGAGCGGCGATCTGGTACTCGTCCAGGTCGGATGTCACGATGATGCGCGTCTTCGAGGCGCCGAGCGAGTCAAGCAGCCGTCGTACATTGACGGCCGACTCGGCCAGATCGCCCGAGTCGATGCGCACGGCGCCCAAGCGGCCGTTCGTCAATTCGACGCCGGTGCGAACCGCCTTTTCAACGTCATAGGTGTCGACGAGCAGTGTGGTGTCGTCGCCCAAAGTGGCCAGTTGCGCCTCGAAAGCCGCACGCTCAGTGTCATACAGAAGGACGAATGAGTGCGCGGCGGTGCCGGCCGTCGGAATGCCGTAACGGGCGCCAGCCTGAAGGTTGGACGTGCTGGCGAAGCCGGCGATGTACGCCGCGCGGGCGGCACCGACGGCCGACCATTCGCTGGTGCGCCGCGACCCCATTTCGATGCAGGGACGACCCTTTGCCATCGACGTCATGCGCGACGCGGCCGATGCCACGGCGCAGTCGTAGTTGTAGATCGACAGCGCCAGGGTCTCAATGACGACGGTCTCGGCGAAGGTGCCTTCGACGATCAGGATCGGCGAGTTGGGGAAGTAGGCCTCGCCATCGGGGTAGCCCCAGATGGAGCCGGCAAACCGGTAGTTGGCCAGCCACTCGGATAGGGCGTCGTCGGCTATGCCCGCGCGTCTTAGGAAGTCGATGTCGTCGTCGCTGAACCGGAACTCGTCTAAGGCCTCCAGCAGGCGTCCAGCCCCGGCAACGATGCCGTAGCGGCGTCCTTCCGGCAGGCGACGCGCGAACATTTCGAAGACGCTGTGCCGGTTGTGTACGCCTGAGTGGATGGCGGCGCGCACCATGGTGAGTTCATAGTGGTCAGTCAGCAGTGAGGTGGTCACACATCTAGCCTAAGGGCTGAAGAGGTCAGTGATTTGGGTGAGTCAACTCGCGGACAGCGGCGTATTGGGCGCGCACGACAGGTTCTGCCTGGCCCTGATAGGTTTCTGCGCCATCGATTTGCCAGGTTGGCGGCTCGTCGGCACCTGACGCCACCCAGGCGGCCTGACGGGCGGCGCCGCGGGCGACGTACTCGCCGTCAGGTGGGACGATGACGTCATGGCCGTCAAAGACGCTGGGGGCAAGCTGCCGGACGGCGGGCGACTTGGCGCCGCCGCCGATAAGGAAGATTCGCTCGGGCACAACGCCTAGGGCCACCATTGCGTCCAGGCCGTCGGCTTGGCAGCAAAGCAACGCCTCGACGAAAGCTCGGGCGAGGTTGACGGGAGTCGTGTTGGCCAGCGTCATGCCGTGCATGGACGCGGTGGCGTGTGGCTTGTTGGGGGTGCGCTCGCCCTCGAAATAGGGGACGAGGGTCAGGCCGTCCGCGCCGGGTTGGGCGCTCAAGGCCAGCGACGAGACGGCGTCATAATCGACACCCAGCAGGTGCGTCGCGGCATCAATTATGCGGCTGGCGTTGAGGGTGCAGGCCAGCGGCAGGAACGCACCGGTGGCATCAGCGAAGCCGTTGACTAGACCTGACGGGTCGGCCGCAGGAGTTGGGCAAATGGCGCTGACAACACCTGATGTACCTAGCGAGACGGACACATCGCCGGGCGTCAACCCGAGTCCCAGAGCCGCCGCGGCATTGTCGCCGGCTCCCGGCCCGATGGGTGCGCCGGCCGGCGTCCTGGACCCTGTTTCGTTCGGGCCAAGCACCCGGGGCAGAACCACGTCGTCCCGTCCCAAAGCCAGCTTGAGCAGGTCGCGCCGGTATTCGCCGGTGGCGGGGCACCAGTAGCCGGTGCCGGAAGCGTCCGAGCGATCGGTTAGCAGCGTTGAGATGTCGCCGTCACCCCCTTGGCTCTTGGGTCCGTGGCCGGCCAGGCGCCAGCTCAGCCAGTCGTGGGGCAGGCAGACGGCGGCGACGCGATCAGCGTTCTCGGGTTCGTTGTCGCGCAGCCAGCGCAGCTTGGTGACGGTGATCGACGCGACCAGCACCGATCCGCATGCGTCGGCCCAGGCCTGGGCGCCTTTGGAGCGGTCGCCGCGGCCCAGTTCCAGGATCAGCGCCTCGGCAGCCTCGGCAGAGCGGGTGTCGTTCCACAGCAGGGCGGGACGCACAACCTCACCGTCGGCGTCCAGGCACACCATGCCGTGCTGTTGGCCACCGACGGCGATGGCCGCGACGTCGTCGATGCCGCCGGCCTCGGCCGCGGCTTCTTGGTAGGCCGTCCACCAGGCGTCGGGGTGGGCCTCGGTGCCGTCCGGGTGCGCCGCCTTTCCCTGACGGACAACGGTGCCCGTCTCGGCGTCCACGATGAGCACCTTGCACGACTGGGTCGACGTGTCGATTCCTGCAACTAACATGACGTTCTCCTGCGTTTGCTTAGGCGAACGCCCGGCGGGGCTGCGGGACACCGCCGGGCGTTCCAGGGGATCGCTGAAAGGGGATATTATCAGCGGGCTCCAAGTGCGAATTCCAGGGCCACCTGGTTGAGTCGGACAAAGTCGGTGCGTCGGGCGCCGGCGGCGTTGACGTCATAATCCTCGAAGGCCGAGCGGTCGGCCAGGATGTCGTCGACCGTCTCACCGGGGGCCAGTGTGGGCTGGGCCAGCTCGTCGATCTTGGCCGACTTCATGAGATCCTTCACCTCTGGGTCGGCACGGAAGGCCAGGACGCGCTGCTTGAGCAGCAGATAGGTCTCCATGTTTGCCTTGACGGTGTCCCAAACTGAATCCTCGCACTCGGTTCGGCTGGGCTTGTAGTCGAAGTGACGCGGGCCGTCATACTTGGGACCGCCGTTCGGGAAGCCATTTTCCAGCAGATCGACGGTGCCGAAAGCGCTCATCAAATCGCCATGGCCGAAGCACAAATCCTGATCGTACTTGACGGACTTCTGGCCGTTCAGATCGATGTGGAAAAGCTTGCCGCTCCACAGTGCCTGGCTAAGCGCTACCGTGTAGTTGAGGACGGCCATTTGCTCGTGACCAACCTCGGGGTTCAGCCCGACGATATCGCCGTTGTCGAGTTGGCTGATGAAGGCTAGGGCGTGACCGACCGTGGGAAGAAGAATATCGCCCCGCGGCTCGTTCGGCTTCGGCTCCAGGGCGATGCGCAGGTTGTAGCCCTTCGACTTGATGTAAGCGGCCACAGTGTCGATGCCCTCGCGGTAGCGGTCGAGCGCGGCCTTGTAGTCCTTTGACGTGTCGTATTCGGCGCCTTCGCGGCCGCCCCACATGACGAAGGTGGTGGCTCCCAGGCGGGCAGCCAGGTCGACGTTGCGCAGCACCTTGCGCAGGCCGTAGCGGCGCACCGAGCGGTCGTTGGCGGTGAAGCCGCCGTCCTTGAAGACTGGATGGCTGAAGGTGTTGGTGGTCACCATCTCGCAGACGATGCCGGTGTCTTGCAGGCCCTTTTCGAAGCGGGTGATGATGGCCTCGCGTTCGTCGTCGGGCGTGCCGAAGGGGATGACGTCGTCATCGTGGAAGGTGATGCCCCAGGCGCCGTACTCGGCCAGCTTCTGCAGCACGAGCACCGGGTCGAATTCCTGACGGGTGCGTGAACCGAACTGGTCGCCGCCTGTCCAGTTGATGGTCCAAAGGCCGAAGGAAAAATGGTCGGCGGGTGTTGGAGTCGGGATGCTCATGAGGCGCCTCCTAGGTTCAGTGTTTGCCTACGCATCAGCATAAGGCAGGCGGGCCGTCGTAGCAGCACCAGGAAGGGGTCAAATCGCCTCATGAAGGAAACTTTCGTTGCATGTTTCGTAGGGTAGTAACCCGAAGGCCCAAATCGGCGTTGTCCACAGCAATCGGCGCAGAAGATTGGGCCTGTGGATTGGTGTTGTCCCGCGCCGATATCCCAGATGTGCTCGCTAAAAAGACAGTGTGAAGCAGAAGAACTCTTTCGGGCGCTGGGGCGAAGACCTGGCGGTCGCCCACCTGCGCGGACTTGGCTGGACGATCCTTGATCGAAACTGGCGGTGTCGGGCAGGCGAGGTGGACATCGTTGCCCACGAGCCTGGGCCGCCGCTGCGGCTGGTGATTGTGGAGGTGAAGACCAAGGCCGGTGCGCGGTTCGGCGACCCGCTTGAGGCCATCACAGTTGCCAAGGCGGCGCGCCTGGGACGATTGGCACTTTGGTGGCAACGGGCCCATATGGACACTCCCGGAAGCTTGCGGCTGGACGCTGTTGGCATAACCAAGACGCCGGGCATGGCCCCGGTGATCCGTCACGTCAGGGGGTTGGCATGATTGCGTCGGCCTGGTCGATCGCTTTGGTTGGCATGGAAGGCACGCTGGTGGAGGTCGAGGCGGCTATCAGCCCTGGTCTACCGAGGACCGTGCTGGTGGGGTTGCCTGACGCCGCGTTGCATGAGGCGCGTGACAGGTGCCGGGCGGCTTTGACGGCGGTTGGTTTGGGTTGGCCTAGCGAGTTGTTGACCATCAACTTGACGCCGGCCAGTCTGCCGAAAGCGGGCACACACTACGACCTGGCAATAGCGGCGGCGGTACTGGCGGCTGCCCGTCAGGTGCCGCGGCAGGTGGCCCAGAAGAACGTGCTCATGGGCGAGGTTGGATTGGACGGGCGGGTGCGTCGGGTGCGCGGCATCCTGCCCGGCTTGCTGGCGGCGCGCCAAGCCGGTTGGACATCCGCCATCGTGCCGCTGGCTCAGGTAGGTGAGGCGCGTCTGGTGGACGGCCTTGAAGTGCACGGTGTGGCGACGCTCGAAGACTTGGTCGAGGTGTTGCACGGTCGCGAGCCCCTGGGTGCCGAGGCCGCCCCAAAACCTGAGTCCGAGCCATCAGACGACGCCGCGGCAGTCGATCTGTCCGATCTGCTGGGGCAACCTGAGGCGCGCTGGGCGGCTGAGGTGGCGGCGGCCGGTGGTCATCACATGTTCTTGCACGGCCCGCCAGGGGTGGGCAAGACGATGCTGGCGATGCGCCTGCCGGGGTTGTTGCCTGACCTGACCCTGGCAGAGGCGTTGGAGGCATCGGCCATCCACTCCTTGGCCGGTGAAGATCTGAACGACGGGCTGATTCGGCGTCCCCCCTTTTCCAGTCCGCACCACAACGCGACGATGGCGGCGATGGTTGGTGGCGGGTCACGGCTGGCCAGGCCTGGAGCGATTTCCTTGGCACACCGAGGTGTGTTGTTCCTTGACGAGGCGCCAGAACTGAGTCCTCAGGTGATGGAGGCGCTTCGTACGCCAATGGAGGCGGGATATGTCAGCATCGCCCGTAGCCACGGGGTGGTTCGTTTTCCGTCCCAGTTCCAGCTTGTGATGGCGGCCAACCCTTGCCCTTGTGGTTTCTCTGGCGTTTCGGGCGCGCAATGCCGATGTGCACCGAACGCCATCCGACGGTACAACGCGCGGCTATCTGGCCCGATGCTCGACCGCATCGACATTCACCAGCACATGACGACGGTCAGCCGGGTGCTGGCGAAGGCGGATTCGACCGTCGAATCGACGGCGGTGGTGGCGGTGCGGGTGGCAGAAGCGCGCGAGCGCAGCCAGGCGCGTCTGCAAGGCACCGGTTGGCGGCGCAACGCCGAGATACCGGGGCATATTGCCCGCGCGGGGGTTCCCGACCGCGGATTGGCGTTGGTCGAGCAGCAGGTACTTAAGGGCCACATGAGCACGCGAGGGGTGGACAAAGTTGCCCGTCTGGCCAGAACTTTGGCCGACCTGGCGGGCCGGGGCAAGGTCAGCGTCGACGACGTTGTTGCCGGCATGGTTCTGAATCAAGACGAATGGATGGTGGCCGCATGAGCCTGAACAATTGGACAGATGAGCGGTTGACGCGGGCGGCGCTGGGGTCATTGCTGCGTTTCGGAGCCACGTCGGTGTTGGCTTTGGCGTCAAGGTATGGGCCCGACGAAGCCTGGCAGCGAGTGCGGGCAGGGGTGGAGGTCATTGACAGGCAGCCAGATGACGGTGACGATGACTGTCGAGTGCCCTCGGGTGACGCCTTCGCAGCGTGGGCAAACGCAACGAACCCACGCGAGGTGGCAGATTCCACAGAGCAGGCGGGTCTTCGCTTCCTGATTCCAAGCGACCCGGAATGGCCGATGGCGCTTGGTGAATTGGAGGGCTGCGCTGTCGGTTCGATGGGTGGTGTGCCGGTGGGCTTGTGGGCTGCGGGGCCTGGTCGTCTGGCGTCTTGGTCCCGGAAGTCCGTGGCGATGGTGGGAGCACGAGCCGCGACGCGGTACGGCGAGTCTGTGGCGCTTGACATGGCTTCCAACTTGGCTGGCGAAGTGGGGGAGCCTCACTGGACGATTGTCTCAGGCGGGGCCTTTGGCATCGACTCGGCCAGCCACCGTGGCGCGCTGTTAATGCGAGGGCACACCATCGGAGTTTATGCGGGAGGTCTGGACTCGCCTTACCCGCCGGGCAATTACGGGCTGTTCAAGGATCTGGTCGACAAGGGTTTGGTGATCTCCGAGTTGCCGCCTGGGGCGGCGCCAACGCGTCACGGGTTCCTGGAGCGCAATCGCCTGATCGCGGCCTTGTCGCAGGGCACGGTGGTGGTGGAGGCGGCGCTGCGATCCGGTGCCCGGAATACCGCGACCTGGGCGGGGGAGTTGGGGCGCATCGTCATGGCGGTGCCGGGGCCGGTGACGTCCTCCATGTCAACCACTCCGCATCGTCTGATCCGAGACGGCGAGGCAGTGTTGGTGTCGCAGGTGGCGGACATCAGGGCAATGTTGCAGCCAGTTGGCCAAGGCGACGAGTTGCCGCTGATCGGTGCCCGTCGGGACGGCGACGACCTTGTCGGGGATGTTGCCGCGGTGCGCGAGGCGCTGCCAGGGAGGGGCGGCAAGACGCTGAGCGAGATGGTCTTGCTGTCAGGGGTGACGATCACCAGCTGCCTGGACGCCTTGAGCCAACTGGCCAGCCGGGGCTTTGCGATGATGGACGACCAAGGCCGCTGGCGGGCGGTGCGCAACGCTCAGCAGATACGTCAGGTGGATTGCTAGTGCGACTTGCACAAGGACGCCACGGCCAACAAGAAGATACGCGAAGTGGCCCGCAAGTTGCGCGCCAAGTCGGTGCCCCTGGCGGAAATCGGCCAAACTCTGGGCGTGTCACATCAGCGGGCGCACCAACTGGTGACGGCCTAAGAGTGACCCAGGTATCGGAAACGCACCCTGCGTCATAGACGAAAGGTGGAGTCCGATACCCCGCCATCCGACGAGTTGCCGGTCACTTGCGGAACGACGCGCTGCCGTGCATTGAGGCTTTGATGACCAGTTGGGCGATGTGCTCGGGCGGTTGGGTGGCGTCGGTCATGATCCAGTGGCGCAGCACGGCGGCTGAGCCGCGTGCGATGAACTCGTACAGCATCTCAAGGTCGTCTGGGTCGGTGGCCTGGTCCGGCCAGGTCGCGATGAACTCCGTGGAGGCGTCGCGTATCAGCCGCGCGATGAGGTCCTCGCCGCCGGTGGTCGTGAACAGCACCTTGCACAGCGATAGTTGCTGGCGGAAGTAGGTGGCCAGCCCGGTCAGCATCGCTTGGGTTGACATGCGCTCGGAGCGCCGCCGAGCCTGGAGGTCGAGTACTTCGGCGGCAAAGTCGTCCTGGATGGACTGCAGCAGGTCGTACTGGTCGGTGTAATGGGTGTAGAACGTGCCCCGGTTGACGTCAGCCAGTGCGCAGATCTCGGTGGTCGTGATCTTCGTGATCGGCTTGTTCGCCAGCAGGGTGACCAGGGCTTCCCGCAGCACCATTTGTGTGTACTTGACGCGGCGGTCGCTTGCCAATGTTGGCTCCTTTGAACGTTTCCGTACAGATCTCAGGCCAGGTGTCCAGGATCGTGCGCGCTGGCCTGATCTGCTGATTGCGTGCCTGGCCACATGAGTCAAGACTAGCAGCATGAGCATAGATCAACACATGTCAATCAACGGGCACGGCGACCCCTCCGCCGCCGAATCCAAGTCGGGTCATGGCCTCCTGCTTGGCATCGTCCTGGCGGGCATGTTCGTCAATCTGCTGAACGTCTCGATCATCAACGTCATGCTGCCCACCCTGATGGGCCAGTTCACCATCACGGCCCCGACCGCACAGTGGCTGTCGACCGGGTTCCTGCTGGCCACTGGCATCGTCATCGCCCTAGTGCCATTCCTGGCCAAGAGCTTCCAATACAAGACACTGTTCATCACCGCGATGGCCGCCCTCATCATCGGCTCAGTGATCTGCGCCGCCGCGCCAGGTTTCGCCGTGCTGTTGGTGGGGCGGCTCATCCAGGCGGTCGGCTACGGCATCCTGCTGCCGCTGGCCATGATGATCGTGCTGGCCATCACATCCAAATCCAAGCTTGGCTCGGCCATGGGTGTGCTCGGCATCGCCATGATGCTCGCACCGGCCATCGGCCCGACTCTGGCCGGGGTCATGATCACCATCACCAGTTGGCGTGTCCTGTTTTGGGCCATGGCCATCATCGGCCTGGCGGTCTGTGTGGTCGCCGTGGCGACCTTCTCTTGTCCTAACCCGATCAACCGCACCAAGCCCGATGTGCCCGGCATCATCTTGATCGCTGCCGGACTGTCAGCCGTGTTGTACGGGGCGTCGACTGCGGGCAAGTCCGGCTGGGGTGACCCGCTCGTGCTGGCCTCCTTGATCGGCGGCGTCGTGGCGCTCGCCGTCTTCGTCGTCGTCGAACTACGCAGCCCTCATCCGCTGCTCGACTTGCGCGTGTTCACCAACCACAACTTCTCCGTCACCGTGTCGATCACCATGGTGCTGCAGATGGCGTTCTACGGCGGCTTGATCCTGATGCCGCTGTACTTCCAGAATGTCCAGGGCTTCTCCGGACTGAAGACCGGCCTGCTACTGCTGCCCGGCTCCGTCCTGATCGGCGTCGTCGGCATCGTCGCCGGGAAACTGTACGACAAGATCGGCCTCAAACCGCTGGCCATCACCGGCACACTGATCATGGCCGTCGCCGCCGTCTTCCTCGCCCGGCTCACCCCCAACACCGGATACGGCTACAGTCTGGCCACCTACTCCGTCTTCGCCCTTGGCGTCGCGCTGGTCATGACCCCGATCACCACCGCCGCGTTCGCCACGATCAAACCGGCCATGCAGGCCGACGCCTCCACGCTGCAGAACATGCTGCGCCAGATCGCCGGAGCAATCGGCACCGCCGTCCTCATATCCACCATGTCAACCTCGGCGACCTCCTTCGCCAAGGCCGGACATGACGCGATCCTGGCCACCAACCACGGCATCAACACCGCCTTCATCCTGACCATCGTGCTCTGTCTGGTCACCGCTGCGGCATCAACCTTCCTGGCACCCAAGAAGACCGCACCGGCCAGCCCGGAACCCACCGACGACACGACGCCCGACACCCTCCCGACCAGCGAGACCGAGCAAGTCCGACAGGCGAACCTCACGCTGGTGTGACCAGCCAATGACTACCCGCGCACACACGTCGTGTGCGCAGCGAAAACCAACCAATAGGAGAAAGAAATGAGTAACCCAACCACAAGATCACCCGGCCTGATCGGCGCCGGGATGGCATGCTTCGCCGCCGGTCTCATGGCCTGGCTCACTCACAAGATCCACCACTCAGGTCCCGCCACCGTCATCGACGCCCGCACCGGCCAACCCATGGTCCAGACAACCGGCGTGTGGCCGTGGCGTCACGACGGGCAGCCTGTGACCAAGTCGCTCCAAATGTATCGGGGTATCTGTGTCCTGTTGTGGATCGTCGCGGTCGCCGTCTTCCTACTCACCGGGTTCCTCACCGGGCGCTGGGAGATCGTGTGGACGATTCTGCTGGCGGCCGCCTTCCTCCACACCGTGCTGTGGGTCGTCTCCATCGGACGACAGCGCTAATGTGCCCGCTGGTCGCCCCAACCGCCCAGACATCGGGTCAAAACCACACGGCAGCGCTCCAGCTCTTGCTGGGCAAGCCACACGAGCGACCTGGGCTAGGTGAGCCCAGCGTCAGCCATCGGGAAAGACAGGGTGAAGACTGATCCGGTCGGGCTTGTTGCGACGGTTGCGGTCGCGTCGTTCGCCTCGGCTACGCTGGCGACGATGGCTAGGCCTAGGCCCGTCCCTGGGCGTCCCCGCGCTGCGGGCGCGCGGTAGAAGCGTTCAAAGACGTGGGGTAGGTCCTCGTCGGAGATGCCTGGCCCACTGTCGGTGACGCTCACCCGTCCGCCCTCAACCGTGACGTGAACGGTTGCGCCAGACGGGCTCCACTTGATGGCGTTGTCGACCAGGTTTGTGATCGCCCGGCTGACGGCGGCGGTGTCAACATCAACCAGGCACGGTTCGAGATGCACCTCGATGTCGTGCTCTGGCGTCCGGTGACGAATCCGGTCGACGGCTTCCTCAGTCAAGGTGTCTAGGCGGACGACGGTGCGGTGCGGCGCCGACTCTTGGTACCGCGATAGGTCAAGCAGATCGGCGATAAGCTCATTCAGCTCACCGGCCTGTTCCCTGGCCGCCGAGACCAAGGTTGGGGCCTGCGGATCGCGCAAGCCCTCGCCGTCCTCCAGCAGGTCGAGGTTGGTGGTCAGGCTGGTCAACGGCGTCCTCAACTCGTGGGACGCGTCGGCAACCAACTGACGTTGCGCCGTGACCGACTCGTCAAGGGCTATCAGCATGGTGTTGAACGCCGAGCCTAGGCGCGTCACCTCGTCCCCGGGCTTGCCGACGTCGATTCGCGCGGAAAGGTCGCGAGTCTTGGTGATGTGCTCGGCTGTGTTGGTCAGGTGCCTGATGGGCCGCAGAATCCGACCAGCCGCCAGGCGCAGCGCCAGGTAGGTGACGGCCGTGGCCACCAGTACCAACGCGGCCAGCAGCCACTCCGCCTGGTGCAAAGCGTTGCTGTCGGCGTTGAGCTTGCGGCTGGCACGGACGAGACCACCGCCGGGGACGCCCGTCAGAGCCGCTGTGTATGTTCGAAGTGTTTGGTCCGGCGAATAGCCAAAGTAGGCGGGCTGCGAGCCCACCGACACGGCCACGTCCTGGGTGTTCAACGGCCCGAAGAGCGACGGTTGACCCACCGAGACCGGACCCCACAGCAGTTCAACTTGAGTGCCGCCGACAACGACTATGGTGTCTGTGTCAGAGGGCTGCTTGTCTTGGGCGGGTTTCGACGGGGCAGAGGCGGTTGGGGTCGGCTTCGTTGGTTCCGGTGGGGCCGTCTGCGTGGTTTTCATCTTCGAGGCGATGATGGACGCCTGTTGCGCCGCGTCCACCAAGGTGGCGTCGCCACCAGACCGCAATTGGCCGGCATAGGCATACACCACCACGATGTTGACGGCTGCCAGCACCGCCAAGACGATGACGGCGGCGATGAGCGCCACCCGGTTGCGAAGCGTCATGGTGTCTCCCGAAGGACGTAACCGAGACCGCGAACAGTTTGAAGCACGCGCGGTTCGCCGAGCTTGGCGCGAAGGTAACTCATGTAGACCCACAGGTTGTTGCCGCTTAGCCCGAAGTCGTATCCCCACACGGCCTGGTACACCTGGCTGTGGGTCAGCACCCGGCCGGGGTTATGCATGAACAGTTCGAGCAGTTGGAATTCGGTGCGCGTCAGCGTTAGTTCATGCCCGGCTCGGGTCACCCGGGCGGCGGCAAGGTCCAACTCGATGTCGCCGAAAACCAGGGCGTCGGTTTGGTCGCCGGTGCGTCGCAGCAAGGCCCGCAGGCGGGCCCGCAACTCGGCTAGGGCGAAGGGTTTGACTAGGTAATCGTCGGCGCCGGCGTCCAGCCCGGCCACTCGGTCGTCGATCAGGTCGCGGGCCGTCAACATCAAGATTGGCGTGCGGTCGCCGCGTGCCCGAAGGCGTCGGCATACTTCCAGGCCATTTGGCTCGGGCATCGCCACGTCCAGAATGATCGCGTCGACGCCGCCCAGGGCCAGTTGCGTCAGGGCGGTGTTGCCGTCCTCGGCCAGCGTGACCTCGTAGCCGTCCCTCGCGAGGGCGGTGGTCAGTGACGTCCTGACGGCGGGCTCGTCGTCGACGACAAGAACTCTCATGGATTCCATTATGAACTGACCTTGACAAGACCTGGGACCAGCAGCGGCTTGTTGCTGTGTTGCCAGGCGATTGGGTGCCTGCGTACCAGCGTCAGCACGGGGCGTTCGATGGCGACCCAACTGGCGATGGCCAGTGGAGCCGTGAAGGCGACGCTCGCAACGGTGAACGGCAACAGACCGAGCTGATTGACCCCCAGCAGCACAAGTGTTTGCTGGACGAGGAAGCCGTAGATGTACATGCCGTACGAAATGTCTTGCGTCTTCAAAAGTTTTGGCATGGGCGCCACGGTGGCCACCCAGAAGATGACGTAACCCAGCAGGGGAGAGACGAGCTGAGGGCCCCAGCCCGGCAGTGCCACGATGCCAACGAGGCTGGCTCCGGCGCAGACGACGGCACCCGGCAGGCTCAGCCGGATGTGGTGGCGCAACTGGTAGATGGTGGCGCCGGCCAGGAAGCTGGGCAGCAGTTGCATCAGCAGGCTGGCGTCGTAGGCCGTGCCGGGCGATACGCTTTGTACCCAGGCGACGGTTGGACCGGCCTGCCACTGGAGCACCACTGACACGGCGAACAACGCCGGGATGACGAACTGTTGGCGGCGTCTGGCGGCAGGAAGGCTCAACAGCAACCCGACGATGACATAGCAGCAGAACTCGAAGAAGATCGTCCAAAGAGGCCCGTTCCACCTGCCGGCATATGGGACATTTGTCGGCGTGTTCGCGACGTCCCACGAGTGCATTTTCAGAAACACGTTGCCCAGGACGTATTGCACAGGTTGGGTGCCGGTTGTCAGGTACCCGTTCAAACTGCGATTCACGAGATAGAACCCAACAGGGGCGAAAACCAAAACCGTCACCAAAAGATTCGTCAAGAACCCCGGGTAAATGCGGGCGAGCCGGTGCACAATGAAGCTGCCAAATCCGCGACTGTTTCGTGACGCCGTGATCAGATAACCCGAGATGATGAAGAACCCGATGACAGCCCAGCGACCCGGCGTCAGCCCGGCCCAGGTGGGCTCGGTCATGTATCCGCCCAGATAAGTGGCGTGGGACGCGATAACCGTGATGGCAAAAACCAGCCGCAACAGGTTGAGGCTGTTGCGGTGAGGGTCGAAGGCGACACCGGGGTAAACGCTGGACGGCAATTTCGGTAGATGTCTGGGCTTCAGGTTCATGGTTCAAGCCAACAGACTCAACCGAAAGCCAACCGTGGAGTCACCTTAAGATTGCCATAATGCTGGTTGGCCACGCGAGATATCAGTTTGCGTCCAGCAAACGGCGGTGAAGTGGACGCGAACTGAAATCTCGGCGCAGTGCGCGTCGCGATCGGTTAGACAACCAGGACGATCTTGCCCAGCTTTTCAGTGCTCTGCAACAGGCGGTGGGCGTCGGTGGCGTCCGTCATGGCGAAACGGGTAGTTCGGGCCTGTCGAATGGCGCCGCCGGCAACAAGCGGCACGACGGCCTCGCCAACTCGCCGGCAGATCGCCGCTTTCTCTTCTAGGGGACGGTATCGCAGACCTGTCGCCGTGATGGTGCCCTGGCGGGCTTGAAGCGCGCCGAGGTCCACCAGGCACTGGCTGCCCTGTTGGCGTCCTATGCTGACGAGCCGACCGAAGCGGGCCAGCGACTCCACATTGTGCTGCATGTACGGCGCCCCGACGACATCCATGATCACGTCGGCACCGTGCCCGCCGGTCGCGTCAGCAACCGCGGCCCACCAGTCAGTGTGATAGTCGATCGCCTCGTCCGCGCCTCGATCGGCGCAGTATTCCAGCTTGTCAGGGCTCCCCGCAGTGGCGATGACGCGGCAGCCGATGGCCTTGCAGTATTGGATGGCGAAACCGCCGATGCTGCCGGCGCCGCCATGCACCAGCACCGTTTCGCCGGGGGCCAGGCGCACCGCATCTAGGTTCGACACCACGGTGCAGGCTGCCTCCATCAGGCCGGCCGACTCGACGGCGTCCACCCCGTCCGGCAGGGCGACGCACTGGGCGGCCGGGACGACAACCTGCTCGGCGTAGGCGCCACCGGCCAGCAGGGCCACCACTGTGTCACCCATTTGGGGCGCGAGCACGTCGTCCCCAACCGCGTCGACGACGCCGCTGCACTCAAGTCCGAGAATCTCGGACGCCCCGGCCGGCGGGGGATACTTGCCCTCGCGTTGGCGGGCATCCGCTGGATTGACGCCTGCGGCGATGACCCGGAGCCGAACTTCACCCGGTCCGGGGTCAGGCGTTGCCACCGTCGTCCACTCGAGAACGTCCGGGCCGCCCGGCTGCTTGAACGTGATGGCATGCATGATTCCATGCTTGCACACTTGCGTGCTGTAAAGGCTTACCCCTGTCTGGTAAGCTGAAACATTGCGCTTCAGGGTGTGCCATATGAGTTCATCGCTACTGCGCGGCCCTGGACGGGCGCCTCACGTCGTTGTCGGTCAGACGTCCCGATAGCCCAACTATCGGAACGGACCTCCGCCTTGTGATGCATCCCGTCCAAGTCCGCTCGTTACGCGAGCAACTCAAAAGGCACGCCCATTGGCGATCTTTTCCTCTAACCGAACGGCCCCCAAGTGTCCAAGACGTCCGACTCTGCCCTGTCCTTCCAATCCCTCGGTTTGCCGCACCGTCTTGTGGACGCCGTCACCCGCCTTGGCTTCGCCGAGCCGACGCCGATTCAGGCTGCCGCCATTCCGGCGCTACTCGGGGGCGAGGATGTCGTCGGAATCGCCCAGACCGGCACCGGCAAGACTGCTGCATTCGGCCTGCCCATGCTGGCAAGCATCACGCCGGATGATCGTCGTCCGCAGGGTTTGGTGCTGGTGCCGACCCGCGAACTGGCGCTGCAGGTGACCTCGGCGCTCGACAGTTTCGCGGCCGACATTCCCGGCATCGCGACCGTCACCATCTATGGGGGTGCGCCGTATTACATTCAGGAGCGCGCGCTCAAGGCCGGCGCTCAGATCGTCGTCGGCACACCTGGACGGGTGATCGACCACATCGAACGCGGCACCCTCGACCTGAGTGGCGTGGCATTCGTCGCGCTGGACGAGGGCGACGAGATGCTGCGCATGGGTTTCGCGGAGGACGTCGACCGCATTCTCAGCGAGGTGCCGCCGGACCACCAGACGGCCATGTTCAGCGCCACGATGCCGCCGGAGATCCGCCGCACCGTCCAAAACCACCTGCATAACCCGCGTCAGATCGCCGTGACGCCGCAGGCGTCGACCGTTGATGCCGTGCAGCAGCGGTACGCCGTTGTGCCGCCGAAGCACAAGCTTGGCGCGCTGGCCCGGGTGTTGGCGACATCGGACGCGGAGGCCGCGCTGGTGTTCGTCCGCACGAAGGCATCAGCAGAAGACATTGGTGCCGCGCTCGTGCAGCGGGGCATCAGCGCGTCCGTCATCTCCGGCAACGTGCCGCAGGCCGAGCGGGAGCGAATCGTCGAGCGCCTGCGGTCCGGGCAGATCAGCGTGCTGGTCGCCACCGACGTCGCGGCTCGCGGCCTGGATGTCGATCGCATCGGTCTGGTTGTCAACTTCGACATACCGCACGAGGCGGACGAGTACGTCCACCGAATCGGGCGGACGGGGCGCGCCGGACGCACAGGCGTGGCGTTCACATTCGTCGCACCGAAGGAGCGCGAACGTCTGCGTCGCATCGAAAAGGCCATCAAAGCCGAGCTGGTTGAGACTCCCGTCCCGACGCCCGCCGAAGTGTCCGCGCACCGCGTGGCGGGTCTGCTTGCTCAGGTGCCGGAGCGGCTGGCGGGGGGACGGCTGCAGATCGCTCGGCAAGCCGTGGAATCGTATCTGGACGCCGCGGCGGACGGGACGCAAGATCGCCTGAGTCAAGCCATCGATCTGGCGTCGGTTCTGGCGGCGCTGGCGGTGGACGATCGCGGCCCGGCATCAAGGGACGACGATCAGATGGACGCGGAGTTGGCCCAGTTGAAAGATGATGGCAAGGGCAAGCATCGCGGGCATGAGCACCGGACGAAGGGTGTCACAAGGTACTGGATCGGCGTTGGTCACCGTGATCGCGTCAAGCCCGGTGCGATCGTCGCTGCGATAACAAACGAGGGTGGCCTGCGAGGCCAAGATTTGGGACGCATCGAGATGTTTGCCAATTTCTGTATCGTCGAGATAGGCCCCGAGCTGTCACACCAGGCCATCCATAGGCTGTCAAAGGCCAAGGTGGCAGGTCGTCAGTTGGGTCTTCGTCCAGACTCGGGCCAGCCGTCCAGAGGCACCCGTCCCCACCGTTTCGCGAGGAACTGACGGGTCATCGGTTGGTCAGCAAATCTCCGCCCCATTCGACCACCGAGAACCCGTGGCGGCTGAACGGCTGCAACACTTGCGGCGGTAGATCAATCGGCGCGTCCAGCGGTTGCGCAACCATGAACACCCGCTGAATGCAATCGGGCTGCGGGGTGATCGTCAGTCTGGCCATCGACGTGTATGCGTCACCCTGAAAACTGATCAGGTAATACGGACTGGCCTGCATTTGTGGCAACCAATAGACGATGAACTCGTTGTATTCGCGGGGCGACAAGCCCATGTACGCCAGTTTGTCCTGTAGGAACTGCGCCACCGATTCGCGTGAAACAACGAATCCCGTGGTCAGATCATATGAACCGCTGCCGTGGCCGTCCCAAAACAGGTAACTGTATGTTCGCCCATCCGTATGGTTGATCAGCGTGCCATCGGGTTGCGCTGTGACATGCCACCCGTCGCCGTACGGTGGGTAGGTGGTGCCGACAACACCGTCGAAGTCAAGCGTGACATCCACGTCCAGTGTCTGTTGCGGGTAAAGGTAGATGACGGGCTTCAGCGGCACAGGGCCCCCATTGCCTTGGTCATGAGAAGTCGTCTGCTCGCCAGAAGTCGTCTGTTTGACAGAAGTTGTTTGCGTGGCAGTCTGTCCGCCAGAGGTCGTTTGTTGGTTGTCAGTGGGATGTGGCCAAAGCAGGACGGCGGCAACACAAACCACCGCGACGACAACCACGCCGATGATGAGCACTAGAGTCTTTTTCAATTCGTCCACCCCGCAATCGTTAACAGACCAAAACTCACCATACCATCGAACCAGAACCTGCCGGTTACCCATGTTGTGGTGGAATAATGATGTGATTCGGGGCCAGGAAGGAGGCCGGGATGGATGGCGAGATTCAGCTGTTCAGCGACGGTGACGGTTTGGCGGTGTTTGGGGAAGCTGCCGATGTGGATCGTTTCCTGGCGTCTTCTGGACTGGCATCGACGCAGATACCAGTTGCTTCGCTGGTCAGTCGAGCTGGTGCGGCGGTGACCGCGGCTTCTGAACTGGCTGCCAACTCGGGACGCTGGGTGAAGTTGACCGAGCAGTCCGCGCGGGCAATCCGCCAAGTGGGGTTGCGAACAAGCGGCAAGACTGGCCTGGCCACGGGCGTGCTCAAGGGTAAGAGTGGCCAGATCAAGGGTTTTGTTGAGTTTGTGAAGGCCCCGGCGACGTTGGGGGCGAATCTGTTGAATCCGGCGGTCCTCGCCTCGGTTGGAACGCTGATGCAACAGCAGGCCATGATGAAAACGATGGAAGAGATCAAGGAGTATTTGGCTGAGATCGAGGCGAAGGTGGACGACATCATCCGCGCCCAAAACGACGCGGTGCTGGCGCAGATGATCGGTGTGGGGCTGATCCTTGACGAGGCAGTTGAGGTACGTGACAGCGTGGGCCGTGTCTCTGAGATCACCTGGTCAAAAGTGCAAGGTGCTGCGGCGACAGTCGCCAGCACTCAGGCCTACGCGCTGCGACAGATTGAGGCGCTGACGGCCAAGGTCGAGGTGAAGAGCGACCTTGATGACATCACTAAGGCGGTCAACGCCGCAAGGCCAAAGGTGCAGGAGTGGCTGGCGGTGTTGGCTCGCTGCGTTCAACTGCAAGACGCGCTTGCCGTGATCGAACTCGACCGGGTGCTGGACGCCACTCCGGAGGAAGTCGAACGTCATCGCTCTGGGCTGAAGACGGCGAGGCAAAAGCGCTTGGAACAAATGGCCGGAACTACTGGGCAATTGCTTGCTCGGCTGGACGCTTCAACGGAACGGGCCAATTCTGCTGTGCTGTGGAACCCGATGTCGTCCCCCAGAGTGGTGGCCGCGAGCCACCGGGTCGCAAGTGATGTCGTAAAGTTCGACGAACTGCTTGGTATCGGCGCCGGACACGAGGCGCTGAGTGCGAAAGCATGGACGGTCGCGGTGGGTGAAGCGAAGGACAAGGTGCTGGAAGTCGGTGCCGCCGGCTTGCGTGCTGGCGGTCAGACCGTGGGACGCGGTGTCGACGCATTCCGGGCGATCGACCGCAACAACGATGGAATCCCTGAGAAGCCGCAGGTGCTAGCTGCGCTGGAGACCGCCGGTTCCGCAGTGACGGGCGCGGGCTCAGCGGTGAAAGGCGCCGCCGTCGATGCCGCCGGGGCGGTCGGTGAGCTGATCAGGAAGAGCAAAAAGGCTACGCCAGAGGACGACTGAACCCAACAGCTTCCGCGAGATTGGACCTTTCGTCCCCTGGAGAGCGGGTTTTCGGCGGTGGATTCTAGGGGTCAACGCAACGTTGTGTTGATGGGGTGAGTGTATCAGGTAGTTTCATTTGGCGTCCGCCGATGATGACTTGGTGTCCGAGCATGAGGTGGAAGGCTTCGAGTGGG